>PMMO01000036.1 GCA_003162215.1 Ignavibacteriota bacterium
CAAACCATCCCAGCCACGTCAAAGGCATCCCATCAGGTACATTCAGATCTGCAGAGTTGAGGATTCCACGGAATCTCTCATCTGATTGCGCTTAAACGATACCATGCATCCCGCTAAAGCAGACGTATCGGCACTTGCCATCTCCTGCGGTGGCCCATTGAACCACTCTTTCCATGGTCGCATCCATGTTCATCGGATCTATGCGGACGCCGAGAACATTCACGCTTGAACCATCGCGAAACCGGTTCCGCATGCGACACAACACGTGCCTACCAACCCTTCTTCAGTTCTCGAAGCTGCTTTTCAATCTCATAGAACACTTTGCCAATGCCGGTCACCCTGGCGCGGTCAACCATATTCNNCTGAGTCGTGCATCACATCTGCATCGTGGTTTCCTGTGAAGATATACCCCGCCCTGCCCATATCGACAGCAAGTTGATAGAGCTCATCGAACTTGCGATCGGTGATCGCTTTCCACACTGACTGATCGCGCAGATCGCCAATCACAAAATCGTCTGCAGAAGTCGGACTGTACTCCGGCATCTTGAGATCATTCCCGCGGACCCAGTGGCTTTCACGTTTCAACCGTTTGACAAGATGACTTCCAATGAATCCTCCTGCACCACAAACAAGAGCACTCTTTTTCTTTCCCATATTCGGTCTGGGAATGACGATGTGTTGAGTCTACCTGTTTCCTACGCTCTCTTCTTCTCATACCACTCAATCGTCCGCCTCAGACCGTCTTCGAAGGTTATTTTCGCCACAAACCCGAAGCGCTCGCGTGCACGCGTGGTATCCAACATCCGGCGTGGCTGACCGTTCGGCTTGGAAGGATCCCACTTTATAGTGCCCTCATACCCCGTCAACCTGGCAATCTGGTGCACAAGGTCCTTGATGGAGATCTCAAACCCGACCCCTATGTTCACCGGCTCGGGTTCGTCAAATCGCTCGGTTGCCAGGACAATGCCTTCCGCCGCATCTTCGACAAAGATGAACTCCCGTGTCGCGCTGCCGTCACCCCAGACCTCGATTTCGTCCGCCCCGATGTCACGAGCATCAACGCATTTCTTGATGAGCGCCGGAATCACGTGCGACGATGCCGGATCAAAGTTGTCGCCTGGCCCGTAGAGGTTCACCGGCAAGAGATAAATCCCGTTCATCCCATACTGCTGTCTGTACGACTGCAACTGCACAAGGAGCATCCGCTTCGCCATCCCGTAGGGTGCATTCGTTTCTTCCGGGTATCCATCAAAAATGTGCTCCTCTCTGAAGGGCACCGGTGTGTACTTCGGGTACGCGCATATTGTCCCGATCACTACCATCTTCTTTAATTCCACCTGACGTCCGATCTCGATCAGCTGGATTCCCATGATGGCGTTTTCGTAGAAGAANNCATGCGCACGCAAGGTGCGCACAAGTACCGTTCCGAGAAATCCGGCACCGCCGGTGACTGTGATCCTGGAAGCTGGGTCCAGTGTGGAATGCATAGAAAGATTCAGATTGAGTTTAAGAGATATTGAAGTGAGCACGCAGCTCGCGTTCCACTCCCTGTTCAGCCGCCAATCNNATGATGGCGTTTTCGTAGAAGAACCGTCCGGGATTATCCCGGTTTGCCCCAATGCCTCCCACCACAGCGGCAAGATGAATCACCACGTCGGGCTTGGAGTCCTCATACATCCGCCGTATGTCCGTCTCCTTCCGCAGATCGTACTGTTCGATGTGCGGAATAAAGATGTTGTTGAAGCCATGCGCACGCAAGGTGCGCACGCNNGGGCCCTGTTCAGCCGCCAATCGCTTGAGCAGTGCGAGATCTATTCGGTCCGGTGAAAGCCGCAACATGTTCCCGATATCTTGAATGTGCTTCCCGCTGCCGCCCTCTTGATAGTACTGTAACTTCCGGATGATCACATATTCAGGGGGAGCCAACCACACACTCTCACCCTCCACTTTCACCTCATTTCTGTTGTCTAGCGCCCAACGATGAAGCGTGTCTCCCGTATTCAAGTAAAAGTCCGCTTTGAAGCCCGTCAACAGGTGGATCACATTGAAATGTCCGTGACCTGCACCCCTGACGGCATCTTCCAATACTTCGCGAGGAGGCAGATAGAATTCTGCCTTCGGGAACATCGTTTGGAAGCCCGGAATATCGGGCAAATGCGCCTCCACAACGATATCAACATCATGCGTGAGCCGAGGCTCTCCGTACACCATAGCGGCCGCCGAACCGGTCACCATGTACACAATCCCGGCACGATTCAACGGACGCAGAAAGAGCAGGAACAATGGGCTATTCGGTTCCACTCGCCATCCACATCTTCACTGCCTCGTTCACTTCTCCCACCGTCCACCCGGGATGCAACGCTTGCAGATACGCTTCCTTCAGCCCCCGCGCCGACCAGTAGAGCTGGGTCGCAACCTTCCACTTTTCCTCCGGCGTCATATTTCGAAAGATCGTGCTCTGTATGTCGCTGGATGAGGGCATGGATGAAATTGAACCTCCCTGAGCCTTTTTCTCGTCAATACCCGCGCCGCTTCACCTTCTCCAAGTCCGCCTGCACCATGAGGCGCACGAGGTCGCCGAAGCCGGTCTTCGGTACCCAGCCAAGCTGCGTGCGCGCCTTCGTGGCATCGCCAATGAGCAACTCGACTTCGGTCGGACGGTAGTACCGGGCATCGACTTCTACCACAACTTCACCGGTGGATTTGAACACACCCTTCTCATCTGCACCTTCGCCGGTCCATTCAAGCGGCATGTCAAGTTCGGCAAACGCGCGCTCGGTGAACTCGCGTACGGTGTGCATCTCGCCTGTCGCCAGCACGAAGTCTCCCGGTTGGGGCTGCTGCAGTATCCGCCACATGCCTTCGACGTATTCCGGCGCATACCCCCAGTCGCGCTGGGAACTCAGGCTGCCGAGCGTCAGTATCTTCTGTAACCCTAGCTTGATGCGCGCCACTGCTATGGTGATTTTGCGCGTGACAAACGTCTCGCCACGACGGGGAGACTCGTGATTGAACAGGATCCCGTTGGTCGCGTACAGGCCATATGCCTCGCGGTAGTTGATAATGATCCAGTAGGCATACAGCTTGGCCACACCGTACGGGCTGCGCGGATAGAACGGAGTCTTCTCCGTCTGCGGAACTTCCTGCACCTTCCCGTATAACTCACTGGTCGAGGCCTGGTAGAACCGCG
>PMMO01000221.1 GCA_003162215.1 Ignavibacteriota bacterium
TGCTTTCCAGAGTAAAATATCGGCACTTCAAACGTAAGATGGAATAAGTCTCCCCCCCTACGAAGTCACTTTCCCCGCTTGGCATCCAGGCTCCAGGGTCCCGCGCCGGCGGCAGAGACGTAGAGCCAGATGAAGCAGTAGAGCACCGCAGAGACGCCACCGTTCACGGTGGGCCAAAAGCTCTGAGGCATGTGGAACTGGAAATACGCCACTGCCATCTCGCCCGCAAGGAGGAAGGCAACGGGTCGAGTGAAGAGACCCAGGAGAAGCAACACACCACCAACGACCTCCAGGATGCCGCCGAGCCCAATCTGAGATATCAGTTGGACTGTCCCCCCATTGGGAGGGACTCCGACCGGGAAAGCAAAAAGCTTCATCGTGCCGGTCAGCATGAACATGAAAGCTGCCACGATGCGGAGGACGCTCTGCAGGCGCGGGCCCCAGGCCGCCCAACTCGTGACGGGGTTCAATTCTGCCATGGTTCTTCTCCTTTCTGATTGCGAGTCCACTTTCATTCCTTCTGCGCCAATACTCTATTCGAGTACAAACTAGTGAATTCGAACAAAATGTTGTACTCTTTTCGGTGATCATTCTACATAATTATGTACTTTCAGGTAGCGAGAAATGGACCCGCCCCCGAAAACAATACCTCGTGGTCAAAGTGGCAGGAACATGCAAACAAATACACGAATTCCTGAAAGGGAACCAGGGGTGCTCTGAGGATACCTCGTGAGGCGCTCGGAACGTGAGAATGCAGGGACAGTGTCGTGCACCAGAGGATAGGAACTGTCAACCAAGCGAACAGATTGATGTTGACCGGAGAGATGCAACTGCCGTCATTCGACAACCAAAGAGGCATGTCTTTCCGTTGATCTTGCATTGGCACGTGTTGGTACGAGGTCACCCGGACTTGCACCTGCAACCACACCTACACCCACAACCCCATAAAATAAAAGAGCCTCCAGCGATTTGCCAGAGGCTCCCGAGTAGCGGGGGCAGGAACTATGCTATACCTACAACCATCGAACGGCTCGTGGAGGTCGAAATCAGGGAATTCTGCTGGAAACGATAGGGTTTCCGCCACCTGATCGCTGTCCTCAATAGGCCGGGGGCGCCAGTTCCGCTTGTTGACATTCCTCTCGTTCATCGCTACCTTTTCGATGCTCTCCCGGTTGTTCAGCTCTCCGTTCTCCTTCATACTCCTTTCCCCCGTTATTGTTTGCGTCTCTAAGACCATTGTGGGCGACGACAAACTTACATATTGCAGCTTCTCTCGAGCACTCCGGTCAGGCGTGCTGGTGCTGGCCTTTCTTGTTTTGAGTTTACATCCCCTCTTCGCGCAGGAGAGTCTTCTCCCTGTCTTTCACTTCAATCGCCTTTCCACTGCCGACGGTCTCTCCTCAAATGAAATGCGCTCGCGCGTGGTCCGGGACAACAAGGGCTTCGTCTGGATCGGTTCGGTCAACGGGCTCGAGAGGTATGACGGATACGGCATCAAGGATTACCGTAACATCCCGGACGATCCGCATTCGCTCTCGTCCAACTCCATCTGGTCACTCCTCGTGGACAGGAAGAACCGGCTGTGGATCGGAACGTTTGAAACAGGTCTGAGCCTGTTTGATGACGCCCGCGATCGGTTCCTCAATTTTCTCCCCCGTCCGGGCGACCCTTTGTGGCTTCAAAACAAGGGCGTGCTTGCACTCATGGAGGATCGCTCCGGAACTCTCTGGCTGGGATTGGAATATGGCGGCGTTGCGCGCCTCGAGATTCCGGATGATGCGGAGTTCAGCGATCTTGACAGCCTTGTACGTCGTATACACTTCAGAACATACTCTCTTGCAACGCCGCGCAACAGCGCTCGGGATCTGTTCGAACGAGAGGATGGGAAGACACTCATTGCCTCCGACAGCGGTCTGATCGTTCTGGATCCTGGTACCGGTATGTTGTCGCGGCAACGCCTCGCTGACCCACTTGGCCGCCGGCTCGATACGCTTGGTCTGCAATGCATTACCAGAGACCGTGCCGGAAACCTCTGGTTGGGATCTGGACGACAAGGAGCGTTCAAACTCGAGCCGAAGAGCGGGCGGGTGGTGAACTATAGTCACAAGGACAACGACAGCCTCTCGCTCAGCTCCAATTGGGTGATGGACATCGCAGAAGATCGGCTTGGGAATGTGTGGCTAGCGACTATTGCAGGGCTGCATCGTGTCTCTCCGGAGACAGGACGTCTTTCCCCCTGCTTGACATTCGGTCGAGCTCCCTATCTGTCTATCACCAATCAGCTTTCTGTCGACCGGTCCGGGACCCTGTGGGTCAGCACAGGTGAAGACGGAGTTTATTGGCTTAGCCCGAAATCCCAGCGGTTTCCGAACTATGCGTTGCGCAATAAAGACGGTTCCCCAAGACATTTTGAGACAATCGAGCGTAGCAGCGACGGGACGATCTGGTGTTCCTCGTATGGCACCCTCTTTCACATCGACATGGGGTCGGAGAGAGTCCTGAAGACCATCGATGTGTTTCGGGGGGGAACTCAGAGCTTCTCGCTGCCCGATAACAGTGCCACATTCCTCGATGGTCGCGGAAACCTCTGGTATGGTACATGGGGGCTAGGCCTTTACAGGATTAATCTTGCCAGCGGACAGGTGAAGAACTACGGCTATGAGTCGTCAGTTGGCAAAGATCATATTGCGATGAGCCTTGCCCAAGATTCAGGAGACTCTATCTGGGTTTCGGCCTACAGAGACGGCATGATGACATTCGATGTTGCCTCTGGACAATTCCACAAACTTCCGGTCGCGGACCTCGCATTTCCTTTTCACGTGATGAAAGATCGTGACGGAAAGATCTGGATTTCCTCGGAGAGGAGCGGCGTTTTTCACTATGATCCGGTGACCGGTAAGACAGACCACTTCGTTCACGATCCCTCGAACCCGCGCTCCTTGAGTCATGACCGCACCCGGAAGGCGTACCAGGATCCTTCGGGGAGAATCTGGGTCGGCGCCGGCAATGTTGTCAATCTCTGGGACCCGGCAACTAGGGCGTTCACGCACTATCTGAACTCAGCCTTCACGCAGTCCCTCCTTGCTGGGCCTATCGGTTCTGACAGAAAAGGAAGGCTCTGGGTAAAATACATTGGAGGAAGCCTGTCGATCCTGGATCCTTCGAGCGGTGGGGTCACCAACTTCGATGCCTCCGACGGCGTCTGCGGCTACGTCGTCGATATGGAAACCTTGCAGGACGGGCGAGTACTTCTCGCCGGGTCATCAGGATTGAATATTCTCAACGCGGACAGCATCGATCTTCATCGTCCCCCGCCTCCGCTTGTCATCACACGGATGGCAATTAACGATGAATCTGCCCCCCTTCCTCCGCTTCTCAACGGGTCCGGCTCCATACAGCTGTCCCATACCCAGGATGTGCTTGAGTTCGAGTATGCCGCGATCGATGTTGACGCACCCCAGCTTGTTCAGTACCAGTATCAACTTGAAGGCCATGAGAGGGAATGGGTAAAGCCGAAAGACCGTCGATATGTGAGGTACACTGCTCTCACTCCCGGTGACTACATCTTCAGGGTCAGAGCAGCATCATCGCGGGGCGAATGGCTTGAGCAGGAGATTGCACTTTCCGTACACATCGCTCCTCCGTGGTGGAAGACGACATGGGCATATGCCGCGTATGTGATGCTTCTTCTCGGAGTCCTCTCTGCAGGCTACCGGGTGCGATTGCGGCAGGTACATCTACAGCATGAAGTGGAGATGGAGCATTTCGAGAAAGAGCATCTCGCAGAAGTAGATCGCCTCAAATCTCGATTCTTTGCCAACATTTCACACGAGTTCCGGACGCCGCTCACGCTCATTCTCGGTCCGATTCAGAAATGGCGCGACATGTCTCACGAGGCAGATGAAAAGAAAGATCTGGGAATGGCGGAGCGGAACGCTCACCGGCTCCTCAGGCTCATTAACCAGTTGCTAGATCTGTCCAAGCTGGAAGCAGGCGCGATGAAGCTCCGGGCAAGCCCGACGAACATTGTGCCGTTTGTCAAAGGCATTGCCTACTCCTTCGAATCCTCTGCAGGAATGAGGAGCGTGGATTTAGACATTCGTGTTGAACAAGAGCAGATTGAAGTCTACTGTGACAGGGACATGGTGGAGAAGATACTGAGTAATCTCCTGTCGAACGCGTTCAAGTTCACACCGACGGGAGGAGTGGTGGAGGTTTCCATACGCTCTCGAAGGGACGTTCAATTAAACGTCACTACTACTTCAATGGTTGACTGTGTGGAGGTCGCTGTGCGCGACACAGGCCTCGGCATACCGCCCGATCAGCTTGACAAAGTCTTCGACCGCTTCTACCAGGTTGACGCTTCGCAAACGCGTGAGCATGAGGGATCGGGAATCGGACTCGCACTCGTGAAGGAACTGGTCGAGCTGCATCACGGGACGATTCAGGTGCAGAGTGAAGTCGGGAAGGGGACGACGTTCACAGTGCGACTCCCGTTGGGGCGAAGCCACTTGAAGGATGATGAGATCGTTGAGGTGCCTGCCAGTGCCGAGCCGACGATGCGTGAAGCGGAAGGCTCTCTAGCCGGCAGGGCAATTGGAGAACCACCGGGAGAGACAAAATCTGAACAAGCCCCTGGTGAGAAGCCCATTGTTCTTGTTGTTGAGGACAATGCCGACGTTCGCGCATACATCAAAGGCTATCTGCTCCCCGGGTATCAAGTAACGGAAGCAAGGGATGGAGCTGAAGGCATCGAGAAAGCTCAGGAAGTCATTCCCGACCTGATCATCAGCGACGTCATGATGCCGAAGAAAGATGGCTACGAAGTGTGCCGGACGTTGAAGCTCGATGAAAAGACCAGCCACATTCCCATTATCCTCCTCACCGCGAAAGCAGCAAGCGAGAATAGGATTGAAGGACTGGAGACCGGGGCGGACGATTACCTGATCAAACCGTTTGAGCCGAAGGAACTTCTTGCGAGGGTCAAAAACCTCATCGTTCTGCGACGGAGGCTGCGGGAGCGGTTCAGCGCAGGCGTGCCGCTCAAACCAGGAGAGATTGCCGTCAGTTCGATTGACGACGTGTTCCTGAGGAAGGTAGCAGCTGTCGTCGAGCGACGGATGGGTGATGAGAATCTCAGCGTTGAAGAACTGGGCCAGGAAGTTGGTATGAGCCGGTCTCAGCTTCACCGGAAACTCACTGCTCTCACCAATCAATCCCCCTCCGATTTCATTCGCTATATGAGACTTCACCGTGCAATGGCTCTGTTACAGGGCAATGCCGGTACGGTTGCGGAAGTCGCTTACAGTGTTGGATTTGGCGATCCTTCCCACTTTTCGAAGAGATTTCACGAGGTTTTTGGTATAACGCCTGGCGAGGTTCGCAAAGGCCCCAGGTAAGTAACCCTGGCGTGCAAAAGGCCCCATGGAGTCAAGACCTTCCATTCCGACCACTGGCTGGAAACCGCCCATTCCTTCCAATAACCCATTTCTGAGCATAGCAAAGCGTGTTGGCAACCGTAATGCCAGCATCCTCTGATTTCTTCTTTGAGGATGCGACATACGTACACAACATTGCGACGCGTGGCCTTGGTACCCCCACCCCCTGATTTGCTAAACTTGCTCACGCCAACCCCCCGAACCAGGGGGCTTTGCAGGGGATCAACTTGAGAGCTTACCTCCTCTTTCTCCGGAGGGATCCTGAGTGCCACGCCAAAAGCAACTGGCAAAGCACCGTGGTATTGGCAAAATCCGATTCAAACGAGATATGGAGGTGCATCGTGAAAAACCTGGGAACATTGTGGACGCTCGTTATTCTCCTTGCACTTGGGGCCGGGGAGTCTGCCGGGCAATATGCGTGGAGAAAAGATGCTCGTAATCCCGTCCTTTCTGGTGGGGCAGTGGGAGCATGGAACCGTGAAGTGATCGGCCCGTGTGTTCTCTACAATAGCGATTCATTGAGATACGAAATGTGGTTCAGCGGGTCATCCGGGACGACTTCCGACTGGCGGCCGCACTTTGTCGGTTTTGCTACCTCCACCGACAGAATAAACTGGAAGATGCACCCATCAGCTGTCCTTTCGCCTACCCCCGGTACTTGGGATGCATATACCGTTGAGTTGCCCATGGTAATACGGGAGAACGGGCAATACAAGATGTGGTATTCATCATATCTCAATGTTTCTCCGACATACCCCGGCTACTTCGGCTACGCAACGTCGCCCGACGGTGTCAACTGGACGAAGTATTCTGGAAACCCTGTGATGGGACCCGGAACATCGGCCTGGGAAGCTGGTGGTCCGTATACTTGCGCGGTCATGCCATCCCAAGGTGGATACAAAATGTGGTATGCCGGTTGGGATGTGTACAGTACATTCGTTTGCATAGGTTACGCAATATCGTCGGATGGAATTTCCTGGCAGCGGGACACCGTGCACAATCCCGTTTTGAAGAATGGAGCGTTTGCAGAATGGGATCATGTGCGCGTGTTTAATCCGCATGTCATACAACTTGGAATGTATCACATGTGGTACGAGGGCAGCTCCGGTTCATCGACAAACATAGGATATGCAACGTCCGAAGACTCAGGGATTACTTGGACAAAATACGCCACCAACCCTGTTCTATCGTATTCGCCCGGGACATGGGAAGCGAGCATGGTCGAGTCGGGGAGTGTATTGTTACGGTCCACTAAGGACTCTCTCGACATGTGGTACAGCGGCGGCGACCACAACAGTGTTGTTCGGATCGGACATGCGACAGCGCCTAACCCACTTGTAGCAGTCAGTGATGTGAACAGGGGAGTTCCAAAGGTCTTCGCACTGGATCAGAATTATCCCAACCCGTTCAATCCAACGACTGTGGTCAGTTTTCAGTTGCCAATGGCCAGCGAGGTGCGACTCGTTGTGTATGACCTGCTGGGACGCGAGGTAGCAGTTGTGGCAAATGAGCGGAGGACGGCAGGGAGTCATGAGGTAAGATTTGATGGGTCGGGGCTTTCGACCGGGGTCTATTTCTATCGTCTCACTGCGGGGAAGTATACCGAGACTCGCAAGATGATTCTGGTGAAATAGTATGGAAGCGGCTGAGAGTAAAGTTCATTTCGATTAGTGCAGGGGATCTTTGATGAAACCACTCATTCTTCTTTTGACGCTGATCATAGGTGTCGGTTCCTGGTTTTCCGAAACCGGCCGGGCCCAGGGCTCGTCTGATCCGGTGATCGCAGAGATGATTTCCCATGTGACTGATTCAACGATGCGCCAGTCCATTGCGAGTCTCCAGAACTTCGGCACACGGTATACATTCGAGTCGAACCGGGACACCGTGGCACGCTGGGTCCGTGAACGCTTCCTGGCCGCTGGCCTGACGGATGTTGTGCTGGACACCTTGTCTTCCGGGTCCGACCTGGTGAATGTTGTAGCAACGATACACGGAACTTCCGAGAGTGAAATTGTGGTGGGAGCACACTACGACTCGTATTCGCCCAACCTGGGCATTGCCCCCGGAGCCGATGACAATGCCTCGGGGGTAGCCGCGGTGATCGAAATAGCACGAGTGCTGTCGACAATCGGTTACACTTCTGCGTCGACGATACGGTTCATTAGCTTCACCGGAGAAGAACAAGGGCTCTGGGGAAGTTCCGCCTATGCACAGAAGGCCAAGGACGCCGGGAGACATATCCGCGCTATGCTGAACTTCGACATGATCGGATACCGGGATGTGGCTCAAGGAGATATGGACGTCTACCTCGTCTGGTATCTCGGCGCTGAGGCTGAGTCGCTCGCGACGTTGGCCACGACTGTCATTCGCCGGTACACCACGTTGAATCCAGTGCTGTACACGAATTCCAGGGCGAGGAGCGATAGCTGGTCATTTGCGACCTCGGGGTACTCCGCAGTCTTCTGGCTTGGGAATGATGCCTATCCCTTTTATCACACACCATACGATCTTCTACAATACCTGGACGTGGCGTACGCCGCCGAGATTGCACGTTCAGCTCTGGCTCTCCTGCTAACTCTCGACAAACCGACCACAGACGTCCACCTGGTCGCGAAGACTGTTCCCACCGTTGCGCGCCTGGACCAGAACTACCCGAACCCGTTCAACCCGGGCACGACAATCAAATATGAGTTGCCCAAATTGGCAGTGGTGAGATTGAGTGTCTTCGATATTCTCGGTCGTGAAGTGTCGGTCCTGGTGAACGAGAGAAGGGATGCGGGAGTTCACGAGGTGAAGTTTGACGGTTCGAAGATTGCCAGCGGGGTGTATTTCTACAGACTGCGAGCTGGCGATTTTGAGCAGACGAGGAAACTCGTTGTGCTGAGATGACCGTCTGATTGAATCGAAAGAATTCCCGCGCGCGAAGAAAGAAGAGCCCGAGAACAATCTCGGGCTCTCTCCTTTTTGTGCAGCGTTTCTCGATTGACTATAGTTCATAGTCCGTTGACTATAGTCAATTATTTGGTAGCGGGGGCAGGAACATTGCTAGACCTACAACTTTCGAACGAATTGCAGAAGTAGAGATTGGCTAATCCGTACGAAATTACGATATGATGCCCGTCGGTGAATCGGCGGGCTTCCTCTCTGTCGTCGTCTCGATGGGAGTCACCTCAGCAATAGAAGCCGCTTCGTTGCCATGAAGTCCCCTGCGCGTAGCCTGTAGAAGTAGACGCCGCTTGAAAGCCCACTCCCCTCGAACCTGACCTCGTGGTATCCTGCTTCCTGCTCACCATTTTGGAGAAGGGTGACCTGCTGGCCGAGAGTGTTGAAGACTGTAAGGGTCACTTGTGACCCTTGAGGGAGACCGTAGCGGATCATGGTCGAGGGATTGAAAGGGTTGGGGTAGTTCTGGAAAAGTTTGAATTCCGTCGGAATGGACCCCGTCGACACTGACACTCCATCATCAATGAGTGGACTTACGGCGCGACCGATATACTGGACCTTTCCCCGAGCGGGAAGGCCTTCATACCACATAACTAGGGAATCAGCGCCGGGGAGATGGAGCACGGTTCCGCATGCAATGAATGAGCCATCCCATTCCCCGGGCGAATGCGTCAGCACCGGATTGCCGGGATATTTATCCCAGGTCGCACCGCCGTCATTGCTTATGGCGACGCCGACATTTCTTGAAGCGAGACCGCTCGGAAGGGCAGCATACCACATATAGTAGTACCTGGACCCGGCAATGTGGAAAATCTGAACCGGTCCAGGCTCCGTGTCGTCCCATTGCCCCGGAGCCTCGCTCAACACCGGATTGTTCACGGTGTCCTTCACCCAATAAATCCCGTCTGCAGATGTGGCATACCCGATTGCGCCTTTCAGCAAGCCCGCATCTACTGCCGAGTACCATGCCCGGTATCCTCCGGAGGGGGAGACTGGCACGACGAAGAAACTCCACGGTCCACCTGCTTCCCATGCCGCTGTCCCCGGCCCCATGATCGGATTCTCTGAATATTTCGTCCAATGTATGCCGTCAGATGACGTTGCATACCCCATGTAACACGGGGAATCTGGGGTGAGGAACGAGGTGTACCACATCTTGTACTGGCCGGACTCCCGTATGACCATGGGGCATTCTATCGTATGTGCGTCCCAGCTGCCCGCGGTGGGAGTCATCACCGGAGAGGGGTTCATTGTCCAGCTGATTCCATCGGTCGATGTTGCGCGACCGATGCTATATGGACGGTAGTCATTGTATGGTGATGGGTTGCCCGATTCACCCGTGAACCACATTTCGTACCTCGCTGAATCAGCATTAAAGATAGCACAGGGGGATCCCACATATCTATTCCAGGCTCCGACTCCCCCTCCAGCGAGGACGGGATTATGTGCATCTTTTGTCCACGAGTATTGTCCGAATCCGTTGTCTATTCCAAGAACAAAAACGGTCGCCAGCACCCATAGTTTGAGAAGGTTATTCGTAATCGCCTCTTGCTGCAGAGCTCCTTGAATCCGGAGTTTTGTTCCAATATCCTTAACGAATCAGCACCATCTTGCATGTCTGGACAAACGAACCGGCGACCAACCTGTAGAAATACACACCGCTTGCTAATCCCACTGCGTCACACTTAACCTCGTGAACTCCCGCGTCCCTCCTCTCATTCACCAACACTGACACCTCACGACCCAGGATGTCGAACACGTTTAACCTGACCTCCGATGATTTCGGCAGTTCGTACCTGATCGTCGTGCTCGGGTTGAAGGGGTTGGGATAGTTCTGCAGGAGCTGGAACTCACGCGGCACTGTGCTCGCCGAGGGATCTACAGAGTTAAGCATCTCCGGCATCCATCGTCTCCAAACGCGAGCCTCATTCGTGCCGGCAACGAGATACCCGCCGGAGACAGCAAGCGCATTGACATTGAAGCCGACGTCGCGGGACGGAAATCCTGTGTCGACCACTCTCCATCTTGTGCCACTAGTAGTAGCAAGATAGACGCCCCATACTTCTCCTCCAACAAAGAGATTCGTGTCGGAGACAGCAAAAGCCCGGACACCAGAGCCCGTCCAGACCTGGGCCCACCTTGTGCCGTTATCGGTGGAAAGAAAGACGCCACCACCAGTTCCTGCGAAGAGATTTGTGCCAGCGACGGCAAGAGCATCGACATTCATACTCGTCAAGCCTGAGTTGACCGCCGTCCAGCTCGAGCCACTATTGGTAAAAAGCACGACGCCGCCACCCTCGGTCCCGGCCAGGAGATTCGTGCCGGCGACGGCAAGGGCGTGAACCATTCCGCCAAAGGGATTGGTCTCCACCCAGTTGGCGCGCGCAGAGGGGCACAGCAGGGCAGAGGCAAGTGCGACGTAAATGAATTGCCTTCTCATCGCTCCCTCCATTCAACACGAACGTGGCACGAGGATAATGATTTCAAGTAGAACTCGCAGGTCGTCGGTTACGACGGTAACACCAGGCAGCCCGCTGTCTCTAACAGTGGCCGTAGTTTAAAGCGCCAAGGAACTTTTAACAAAGCTGAAGGCTCAAGTCAGGGGTCGTCGATGTGGGCTCTATAACGAGGGAACTGGATCAGGGTCCAGTACGATGGATCGATGGCCGCGGATCTACTTCAAAAACGCAAAAATCTCTTTCATCCAATCATCGGACAAAAGAGGTCTCGTCACTACTCTTCCCCGCACGTCTCCGCCCCCGATGACGCGTCACTCGCCAGCATATTAGTCAAAGGACATCAGATTGTCAAGGCCTGAAATCCACATCCACCTTGCATTCCACATGCGTGCGGGATGATTCCACCCGGACTTGCACCTGCAACCACACCTACAACTCACAAGCCTATGAAATAAAAGAGCCTCCAGCGATTTGCCAGAGGCTCCCGTGTAGCGGGGGCCCACACTTCCCTCTTTGCGCAACACTGCAGAGTCTTCGAGAGGCCCATTCACCCGTGAACAGTCAAAGCTGCGATAACCTAGTTTTTGTGCGGGAATCGCAGCCCAACCCACTCACCGCATAGGAGATCCCATGATTTGTGATGGAGTTCTGCCCCGGATGGAATTTTGAAGAGTAACACCCCCTTAAGCGGTCGTGCATATTGAAAACGAACAGCTCTTCCCGAGCCGTATGAACTGGGAGATGACTACGGTCAATCTCCGTTCGCCCACCCGCAGCGTCAGCGGTGGGCTACAGAACCTCGACGAGCGCCCGTACCACGCCATAGACGATCCAGAGGGCCGCAATCCCAAGAACCGCATGCCGCTGTCCGACGCGACTCAGGAACCGTGACATGCATCTCCCCGTCAATGCCCCTGCGGCAGAGCCAACACACGCCAGAAGCATTCCTGCCAGCAAGAAAGGGCCCAACAGATGAAACCGGAACGCCGCAAGAATATGACCATGGGAAGCCACCTCTAGAGAGCGGGTCAGTCCACAGGTCAGGCAGCTTACTCCAGTGAGCTCATGAAACAGACAGCCCGGCAACAGGGGCCCGGCCTGCTGCAGTGCGATCGATCCCAACGCAGCAGAGAGGGCAACTGCCAGGCCGGCTCTGAGGAGACGAGCAGCAGGCGAAAGAGCGCTCACCGCAGAAGCCGCCGGATAGGGTTCTCCGATCATGATGCCATAGGTCCTGCGCTGGTGCCGCTCGGTTCCATCTGCGGGAAAATCCGGTAGTCAGGGCCGAATTGCTCCAGGAACTCCACACTCAGTCCCCGCATGGTGTACGACACCGGCAGTAGGACCACTGATCCTATGTACGGGATCAGCATGAATAGGAATCCAATGCAACAGGTAAGGAGGCCTACGATGACAACGCCCAAAATGATAAGAATCTTCAGGACAAAGATGAATAGACCGTACCCGATGAACGAAAGCAGGTGCCTCCCGAAAAGTGGCAGGAAGGTGCCCCATGCAGCCAGAACCCTAAGTCTGGAGCGGTACATGATCGGGACAACGAAGTCCATTAACAGCAAATTCAAAAACTTGACCAGCACGAACATCGCAATCAGACCGACCGCGATGCGAACAGCCGGGAAAATGAGCGCAGATACATCCCAATCCTGTTCATACAGAGCCACAAGGGTGTAATAGCAGTGCACCAGGTACGGCCCGATGGCGGCAAGGACAAGGATGCCCAGGGTGACGCGCCAGATGAAGAGTGAGCTCGCCTCCCTTCGAAATTCGTACCAAGGTTTCTTGACCTGCGCACGATCATGCACTACGTTATCGAGGAACATGAACTTACCTCTGGAACTCAACCAGGTGAGAACTATCACAAGAATCACGATTAGCACCAGCCCGATGACGATAAGCGTAAACCATAGGGGATTGTCCACGAGCCACTCCTGCGCATGGCGGGGGAAATTGATTATGTTGTCCCAGTCTCCAGCGCTCGGATGTCGTCCTCCGCCACCGCCTCCGTTCCCCCCTCCGTGGCAATCCATGAGTCCGGCAAGGAATGCGGTAAAACCCACCACGAACCATTTGCTGATGTCGAACGGCCCGAAAAGTGCCTTCTTCATCCGTCTGTAGGCACGGCCCAGCGGATCAAAATACCGTATGTCCATTGAATCCTCCTTGTGAATGCCTACGTCGAATCATTCTTCTTCCGCCAGCTCTCCCCGGAACTGCGTCTCGTCGAGATTGGCGTACAGACCATACGGTGCCAGCAGCTCTGCGTGGGTTCCACGCTCCATCACCAAGGCTGGCAATGTCCATGTACGGCGACTCCTGTTCGAAGCAGCGTGGAACAACCGTCACAACCCCGAGGCTGCCCTCATCTTGAAACGCCGCCGTAAGGGACAACAGCCCGAGCTGCTGGCCATTGCTCTGGAAGCCCAGCACCTGTCCCTGGTCAGAATTCTATCGGCGAGCAAGATAGCGAATCCGAACTGCAATCGCTACTTTGTTCTGGTTCAATGAATAGGACAAAAAGCCTCGATGATCAGATCTTTCCTCTCGATTTGTCTTTTGCTATTCAAATCAACATCCCAAGTCCGACTCGAGAACGTCTTTCTCCGAAAGCAGCTGGAGATACTCGCTCGTACGTCCACGAGACCCCGACTCCGATCTTCCAATAGGTTCTTCTTCAGCGTCATGACCGATGCATTTAGCTCTTGGAAAGAGACGCTTCTCGTCCTCAAGCCCGAAACAGTCATCCGGTGGCACCGAGAAGGCTTCAGATTGTACTGGAGGTGGAAGAGCCGATCAGAACCCGGCAGACCGAAGATCCCTCAGGCCCAGATCGACCTGATCAAGCAGATGGCGAACGATAACCCCTTCTGGGGCGCACCACTACCGGATCAATCCACGATGGTCAATCCGGAGTCAATCCACGATGGTCAATCGACAATCCACGATCGACGACCAAAGGCACAGAAAAAGACTGAGCGGAGATCGGAAAAAGTGAAGGTGAAATGTAATATCTGGTGAAGGAGGATTTCGCGATGGCGAAGGGAGATGACATTCGCGAGAAGCTTGTGGCCTTGGCAGTGTCAGTCATGGATCTGTGCGATCGCTTGCCAAAGACAGCTGCAGGCATGCATATCGCTGACCAACTGTTGCGAAGCGCTACTTCGGCCGCCCCGAACTACGCAGAAGCCCGCGGAGCAGAGAGTGCAAGGGATTTCGTCCACAAACTCGGGATCGTGCTGAAGGAGTTGAATGAGTCGGAAGTCTGGATCGACATGCTTGTCCGCCGAAAGATGGCAGAAGACCAGCCGATCCTCCACATTCAAGAGGAATGCAAGAGCCTGTGCAGAATCATTGCGGCAAGCGTGCGAACGACAAACAGAAATCTCGGCAGGACAGGCGGCTCTAAAACGCCAAAGCCCGACTAAGCGTCAGGCTCTTTTGCGTTACCTCTGTTAATCCACAATTGTGGATTGTCGATCCACCATCCACAATCGGTCAGTAGCGGGGGCAGGAACATCGCTAGACCTACAACTTTCGAACTAATTGCAGAAGTAGAAATTGTGTAGTCCGAGCGAAATTTCGATGTCACGCCCGTCGGTGAATCGGCGGGCCTTGGCATTTTTCGTCGTGTTTACAAAGCTCACCTCAGAAGAAGCAATCGCTTGGTAGCCACAAAATCCCCTGCCCGTATCCTGTAGAAGTATACTCCACTTGAAAGTCCGCTCCCGTTGAACCTCACCTCATGGTACCCAGCCTCCTGTTCCCCGTTCTGGAGAAGGGCGACCTG
>PMMO01000105.1 GCA_003162215.1 Ignavibacteriota bacterium
GCGACAACGACCTTCATCGCCTCGCCGAGATCGTAATTGGATGGACAGACGAGGTTGCCCACGTTCTCAATGATGAGCAGGTCGATGTTGTCCATCTTGAGACTGCCGAGTGCTTCTTGTACGAGATTCGCTTCGAGGTGGCAACTGCCGCGCGTGACAATTTGCACAACCGGTACGTTGTACTTTGCGACACGGCGCGCATCCAGATCGGTCTGCACATCTCCTTCGATCACCGCAATGCGGAGCTTCTCGCGGATCTCTTCGAGAGTCCGTTCGAGGATGCTTGTTTTCCCTGCGCCCGGAGAACTGACCATGTTGAGAACAAAGATTCCATTGTCGTCAAACAGCTCCCGGTTCTGCCGGGCGACCTCGTCGTTCTTCTCCAGAACTTTCCGTTCGATGGTTATAACGCTCATGGGGCACCTGTTAGTGCTTCGTCTACATCGATTGACACAACCTGGAGCTCCGTTCCGGATTTCACTTTCGTGTCAACTGAGCCGCACAGCGGACAGAGGGCGAGCCCGGGTTCCGTTTCGGATGTGCTGTTGCAGGAATGACAGGAGACCGTGAACGGCACATGCTCGATTTCCATCACGGCTTCGGCGAGCGGTGTGTGATGGATCACGGCCGTGAAGCAGAACTCGAGCGAATCGGGGACGACGCCGGCCATGGCACCGATGCGCACGGTGATTTTGCGCACGCGTTCCTGCTCCGCCGGCGGCACATACTGGCCTACAATATCGACGATGCTTTGCGCGATGGAGAGTTCGTGCATGCGTTCACTTCTGTAATCGCGTGGAGTAGAAGTAGACGTACGCGTCGCCAAAGCTGTCCAGATCATATGAGACATGCGTCTCGCGTGTCATCCACGTTTGTGCCCGCGGATTGCGGGCCTGTCCCTCGCCATAGTCTTTCTTCAAGAGTGCAAGGAAGCGTTCGGAGTTTTCAGTGCCCTGTGTCGTCACGATCACGCCGGCAAGCTGCCCGTTTACAAATTCGATCTGACACTGTTCGATGTGTGTATCCCCGATCTTGTGCATTGCCGTGGCGTAGAGTGCGAGATTTCCTTCGAAGCGGGGGCTGTGCAGTTCGAGAGGTTCGGCCACGGCTGCGACGGGAGCGCCCCAGGCGTGTCCGAGAATGCCATCGCGCGTCTGTGTCAATGCGATCTCTGGAAACGCCCGCAGACAAAGCACAAATGCGATGATCTGTTTCGATGATGTTTCCATGCGCCGCACCATAGAAAAATCGGAGGTCGGGGTCAACGCTCTCTCTGGCGAACTCAGGATTCGATGGACGACATTACGCCCATGAAGACGCTCATGAATATAACAAAGATAATGATGGCGATACCGATGCCGATCAACATCCATATAAGCGACGCCTTGGCCCAGTTCTTCTTGTTGACGTTCGTGTTGCTGTCGAACGCCCAGACGATAAGCATGATAAGTCCGACAAGCGGAATATAGCTGATGAGCAGTGTGATAACCCAATCCTTCATGCTCATCGGCGTCGTGTCCTGCTGCTGGCCGAACGGGACTTGCTGTTCCATGGTGTCCTCGACTGGTGATGGTATGGTCGTTGAGTAATGGTGTGGTTGCCTGAGTATCAGTTCCTGGGAATGCCGCATGTAATATAGAGATTCGCGTATCCACGTGCAATCATTGAATCTCCCGCTCGCAATCGGTATATTCGTCCATGAATGCGTCCGCATCCAGTATCCGGCAGTTCCTTGAAACAGGACGGCAGGCCATCGCCGCGCAGCATCGGGAGGGAGCCGATGGCCGGGTCACCGCGCGTGCGCTTACGCTCCTCGCCGATAAGGCCCTCACTACAGCATTCGTTCAGGGTGTTCCTCGGCCCCTCCAGGATCATTGCGCCATCATCGCCACCGGTGGCTATGGCCGGAATGAGTTGTGCCCCCATTCCGATATCGATGTCATGCTTCTCTGCGACACGACGATTACCCGCGACGAAAGGCAGAGCGCAGCGACAGGCTTCCTCCACCTGCTCTGGGATGCAGGCCTGACGGTCGGGCACAGTGTTCGGACCGTCGATGAGGTCCTGGCTCTCAAGGGGCAAACGCTCGATGCCTGGACTTCCATACTCGAGTCGCGCATTATTTGCGGAAGCACCACCACAGCACACACTCTTGGTGCTGCACTCGCTTCGGTGTGCGGATCAACCCCGGGTCCATGGCTTGTGAACGGGGTCTTCGAAGATGTTCGCAGCAGACATGAGCGGTTCGGCAATTCCGTAAAACTGCTCGAACCGAACATCAAGAAAAGCGCCGGGGGACTCCGCGATCTGCATGCATTAGTCTGGCTGTACCGGGGTGTTCCCGATGGAATCCCGTTTCTTTCCGTCTCCGGGTTGACGGCGACAGAAGAACTCATCGAGGCACTGGGCAAACACGGCATCCTCGCAGAGGATGATGCGCGACGGCTCCTCGAGGCATTCTCCTTCCTGCTCCGTGTCCGGCACGAAATGCACTTCTGCCGCAGCATCGCTGACGATACTCTTGAATACGCCCTCCAGCGCGATGTTGCGGCAGGGCTCGGTTATGGCGATCAGGCGGAGAAGCGGTCGGTCGAGGTCTTCATGACCGACTACTATCACCATGCGCGGACGGTGTATAGGCTGCATAGATCTTTGGCACACCGTTTTCAACAAACCCTCTCGTCGCATGCGAAAGTGCCAAAGAGTACTGATGCCGGCAATCCAATGCCGTTTCTCCACGATGGTGTTGTGTCCGTTCCGGCGAATTTCCGCGGGATAGCGACTGCCCAAGATCTCTTTGAACTTTTCCAGCGGGCTGCGGATGCAGAGGCGGAGTTTGACTTCGAGGCGCGTGCGGCAATCGAACGGAGCCTTGACTGTGTGCGCGTGGCGGACATCACATCGCCTTCTCTTGCTGACGCGTTTCTGCACATGCTCCGCTCGCCCCGGGTCGGTGCAACGCTGCGTGTCATGGCGGAGACGGGCGTGCTGGGCAGGTACATTCCCGAATACGAAGCGCTGGTGGCTTTTTTCCAACATAACGTCTATCACTATTACACGGCAGACGAGCACACCCTCATCGCGATTGCGAATGCTGAACGGCTCAAGGATGCGCAGGGACCGCTCGGCGACGTGTTCCGGCTGCTGCCGGACAGAGAGACCCTTTTTCTTGCACTGCTCTTGCATGACATTGCCAAGCCGCTGGGTGTGGCTGACCACGAGATCACCGGTGTAGAGGTCACACGGAATGTTCTCCAGCGCCTCGGGGTATCGGCCCTCATTCCCGATGTCAGTTTCCTTGTACGCCATCACCTGGTCATGGAACAGACGGCGTTCCGCCGGAACATCCATGATCCCGCCACCCTGCGTGATTTTGCTGCACGATTCGAAAAGCCCTATCTGCTTGATTACCTCTACGTATTGACATACGCCGATCTCTCTGCCGTCAATCCGGGTGTCTGGACCCAATGGAAGGCGGCCCTCCTGCACGATCTCTACTGGCAGACAGCTGAAGTCTTGCGCCGGGATCTTCATGGGGAGGAGATCAACCGGTTCCAGGCCGACCGTCGCGCCGTCGCCGCCGCCGACGTCAGCGCCGCCCTTGCCAACGACATTCCAGTGGATGTCACTTCACTGCATCTCGACGGCATCTCGGGTGATGCGTATCCTGCAATGTTCTCTCCCGATGAAATCGCGGACCACATCAGGACCATAGGGAGTCTCACGGATGTCAGCGCGCTCTTCCGCCAGCATGGCGCGTTCACCGATGTAACGGTGATCGGGCATGATGCACCGTTTGCCCTCTCCCGATTCTGTGCCGTGCTCGCCGCAAACGACGCCAACATCTTCGATGCCTCGATCTTCACACGGGGCGACGGTATCGTGATCGACCGCTTCCGCGTCAGCGCAACGTCCGGCCATCAGCAATTGGACGAACAGGTGTGCCGCAAGATCGAGGAAGATTTCCGGGCAATGGTCACGGGCCGCATCGAGCCTGCCCAGCTCTTTGCCGCCCATCACAGAAAATGGCGCCGCCGCCGGCGCCGCACCGCCGCCAATCCGAACATCCGCACCGATGTGACATTTGAAGGCACTTCGGACTATACAATCATCGATGTCTATGCTCCGGATTCGGTCGGGTTTCTCTATCGCGTCACGGAGACCATCTCTCGGCTCGGCCTGGATATTTACTTCGCCAAGATTGCCACGCGTGTAGATGGCATCGTCGATGCGTTTTACGTGCGGGAGCGCAGTGGCGCGCCGGTTCGTGACCATGCACGGCAGGCGGCAATCCGGCAGGACATTCTTGAGGCGATCAGTGAAAAAACGGAGTTGACGCCTGCATGAGTGGTCTTCGGCAAAAACCCATAGGCGTGTTTGACAGCGGCATCGGCGGTCTGACGGTCGTCCGCGCATTGACACAAAGTTTTCCCCATGAGAATATTGTCTATTTCGGCGACACCGCGCGCGTTCCTTATGGATCCAAATCGCCCCAGGTGGTGCGGGAATATGCCGCACAGGATATTGATTTCCTGCTGGGGAATGATGTGAAAATGGTCGTCGTCGCCTGCAATACGGTCTCGGCGGTTGCACTGGATGTTGTGCAGAAGCGCGCACACATGCCGGTGGTCGGCGTGATTGTGCCGGGTGCTGCTGCTGCGGTTGCCGCGACCCGGAAGAAACGGATCGGCATCATCGGGACAAGGGCAACGGTGAACAGCAAAGCCTATGCGCACGCGGTGCGACAGATTGCCTCCGACGTGCAGGTCTTTTCCCAGGCCTGTCCACTCTTTGTCTCCCTTGCGGAAGAGGGGTGGAATGACCATCAGGCGACCGATCTCATTGCCAGAGAATATTTGTTCCCGCTCACGCTGGAGAAGATCGATACACTGATTCTGGGCTGTACGCACTATCCGGTGCTCCGCCGCGCGATCGCTGCAGCGACGGGTGCCGGCGTGACGCTTATCGATTCGGGCGCAGCCACGGCTGCCGACGTGGGACAGGTGCTCGATGCGCATGATCTTCGCAATCAGAGCGCACAGAAACCCGACCTCCGGTTCTTTGTCAGTGACATTCCCGCGAAGTTTACGGAGGTGGGGGAGAGATTTCTGGGACAGCGCATGGGGCTGGTGCGGCGTGCGCCGGTCGGCGGCACCTGAGCAGCGTCTCAGAGGTTGCGGGAGAGGCAGGAAGTTCATTTCTTACAGGAGAGTCCAACATAAGGAGCACTCCATGGCAGATCGCACAACTCAACTTCGCGCCCTCCGGGAATTGCCGGCGAAGCTGCGGGCAACGGTCGCAGGGCTCAATGAAACGCAACTCGATACTCCTTATCGCGAAGGCGGCTGGACGGTACGCCAGGTAATTCACCATCTGGCGGATTCACACATGCATGCCTATCTGCGCATGAAACTGATGGTGAACGAAGATCATCCCACCATCAAACCGTACGACCAGAATGTCTGGGCAGCGAACGGCGAGGCGGCCAGGGGTGCGATCGGGTCATCGCTCGATCTCCTCAACGGGTTGCACTGTCGCTGGGCGGATTTCCTGGAGCGGTTGCCTGAGAGCGCCTGGTCACGCGGTGCACAGCATCCCGAGCGGGGCGAACTGACGATGACCGGAACCCTCGAGACCTACGTCCGACATGGAGAAAAACATATCGAACACATCATGGGACTGCGACGAGCAACGGGATGGTGACAATGCTCCGGGCGCTCCCGCTGATCATACTCCTGTGTTTGCCGGTCGCTGGCTTTGCCCAGGACACGGCAAAAGTCCAGGAACAGAGTTTCCGTCTTCTCTATTCTCCAAGAGACAAGACCATAGAGATCACTGGGGGCGCCACATTTCCGATGTCGCATTCCGCGCTTACGGACTTCTGGATGCGCGGTCCTTCCGGGGGCGTCTGCTTTCTGTTCAGGGCGAACGATGTCATGAGGGTCGGTGTCGGTGCCGAGGTGGCCTATTTCAGTTTTCGTCGCGGGCCTTTTGCAGAGGCGTTTCCGGGAGTCCCCCTGCAGGTGAAGGATCTCACTGCCGTTCATATTTTCCTTGCCGTGCGGAACTATCTGCGCCCGGGTGTTCGCATGTCTCCCTTCTTCGGCGCGGAAGTTGGAGTCCTCCGTCTGACAGGGGCGGAGTATAAGGAGATCATCGGCGGAGTGCGCCACACCTATTATGAGATTCCCGGTATGTCTCATCTTACGGGCTCTGTCTCTGCAGGACTCGATTTCTATATCTTCCGGCGCGTTGCCCTGCAACTGCAGGGGCGCGCAGGCTTCGTGGTCAATGCTCCCGAAACGGGATTACTCCTGACAGCTCACGCCGGAGTGAAGTTCGCAGTGTAGAGACTCCGGGACCTTTCCAACGTACCGCATGCACACACTATGAACCCGGATCAGGTCCTCTCCATCTTTACAGACACAGGTGCTCTCCTGGAAGGTCACTTTCTCCTGACCTCCGGCCTGCACAGCAATCAGTATTTCCAGTGTGCGAAAGTGCTGCAGTACCCGGACCATTGCGAATCGGTGTGCCGTGTTATCGCTGACCACTTTCGTACTCACCGCGTCGATGTGGTGGTCGCGCCTGCCATGGGGGGGATCGTGGTAGCGCAGGAAGTCGGACGGCAGCTGGGTGTTCGCACAATCTTTGCCGAGCGAAAAGAAGGCGTTATGCAGATCCGCCGGGGATTTGCAATTGCTGCGGGTGAACGCGTGCTCGTCTGCGAAGATGTCGTAACAACCGGTGGTTCAGTGCAAGAAGTCATCAACCTCGTTCTTGAACGCCGGGGGGTGCTCGCCGGCGTCGCGTGTATCGTCGATAGAAGCGGCGGCACGGTGCGGTTTGACCGTGCACCCGAGGCGCTTGTTTCCGTTCTCCGCATGAACGCGGTCACGTACAAGCCCGATGCTTGCCCACTCTGTGCGCAGGGGATCCCCGTTGTGAAACCCGGAAGCAGGGGCAATGCCTGACACACCAGTGGAGTTGAAACAACTCTCCCGCACACACCTCTACTCGGGACGCATCATCGATCTGTATGTCGATGAGGTCGAGTATCCCTCCGGCAATAAGACAGTTCGCGAAGTGGCTCATCATCCGGGCGGTGCGGCAGTCGTGCCGTTGACCGATGATGGTCAGGTCATTCTCGTCGACCAGCTCCGTTATCCGCTGGCGCGGCATATTCTGGAGCTGCCTGCCGGAAAACTCGGCGCCGGAGAAGATCCGGCCCACTGTGCCATCCGTGAACTTGACGAGGAGACCGGCTGGATTGCCGGTTCGCTGACGAAGCTCTGTGCCATTCATACGTCTCCGGGATTCTGCGACGAGCTTCTGCACATCTACCTCGCGCGGGATCTTCGCCTCTCGCTCGATGGTCACAAGCGGGAAGAAGGGGAATTCACAATGTCCATGCTCATCCTGCCTTTACGGGATGCTCTTGCCATGATCGACCGCGGCGAGATCACCGATGCGAAGACGATTATCGGGTTGATGCTCGCGGCACAACGGGAAGCCCGCTAACGTCGCGTATGCGCTTCCCCAACATCATCTTTGATTTCGACGGCACACTGACGGATTCCCGCAGGGACATCGCCGGGGCACAACTCCAGGCGTTGCGCGCACTGGGGTTTGATGGATATAGGGAAGAGGAAGTGTACCGGCTCATCGGCAAACCGCTGCAGGAGACATTTGCGCGTCTCCTCCCGCGTGAGCATCACGACAGAATCCCCGAAGCCATCGCATTCTATGCCGAGTATTATCCGCCCCGCGCGCTGGAGACCACCACACTCTTTCCCGGAGTCCGCGAAACGTTGGAGGCGCTCAAAACGCGCGGACACCGGCTGGCGGTTGCCTCGACGAAAAAGGGGATTGGGATTCTCCGCGCCACCGAACACTTTGGCATTACCGGTCTCTTCGATCGTCTTCAGGGGAGCGAAGGCATTGCGTTCAAACCCTCCCCCGATGTCATCCAGGCGGTCCTCGAGAATCAGGGATGGGGACCGGAGGAAACGTTGATGGTGGGCGATACTGATGCTGATATCCTTGCCGGAAAAGCGGCAGGAGTCGCAACGTGTGCAGTGACCTACGGCGCTCTCACCGCCGAAGAGCTCAGGGCACTCCACCCCGATTTTGTGATCACTGCGTTTACCGAATTGCCCGGGATTGCCGGAGGAATATGAACCCCGTCGAACTCATACACAAGAAACGCGCCGGCGGTGCGCTCACCCGCCAGGAAATCTCCTGGCTTCTGGATGGCTATGTTGCCGGGAGGATTCCGGATTATCAAATGTCCGCCTTCCTTATGGCAGTGTTTTTCCGCGGCATGACAGAGGAAGAATCTTCCGCCTTCACCGATGTGATGCTCCATTCGGGCGTTATGGTGGATCTCTCCGACGTACCCGGCATCAAGGTGGATAAACATTCTACCGGCGGTGTGGGCGACAAGGTATCGCTCATCCTTGCGCCGATGGTTGCCGCGTGCGGAGTCCCCGTGCCGATGATATCCGGACGGGGCCTTGGGCATACGGGTGGCACGCTCGATAAGCTCGAATCCATTCCGGGGTTTCGGACGAACCTCTCCGTAGAGGAATATCACAAGGTCATTGCAGAGACCGGCCTTGTCCTCATCGGACCGACGGCAGAAATCGCTCCTGCAGATCGCAAAATGTACGCCCTCCGTGACGTGACGGGGACGGTGGAGTCCATTCCACTGATCGCGGGCAGCATCATGAGCAAGAAACTCGCCGAGGGGATTGATGCACTCGTGCTGGATGTGAAGACCGGTGATGGCGCGTTCATGAAGAAGTATGAGGATACCGTGGCGCTGGCGAAAGCGCTCGTTGCCATCGGCACCCACGCGGGAAAGCGTGTCGTGGCGTTCCTGACGGAGATGGACCAGCCGCTGGGCTTCACGATCGGCAACTGGGTGGAAGTGCTGGAATCAGTCGAATGTCTGCGGGGGAAGAATGTCCCGGATCTGATGGAGGTGACGTACGTGCTGGGGGGTGCGATGGTCTGGCTTGGCGGAAAGGCACGATCAATCGAGGAGGGGATGAAGCAATGCCGGTCCGCAATCTGGTCGGGACTGGCCTATCAGAAGTTCTTGGAAGTTGTCCGCCGTCAAGGGGGGGATGCAGGCTACCTGGAGCAGCCGGAGCGCTACCGGAAACCCAGGCACCGCGTCGATCTCATCAGCAAACAGAACGGGTACATCGAGAGCTTTGCGACGCGAAACATCGGAGTGCTTGCGACAGAATTGGGTGCCGGCCGTCAGAAAGCCGCCGACGTCATCGATCCCACAGCGGGCATCGTGTTGAAGAAGAAGACGGGTGATCGTGTTCGCACAGGGGACGTGCTTGTAGAAATCATGGCGGACCGTGATGCCGTGGTGGAACGGGTTCGTGATGAACTGGCAGGCTGCATCACGATCGGGCAGACACAGGTGCCACCGCAGCCGCGGATCCGCGCCATTGTCGACAGCGAGGGGATCAAGCCCTGGTCAACCCCGCAACTGTACTGATCACTGCTTGGTACGGATCACGTCCAGCATTGCTTGATGGATGATGCCGTTGCTGGCGACAACCTGTTTCTGATAGACATTTAAAGGCGCACCGGTCATATCGGACGTCATCCCCCCTGCCTCCCGCACGAACAATGCCCCGGCCGCCATGTCCCACGGGTTGAGATAGACTTCCCAGAATCCGTCGAATCTTCCCGCCGCCACATAGGAAAGATCCAGGGCTGCCGATCCGAGCCGGCGCACACCCTGTGCAGCCATCAGGAACCCCACGAACCGTTCCACCGCTGCATCAGGATTTGCGGCGATGTCGTAGGGAAAGCCGGTGACCAGCAGACTCTCGATCAGTCGTGCGCTGGCGGAGACTTTCAGCCGTTTGCCATTGAGGAAGGCGCCGGAACCCTTCTCCGCCGTGAACAACTCATCCCTGCACGGATCATACACCACGCCCGCGACCACTTCTCCCTTATGTTCGACTCCAATGCTCACGCAGAAGATGGGAACGCCGTGGAGGAAGTTGGTGGTTCCATCGAGAGGGTCGATGATCCACCGATACTCCGCAGGTGCTTCGCTTCCGCCGCTCTCCTCGGCCAGGATGGCATGGGTCGGGTAATGACGTTTGATGATGCCGATGATCCGTTCTTCGGCACCCCGGTCGATTTCAGAGACGAGGTTTCGTTCTTCCCCCTTCTTCTGTTCCACGTTGCGGACTTTCCCGACGCTGAGCTTGAGAAATCTTCCCGCCTCGCGGGCGGCTTCGATCGCGACATTGAGCATGGTTGTTTCCGCTTAGTTGTTCGTTTTCCGTTTTCCGGGGTTCTTCAACAAACGATCCACGAGCACCTTGCGCATGCGGAATCGCAGGCGTACCGTTTCTCCATCGTACTCTTTGGAGAGTACCTCACCCGCCTCATGAATTTGAGCAATGACGGCGTAGTCCTGATAGCTCACGTTGATCTCCTGCTCCACCACCTCCGCATCCAGGATCGCCGTGAGTTTCTCCCGCAGGGCGTTCATGCCAATGCCGCGGGTTGCGGAGACGAACGCCGCGTCGGGGTAGTTCGACGTGAGATACCCCACGACATTACGATTAGCCAACCGGTCGATTTTGTTGAACACGATGATGGTGGGTTTCCCCGTTGCGCCGATTTCGTCCAGCGTCTCGTGGACAACGGTCATCTGTTCTTCAAAGAGCGGGTGACTGATGTCGACGATGTGCAGGAGCATGTCCGCTTCGCGCACTTCATCGAGTGTGCTCTTGAAGGAGGCTACCAGATGATGCGGGAGTTTGCGGATGAAGCCGACGGTGTCGGACAGCAGCACGACATGAACGGGGGAGAATTTCACCAGCCGTACAGTTGAGTCGAGCGTGGCAAACAGCCGGTCTTCCGTGAGCACATCTGCGGCGGCAAACCAGTTCAGCACGGTCGACTTCCCTGCGTTGGTATAGCCGACAAGTGCGATGCGGGTAAAGAGCTCGCGTCCTTTTCGCTGGATCGCGCGTTCACGATCGATCTGCGCGAGTTTTTCCTTGAGCGCGCCGATGCGCGTGCGCAGTGCCCGCCGGTCAGTTTCGATCTGCGTTTCGCCCGGGCCTTTGGTGCCGATGCCACCGTACTGCTTCGAAAGGTGCGTCCATTGGCGCGTGAGCCGGGGAAGCATGTACTGTAATTGTGCGAGCTCCACCTGTGTCCTGGCTTCGCGTGTCCGTGCCCGGGAGGCGAAAATATCGAGGATCAATCCGCTCCGGTCCATGATCTTGACCTTGAAGAGTTCTTGAAGATTGCGGACCTGCACTGCGCTCAGGTCATCGTCAAAAACCACCAGCGCAGCCTCTTTCTCTTCGACAAGGAAAGCTATCTCTTCCGCTTTCCCCTTGCCGATGTAGAATGCCGCATCGATGTTATGGCGTTCCTGAATGATCTGCGCGACAACCTCGGCGCCTGCGGAGTCGGC
This sequence comes from Ignavibacteriota bacterium, assembly GCA_003162215.1. Classification (GTDB taxonomy): domain Bacteria; phylum Bacteroidota; class Ignavibacteria; order UBA10030; family UBA6906; genus Fen-1255. The sequence goes on from PMMO01000105.1 coordinate 11,474, forward strand.
AAGCAACGCCAGTTCCTGAAGATACTCCCGCGTCCGTTCGCGCCCTGCCGCGTGCAGCGAGACACCGACAAGGATGGCCCGCTCCCGATTACTTGTTGTGTCCAGCATGTTCCTCCTTGCCACCGGTGGATGTGTCCGCCCTGCTGAAGGCCATTTCGATGAGTGCGCAGGCGAGTGCGAGCGCCACCAGGTACCTCCAGAGTTCAACGCCGAAGCGGGATTCTTGCACCACGCGCGGAATATCCTTTGGCGCATTGATGTGCCGGATCCGGTCTGTCGATATCCCCATACGTTTCCAGAATGCCTCCAACGCTTCATTCTCTGCACGCGAGAGATCGGACTCCGGTGCAGCCGGGTTGACCGCCAGCGCCTGCATCGGCGCTGTCCGCCCCGACGAACCTTCCGCAGAAAGGAGTGCATAGACGCCCACTTCTTGTGAAGGCGCCGTCTGGAATACCGTAATGCCTGTTGCGGCATGTTGTTCGGCTCGAACCCGCTCCTCACTTCCGGAGGGAGATTTCACAAGGTATCCCCTGCCGGATTCTTCTGCCGTCATACGCACGGAAAAACGAAGGCGATCTCCAACGGTGGCGGCTTCCACGGGATCATGTTGCGAAACGAGATAGAGCATTGAACGGTGCATCAGCGGAGCGAACAATCCTTTGAACGGGAAGTCCGACCAGGTGGTTCCACTTTCAACGGCAAATACCAGAACCCTTCCCTTGCCTGCAGCATACTCGCACAGGAAGGGCCGTCCATCGCTCATACTGATGATCGGCATGCCGGATGTCCCCGGGCGGAGGCCTGCCGCCGTACGAATGCGTGGGGACTCGACCGCAGGAGAGGATCCGCGTTTGCCCGGTTCCTGCATGAACATCCCTTCAAATATCGGGTGTCTGTAGTCGACATCGGAAAAGGTCACAAAGCCCGTTCGATCGGGTGCCAGTTGGCCTAGGTCGGCAGCGGTTATCGCGGGGATGCCGAGTGTCGAGAGAAGTCCTTTGTTGAGCTGTTCGTAGTCTGTTGCATTCCCCGGGAAGATCACCAGACTTCTTCCGGATTTGACTGCATCCGCGATGCGCGAAGCGTCTGCAGGAGTCAACTGATGGATGTTGCTGAGCACAATGACATCCCGGCCGCTGAGGTCGGCAAACTGCATGCGGTCGTGGGTGGTTTGCTGTACCGCAAAGATTCCGGCCTGTGTGGAATCGATGGCGGCGCTGAGCGCCAATGCAGGATAGCGCGTATCGGCCGGGGTCGAACCGATGCAGGTAATGGCAATCCGTTCGGGAATGCGGAGAACAAGATGGTAATTGTTGTCAAGATCCAGGGCATCATCGTCAATGTGCAACGTTACCCCCATGATGCCGCGCCGTTTTGGCACCGCCGACAGCACAACACTTGCTGTTGCATGTGGAGCTACGGTGATGGATTGCTGCGCTACGCGCGTCCCATCGAGATACAGACACGCAAGAGTATTCGAGATCTGCCGGTCGCCATAATTCGTGATCGTGCTTCGAAATACCGTGGGTTTCTGAGGTGAGAGAAGCCGGCTTTCGACGATCAATGACGAGACTGCGCCGTTATCGCGCTGCGAAGGGGAAATCTCCGTGAGAAACACGCCGACATTTGCTGCGGGGGGTAACTCGCCAAGTGCACTTGTATCGGCGAGTGAGAATGCGGTCCCCTGGCCGTCGGTGATCAGGCAGAGTTCTTTATTCGCATTGTGGGATGCTGCGAGTGCACGAAGTCCCCGCGCAACGAAGGACGAGTAGGGCACCGACCGTTGTGTCACGGTCATACCGCTGAGTGCTTTTAGTGTCGCCGCAGGCGACACCGGAAGTGGGACGGCCGAGGCGTCATAGAAATCAGAGAGGAGGAAGAGGTACACCTCGTCGGTTCCCGATGCCGTATTCAGAAGTTGTGCTGCAGCTTCCTTGGCTTGGTCGAACAGCACACCGAAGTCATTTCTCGTCCCCATGCTTGGAGAATTGTCGAGGAGAATCACTACGGTGCTTGTTGCATGTCCTCCTCCCGGTCCCGCAAACGAACCTTTCAGAGCGGGTCGGGCGAAAGCCAGGACAAGGAAGATGATCAGAAGTGTGCGCAGCAGGAGAATGAGCCATTGCCGGAGTTTGAGCCGGCGTAACCGGGTTTTCTGCAGTTCCTTGAGAAAGCGGAGTGAACTGAACTCGACGAGCTTCAGTTTGCGGATGTTCAGCAGGTGGATCAGGATGGGGATGGCCGCCGCCGCGAGGCCAAGCAGTACCAGTGGGTTGAGAAACGTCATCGTTGGTACAAGAAAGTGGCAAAAATCCGCCAGAAATGCAACTTGACTTTCCAAGCCTAATGGGGTATTTTATTAATTCCTTCGTTCACATCATCACGGGACACTCACTGTTGATCCGCAAGGTCTTTCTTGGGGGGATTCTCTTGCTGTCTCTTCTTGCGCCGGGATTCATTGCACAGACGGCTGACGACGACCGAACTTCATTTGCGGGGCTTCAGAAACGTCAGGACGATACGGACAAATTCTATACGACGATCGGCAATATCGGGCTGACGATCACAAATTTCGGCACAATCGGTGACCGTAACGTCTACTGGCCAAACCAACCCTCCTGTGAATATCCGCGCGGTTCCAGGGTCGAACATATGTACCAGGGTGCGCTCTGGGTTGGGGCAGTCTCACGGCGAACCGGCCAGATTCATGTTTCCACCGGTTCCAGCGACCGCGTCTCTACCACAACAGGCAAGGGAATTGAATTCCTCTCATTCCAGACGACATCAATCACCCAGCGGTCTTCGCTTTCGGAACTCCCGTATTTTGACCAGAATGCCGTAAGCCACCAGGATTTCCTTGCTGACTACGCCGATTTCATTGTGCGCGACAGCTCTGCACCCGACCAGAGTGTTCCCCTTGGTCTGCGTGTTCATCAGGAGAGTTATGCCTGGAATTTCCCCTTTGCGGACTTTTTCGTCATTCTGAACTACACTATTTATAATGCCGGTGCGGATACGCTGGATTCCGTATATGTGGGGCTCTGGACGAACAACGTGGTGCGCAACACCAACAATGTCCGACCCGGTACAACGGGGTATTTTCAGCATGGAGGCAATGGCTACCTCGATACGCTTCGCGTGGGGTACACGTTCGATTTTGACGGCGTCCCGACCCCGCCCCCTGCTGATTCCTACATCGGCATCAAGCTTCTCGGTGCTGTTCCGTTCCCCAAAGGGGTGGATTCCGTCGGTTCACTTAGAAATCGGACATATTACAATGCCTGGTTTTTCAACAGTTCCAGCGGCGATGCAGACTATTTCTCTCCACAAGATGACGCGGAAAACATACTCGGAGCGAGAAGCAGGTACGAACGTCTGGGAGCCTCCCTCCCTCAGGACAAGATTGATCCTCTTCGCACCCATGCGTATAACATGACGACATTGTTGTCGTCAGGTCCGTTTGCCACACTCAAACCCGGAGACTCCCTCAGTGTTATCTTTGGTGTGATGTGTGCGCGAAAGGCGGGGACGCAAGCCGCCCAGCTCGACACGCGCGACCAACGCAAGACCCTTGCGGCAAATGCCGCCCTCTGTCAGCAGGCATATGATGGCGAGGACGTGAACGGCAACAATATTCTCGACCCCGGTGAAGATCTGAACGGCAACGGAAAGCTCGATCACTACCGTTTGCCGCAACCGCCCAAAGCACCCAAGGTGCGTGCGGAGGTGGATAATCAAAATGTGGTGATATATTGGGACAAGTCGAGTGCCGAGCTGTCGCTTGACCCGATTTCGCGCACGTATGATTTTGAAGGGTATCGCATCTATCGCTCCAACGCGGGAGCTGATTTCACTGATCCTGCGAACCTGCTGCTGAACCTGCCGCTGGTCGGGGAATTCGACCGTGCAGGCGATAACATCGGCTACAATACCGGATTCGGAAGAATTCTGCTCGATCATCCCAAGACATTTGCAGGTGATACTGTTCAGTATTGGTATCGATTCCCGCCCAACGATGTTGTCATCAGTCACCTGAACGGATGGCAATACGTGTATGGAGTTGCTGCCTTCGACCAGGGCGATTCAGCGGCTGGTGTGACCTCCCTGCAAAGCAAAACCGTGCTCGCGCGTGTGTTACCCGGTACTGCACCAAACGATGGAACAAAGAAGGTGGGCGTGTACCCGAATCCGTATTATGCAAACGCAATCTGGGATGCCAGCGGAGAACGAACACGCAAACTCTACTTCACCAATCTTCCGAAGCACTGCGAAGTAAGAATTTATACGCTGGCCGGAGACATTGTCGCGGAATTTCCGCATGATGCAGCCACGTACAACGGGTCTGATATTCAGTGGTTCCAGCAATTCGGCGGAAGCGATGTCCCGCTGCAGTTCGCCGGCGGAGAACATGCGTGGAACCTGATTACCAAGTTCGATCAGGCAATCGCGACCGGACTCTATCTGTTTAGTGTGAAGGATACCGACAGCGGCGATGTGCAGACCGGAAAGTTTCTAGTCATAAAATAGGCAGTATGTGGTTTCCCACTAAGAGAGGAGAAAGAAATGAAGAGATTGCTCGCAGTTCCTTTTTTGCTTGCCGCAATGGCCATGAGCGCCATGGCACAATATCCATTCTACAGCATCAAGCAACTTCAGCAAGTCCCGGCGGAGTCATTGAGCATTGCTGACACGCTCACCAATTTCAGTGCCAATTCAACTCAGGCACGCTGGACGTTGCAGACCTCACGCCACAATGGTGATACAGTCTCTACAGTCGGTATCGTGGTCGTTCCCCCCGGTGTCATTACGTACACTGCGGGCATCTGGACGATGCTGTTGTACGATACTGCCGCTTCCAATACGAGCTGGGGCGGGATTGTGCTCCGGATAGCTAGTCTTGCGGATACCACTGCCCTGAAACTGGGCGGGTTCCTGAATGTGAATCCCGGCGATATTATTACGCTCACCGGCGTCATCAGTGAGTTCCCAACATCAAGAGGATTCAGCACGACCCAATTGGCTCCGCTGGCCGGGAGACCGATTACGATTATCGGTTCGGCTCCGCTGCCCAAACCGATTGTGAAGAATCCGGGGGATTTCTATACCGGCCTCTTTTCCACCGGGAAGATCCAGTACTCGACCGGGGAACCGATGGAAGGGATGTACGTTGAGTTGCGTAACGTCACTGTCAACAACAAAGTGAATCTCGGGCGGGGAACATTCAGCGTTGTGGACGCTCTCGGAAACGAGATTAGCGAATATGATTGGACACACTATTTCACCCTCGGTCACGGGACGACCAGCCTTCCCCTCTACCCTGCAGATACGAACTGGGCGAAGCTCTATGCTGCAATGGGAAACGGGTTGCGCATCGATACGCTCCGTGGAGTGATCTCGACCTCGTCTGGTTCCGAAGGACCGCGCGGGTACAGGATTTGCCCGATTTATCCCGGTGATATCGTCGTCACGACGAACCCGGTACCACCGCTGGTGTCGACACACCGCCGCAACCCGATCATCGTCACACCGAACGACACTGCAGCAGTCAGCGTGAAGGTGACGAAGCAAACGAACGGATCTTCGCCGAAGACAGTCTCACTTGTCTACAGCGTGAACACCGGGGTATTCTCCACGTTGACAATGAACTATCAGGCATCCGATACAACGTATCTCGCGGTGATTCCGAAGCAATCGGCGAATGCCGTCGTGAGGTATTTCGTGCAGGTCGCCGATTCCTTCGGGCAGACGGTAAAGCTGGCGAATTCCTCTACAAATACGGGGATTGCGGCGGACACATCGAGGGGGTTCTTCTTCTATGCGAGCCTGAGCCGTCCATTGACAATTCAGGATGTGCAGCAAACCCCTTATGTGAATGGGCGTACCCCGTATCTGGGTGCAGTCACGTCGCTTTCCGGCATCATCACCGCGGATACCGCACACATCGCGTTTTCGCCTGTGACGACCGGCAGCACGAATGCCTGGTACATGCAGAGCACCAGCCAGCCATGGAGTGGCATCTGGCTCACCACGGCAGATACGACAACCCAGAAATTGATGGCAGCTCTCCGGAATGGTGACAGCGTCACCGTCACAGGGACTGTGCAGGAACAATTCGACGTAACGCGCCTGGGAAATATCACGGCGGTCACAAAGATCTCGAGCGGCAACCCCGAACCCGCTCCTGTAGTCCTCCCGACGGGGACATTTGCGGTGGGCAACGGTGTCACGAGTGCAGAACAGTATGAAGGCATGCTGGTGAAGTTCAATAACGTGACCGTGACGGACTTGAACCCCACGTTCTCCGATGATACGGAGTTCAACGTGAAAGACAACACCTCGAGTCCCGTGGTTGTACAGTGGAGTGGCAAGTACAAGTATTCGAATCGGGCGGCCGATTCGACCGTGGGCAAAACCGTTCTCAAGGTTGGAACGCAAATCGGATCGCTGACCGGCATCGTCTATTATAGCTTCAACCAGTACAAGTTCGTGCCGCGCACCGATGCGGACTTCGTTGGTGTCGTCACGACCTCGGTTGCTGAGCGAACCGGAACAGCCATGCCGGCGTCCTATGGACTTTCGCAGAACTATCCGAATCCGTTCAACCCCAGCACCATGATTCAGTACGGACTGCCGACCGCCGGGATGACCACGCTGAAGGTGTACAATGTTCTCGGTCAGGAAGTTGCCACGCTCGTGAATGAGATCCAGGCACCAGCGACGTACACGGTGCGGTTCAACGCATCGTCACTTTCCAGCGGCATCTATTTCTTCCGAGTACAGAGCGGATCGTTCACGGCCGTCAAGAAGATGATGCTGGTGAAGTAAGCAGGGTAGGGCGGGCAAAGAGCTTTGCACCTCAATCTTCTGACGAGTTCGAGACGTAGTAGGTCATCCTTCACCCCGCCACATGTTGGCGGGGTGAAGGATCTGCTCGACCATGCTGAAGCGCATCTCCATATCACTCACAGTTCTCCTCGCATTCACGCTGCTGGTGTCCAGCTGCCGTGAACACGTGGCAGACAACCCGGTGCCGGGAAAGCCGCCGCAGACGTTTTTGTGGCTTTACCCTGAAGGGACCGTTGGCACAGGTGTAAGTAAGGCGCACCTACGCTGGTGGGGCGAGTCCCCCAACGGATTGGTGCGGGGATTTCTTTTCTCGTTCAAAGTGGTAAGCGGTACCGTTACGACGCTTCCGTCGCCGGATACCCTGAGGTACTCCTGGGTGACGAAGAACGACTCCACGGTGCTTTTCCCCATGGATACGGTGTTCCGGAAATTTGCGGTTGTTGTTCGCGCGGTCGACAATGGATTTGCCGGACTGCCCGAACAGAGCATCGTCAGAATGTTGCCGTTTCCATTCTGGGACAAGAACGACAATGGTGTGTTCGATGGTGCCGACCAACGCCTCGATAATCTGAACCGAGCCATTGATCCGGTGGGAGCCGTGCAGACATTCCCCATCCGGAATACGCCTCCGACGATCGCTCTGCTGGCGAATCCGAGCGATCCAAACACACCTCAAAAATTGCCGGACACCACATTCACAGCAGTGACGTTTGGATTCAAAGGGAGCGATGCGGACGGCGACAACACATTGGCGTCATACCGGATTGCGCTGAACGACACCGCGGCGAGCGCGCAGTGGGTCACGGTCACATTGCGCGACACGATCCTTACGCTCGTGGTGCCTCGATCGCGCAGCGATGCAGCGACATCGATTGTGAGTGCAGATTTGTACAGTGGGAAGTTTCTCGGCCGCCGACTCATCGGTCAGGTGCAGAACCTGAAACTGGATGCTGACAACGCCGTGTACATACAGGTTCGTGATGTTGCCGGAGAATTCAGTCCGCCCTTGAAGCTCCCCGGTTCGACCGATCGCTGGTATGTGAAGAAGCCACGGGGTCGTTTGCTGCTGGTGAATGATTACACAAATTTCGACCTCCCATTGGCGCAATCAACGTACCAGAGTGCTCTTGCCGCAGTACCCGGCGGTGCATTCACGCAAGTCGATCAACTGGATATCACACTCGGATTGACTCCCTCTGACAAAGAAATGGGCAAGTTCGGACGACTGGTTCCCCAATTCGTTGATCCGGCACTGATTCAAACGTTCTTGTTGTATGACTATGTTGTGTGGTATACGGACCAGGTGCCCAGCCTGGCCATTGCGCAGCTCTCTGTCTTTTCGTATCTGCAAAATGGCGGTCGGGTGATTTTCTCAACCATGTTCCTAAATACTACCGACCCCCGCGGAGCATTGCGCGACTTTGCTCCCATCGACAGCGTGAACAGCGTTGATCTTTCGCCTACCCGGCCATTACCGCCTCCTCCTGTGGCAGGAGACTCCCGGTTGCCGGCAAACCTTGTCGTGTATGCTGACAGCAGCGATCTGCGCTATGTCTATCCTCAGTTGGCGCTCAATGTATCGCCGACCATTCATTCAGTGTTCATGCGACCGATCTACCGCCGTTCCGATGCGCGTTACATCTATCGGCTGCAATCCGATGCAAGGACACCGCAGCGGTACTTTGGTTCTCCCAATATCGCGGTGATTGACGGACAGAATTCAATTATCTTTGTTGGCTTGCCACTTCACCTGCTGAACAACACGGTGCAAGGGAATCCTCGGGGCATCAGCGCATTCTTCGAAAAAGCGCTGCAGCAATTCAGTCCGGCACAAGTCGTGAATCGGATGGTGTTCTGACCATGAGAACACACCTCATCCTTCTCCTCGCGATCGTCGGGCTCCTTGAGGTCTCAGCGGCTCTCGCCGTCGCCCAGACGGCAGGCCGCATTGTCGGTAAAGTCGTCGACGCGAAAACCGGTGAAGGACTCCCCGGCGCCAACCTCACGGTAAAGGGAACATACTACGGTGGCACGACCGACATCGACGGCAACGTGCGAGTCGAAAGAGTCAACCCCGGTGCCTACACCGTTGAAGTCTCATTGCTCGGCTACAAACTTGTGCGGTTTACCGATGTGAAAGTTGAGCCGGGCCAGACAGCGACAATCCGGGCGAAGCTGGAAGAGACGGTGCTGACCATCGACCAGGACGTTGTGATCATCGGAGAGAAGCCGCTATTCGATATTCAGGAAACGGCAAGTCGGAGCAATGTAAACCAGGCCGACATACAGGCTTCGGCAGTGCAAAACGTGCAGTCGGTGGTCGCGATGCAGCCGGGTGTGGTGATGGCCGACAACGAAATCCATATTCGCGGCGGCCGAACCTACGAGAACGCATATCTGCTCGACGGGATCTCCGTGCAGGATCCGATGGCCGGATCGGGATTCGGCCTCCAGCTGAGTCCTTCTGCAATCCAGGAGGTCGAAGTCATCACGGGTGGCTACAACGCAGAATACGGACAGGCAACGTCCGGCATCGTCAATATTACCACGCGGGAAGGCTCAGACCGGTACAGCGGGTCAATCGGCTACAAAACCGACCACTTCGGTTTCAACAATGACTCCCGTTCGAACTGGAACACGGGTATTTATGATCTCAATCTGAGCGGACCGGAACCGATTACGAGCTACCTCCTCCCCGTCTTCGGAGTGCAGGTGCCAGGCTCGGTGAGCTTTTTCGGAGCAATCTATGCGAATTTGACCGACGGCTACACCCGATGGGTGCAATCTGTGGGCCTCGACCGGCAGCCATCAGGATGGATTGTAGAAGCACCTGGCGGCCTCTATTCTTCAATTTTCAACGGCTCCAGTTGGGCACCGAAAAGAAGCAACAACTATTCGTGGCTGACGAAGCTGACGTGGAAGCCCAATTCCACAATGAAGCTCTCGTATGCCTTCAACCAATCTGTGGTGATCGACCAGAATACCCAGGCAATTCAGGCCACGCTGGAACGTGTCGAGCCTAATCCGGGATACCAGTACCTGTTCCAGTTCATCCCCGACAGCGCCGAGACGTTCACGCAGATCAATATGCAGCATTCACTCTCGTGGACGCACACGCTGAGCACACAGACATTCTATGAGGTGAAGTTCAGCCGCTATACCGCGCACGTACGGGGTGATGCCAACGGCAAAGCGTTCAGTGCATACTTCGAGCCGCAGGACATCGTAACCTATCCCGTGTTGTACTACAACCTGGGTCACGATACCGTCGGTGTTGTCCCAGGAGATGGCTTCTACGACCTGGGATCGCCCACGTCATGGCGCGATCACTTCACCACGGAGTACACGCTTAAGTGCGACCTGACAAACTTCTTCACGGAGAAGAACAAGTTCAAAACCGGTGTGGAGGCGCGCTACCAGGAGATGCAGATGGTGGACATCTTCCGTCCGTGGGTGAAGCCTCTCGGGTTCGACAACGATGTGTACAGCGTCCATGCGTTCCAGGGTGCGTTCTATGCTCAGGACAATATTGCCCTCAGCGGTATGCTTCTGAACTTCGGGCTGCGCCTGGAATATTGGGCTCCGGGAAAGTACGTGGACGATGTTGCCAAGGATACATCCCGTGCACTGATTGTGTCACCGGCACTGCGTGACGCCTATATCAATGACACGTTTTCGATGTTTGGACGGCGGTTCAAAGCACGTCTCAGTCCGCGTCTCGGTATTTCGCACCCCGTGTCGGACAACCAGACCCTCTTCTTTTCGTACGGCCATTTTTCGAAGCTGCCGCGGCCGCAGTTTGTGTATTCAAAACTCAACCGGACGTCAGTGCGGTCATCGCTTCCCGTCGGCAATCCCAACCTGAATCCCGAAACGACGGTGGCATACGAACTCGGACTGCGGAATCAGATTTCCGGCAGCGATGTCCTGACCATNNACCGCATACTACAAGGATATTTTTGACTATATCACGGAGAAGTCCGTACTGCGGCTCGGCACCGTCGGCGGTGCACAGTACTATACGACGTATCTGAATTCCGACTATGGCCGTGTGCGGGGGATTGAAGTCGAATACAAGACCCGGTTTGGGAATTGGTTCCGGGGAGCTCTCTCGGGTTCGTATTCCATTGCCACCGGCAAGAGCTCGACCCCCAATGAGAACCTCATACGTCTCCAACAAGGCGAGCCCGAGAACATCCGCGAGAACTACTTGATCTGGGACCGGCCGGTACAGGTATCGTTGAACCTGGACTTCACCGTGCCCAGGGACGAACCGCTTTTTGGCATCGGGCAGGGTGTTCTCGATGATTGGAATGCCTTTGTGCGCGTCTTCTACCAGTCGGGCGATCGCTACACTCCGCAGATTCTGACCGGTGTCGATGCTGTCACGGGTCGCCCCCAGTACATCAGCGACCTCAACAACGTGAATGGGTCAATCGGCACATACTGGTTCTATGTGGATCTGAATATTGAAAAATACTTCGACCTTGGTTTCGGCACATTGGTCGCCGGCATTGAAGTCCAGAATCTCTTTGACAATCAGAATTCGCAGATTGTCAATCCCATCACGGGACGTGCGTACGAATACGGTGATCCAACGCCGACGAGTTACAACGACCCGCTCTACCCGCAGCTGACAGGGGACATCTCACCGTTCCCCTACAACCCCGCCCGCTATCTGAATCCGAGGACTGTGCGGGCGAGTTTGTCGTTCAGGTTCTAAGAAACGGAATCCCACTGACACCATGGTTGTCCCGACGACATATCAGGAACGGCGCTGCAAGAATCGACAGCGGAACGCTGCTGTGGTTCTCCTTGTGCTTTCTTTGATGATCGGGGAACACAGTGTTCATGCCCAGCTCGTGCCGAATCTTGGAGGACAACGTGCGGGTATTTCTGCATTTCAGTTCCTGAAGATCGGGGTCGGCGCGCGTGGCGTTGGCATGGGTGAGTCATTTGTCGCGATTGCGAACGATGCTTCCGCGCTCTACTGGAATCCGGCGGGTCTCGCGCAGTCCTCTGAGAACCAGGTGTTCGCGGCCCATACCGCATATGTTGCAGAAATTCAGCATGACTATCTTGGCGTCACGTACCATGTGACCGACGCGGATGCTGTTGGACTTTCATTGACATCATTGCACATGGCCGACATGGAGATTACCACCGAAACCCAGCCGCTGGGGACGGGGAGGTACTTCTCCTTCGGTGATGTTGGTGTTGGTGTCTCCTACGCGCGGAAAATGACCGATCAGTTCAGCTTCGGTGCGACCGTTCGCTACGTTGAAGAGACTCTCGACATTCTCAAGATGCGTTCGGTGATGGTTGATCTCGGGACCTATTACTGGACTGGCCTGGGGACGGCGCGGTTTGCCGTGGTGATCAGCAATTTCGGCGCCGATGTCGCCCCGGTTGGGACGGCCACGCAGGTTGATGGCAAGCAGGTGACCACATTCCAGCCATTCTCGTTACCGACCCTTTTCAAACTCGGATTTGCGATGGAACCATGGATGACGGATGACCAACGCATTACGGCGTCCGTACAGCTGAATCATCCGAACGACAATGCTGAGAACGTGCGTCTCGGGATGGAATATGCGTGGCAGAGCATGTTCTTCCTCCGTGGCGGCCTGAAACGCACAATCGGTCAGAAATTGCTGGCGGCGGACGAGACGTCCGAAGAGAACTTCGCATTGGGCGCCGGATTCCGGCTGGCAACGGGCGTAACGACCGTACAGGCAGACTATGCCTACGCGAATTTCGACCGGCTGGGTTCGGTGCATAGGATTTCCCTGACCTTGACCTACTGATGCGGAAACAGATGCACATAGTGCGTGGCGCGGCGGGCGTGATCGGCGTCCTCTGGGTCCTTCTGGAAATCGGATGCGATTCGCCGATGGACATCAGCGCGCTTCCACAGCAGCCGACATCAATCATTGATACCGCCTATGTGGCGATCGATCCACCCTTCGGGGGGTTCTCGCAACCGGAAGGAATGCTGTTGGGTCGGGATCAGTTGCTCTATGTCGCCGATACGCGCGCAAACCGCATTGTGATGCTGAACAGGGCCGGAGGCGTGCTGAGCACCTGCACGATGCTCCATCCAGTCTCGTTATCGCAGGATACGCGTCTGGATCTGCTCGTGGGAGCTGAACTACTGGCCGCCAATGGCGATACTGTGGGGGCGATCTTCCGTCTCCATCTTGTCTCGGCCTCGCCAGATTCTGCCCACCGTCTGGACAAAGCACCGATTGACACGGTCTGGCGGGAGTTGGCCCACCCACGGAGACGGTTCCCGGGGATTGCCGTGTTGAGCGATAATTCGTACCTCGCGGTGCGTGATGGACCGGACAATGCAAGCTTCATTGATCCCGATGCGCGTGTGCTTCAGTTCGATGCCTCCGACGTTTTTATTACGCCGCTGCCTGCATTTGTGACCGGCATCGGTACCGGGATCGTCAATATCAACCACCCGACCGCGATCGCTGCCTTTCCGGGCAGCAGGGATTTTGTCCTTGCACAGGCATCTGACGGTGTGGCGTACGGGGCATTGTGGATGGTCTACCAGAGTAATAGCGACTTTCAGGGCTGGTTGTCACGATTCGATCCGGCACGGCTTGACGATCGCCTGGTCGACTTCATCCGTCCGAACCGTTACACCTATGCGACCGCCGTTGCGGTCGATCCGTCGAGGCGCGACATTTTCGTGGCCGACGCCGCTCTCGACAGCGTGTTCAAATTCAACAGCAGGGGCGTATTGCGGAGTGAGTCGTTCGGGCTGCAGGGGTCGGGCGGCACGATGCATAGGCCAAGTGGTCTTGCGTTCTTCGAACAGATTCTGTACGTGCTGGACCGGGATCAGGGTATGGTTTTGCGATACCGTCTCAGCACAGACGTGCCGAGGTGATCCCGTGCTGTTACTCGTTCTCGCGCTCCTTCTTCTCGCTGTGCCTTCTTCGCAGGCCGCCGATTCCACGTATAACCTTCATCCCCATTACCGTCAGGATACGGAGACGCCCCACGGCTTACTCTGGCAACGCCCCCTCGATCGACCCCGGGTTGGTCTTGTTCTGAGCGGCGGAGGGGCACGCGGTGTTGCCCAGATCGGCGTACTGAAGGCCCTTGTTCGACACCACATCCCTCTGGATTTCATTGCGGCATCCAGCATGGGTGCGATTGTGGGGGGGCTCTATGCCGCCGGCTACTCGCCGGCAGAGCTGGAATCGATGGCGGTCACGACCAATTGGGACGAAGTACTTTCTCTGACTGAAGAGATAAAACGTACCGATCTCTTCATGGATCAGAAGCTTGTCGACGACCGCAGTTTCATCGCGGTACGATTTGAGGGGCTCGCTCCCGTCCTTCCTTCAGCCTTCTCCTCGGGTCAACGCCTGACGGATTTCCTGAGCGACAAAATCCTGCAGGCGTTGTATCATCCATTCCCGGATTTTGACCATCTCAAGATCCCCTTCCGTGCCGTGGCGACCGACCTCATTTCAGGGCGTCGGGTTGTCATGCGCGATGGTTCCCTCGCAGAAGCGTTGCGCGCGAGTGCAACAGTACCGCTGCTCTTCACGCCGATCGAACGCGACGGCATGCGTCTGGTCGATGGTGGACTGGTGGCCAACGTTCCCATTGATGTTGCCCGTTCTGCACATTGCGACATCGTCATTGCCGTCAACACAACGAGCGGCCTCCGGACAGCGGACGAAATGAAAGCGCCCTGGCAGACAGCCGATCAAATCATGGGCATCATGATGGAGCGGGTGAATGAGCGCGACCTGGGATCCGCGGATTACGTGGTGACCCCCGAGATCGGCCGGCATTCCGGTACTGTATTCCGCGGCCTTGATTCCTTGATCCGTCTTGGTGATGCGACAGCAGAACGTTGCATGCCGGAGATTCTTCAGCTGTTGAAGACCCGTACAGAGAGGCTTATGCCTCCGGCGGATACCCTGGCTCTGTTGGCACCGGTGAAGTGGGAGTTTGAGACATCGACAATTCCGGACTCGATGCTCCGGCGCTGCGTGATGCCTGCCCCCGGTCAACGGGGAACGTCGTTGGCCGTTCGCTCTCTCCTGGATGGGCTGTACAGCACCGGGAACTACAGGGATGTGAGTGCTGCGGTGCGGAGTGATGCCAACGGAACTACCGTTCGCTTTTCAGGCATTCTCAATCCAACGATCAATGATGTGCAGTTTGAAGGGTGTCGCTACGTCGGCAAAGAGGTACTGCGCAACGTTGTTACTCCTCTCAAGGGCGGCACCATCAATCGGGAGAAGATGGAAGTAATGTTCGAGGCGGTGATCCGCGCATATCGTTCACGCGGTTTCTCTCTTGCCCGGATTGACACTGCGCACTTCGACGAAGCGACGGGGAATCTGACGATTGTCCTGGATGAAGGAGTGATCCATGCAATCGATATCCAGGGCGGGGAACGGACGCAGGATGCGTTTATTCTTCGCGAGTTTCCCCTTGCACCGGGGGAGGTGTTTGAAATTGACAGGGCGCGCAAGGGTCTTTCAAACCTGAGCGCGACGAAGTTGTTTGAGTTCGTGTACCTTGAGGTCACCGCAGGGGGCAGCCGTATTCTTCTCACCATACGCCTCAAGGAACGCCCTTCGCAACTTGTGCGTTTCGGCTTGCGTGCCGATGATGCGCGGCAGCTGCAAGGCTCGCTGGATATCCGCGACGAGAACTTTCAAGGTACAGGAATGGAACTCGGACTCACTGTTGCGGGAGGAGAGCGCAACAACGACATTACGCTCGAGTACAAAGCACAGCGTCTCTTTGACAGTTACCTTACGTTCGGTGTCAACGCCTTTCATCGCGTCTACGACAGTTACATGTATGCAACGCCGCCGCAGACGCAGGCAAATTACTGGAAGCGTGACCGGATCGGCGAATACCGCGAGATCCGTTACGGTTTCGCTGTGTCGTTCGGGAGTCTCCTCGAGCGGTTGGGCAACGCCTCAGCGGAATTGCTCTGGCAGAATGTCCGTCTGGTGAACCTCGACCGCCTGACAGCGCTCGATGAACATTACCGCCTCGTCCTCGTGCGACTCAGTACTGTTGTCGATACGAAGAACAGCTATCCGTTTCCGACGGCGGGTGTCGGCCTGAAATTTTCATACGAATTTTCGATGGAAGGACTGGGGAGCGAGATTGGGTATAATTCGCTTTACGTGATGTATGAGAGTTATGGGAGTTGGGGAAAATACCTTACGTTTCATCCGAAATTCACGATGGGTGTATCAGACAGGACGATGCCGCTTGCGCAGCAGTTCCGGTTGGGCGGGCGGGAGTCGTTCTACGGGTTGCGCGAAGATGACCGCCGGGGAAGGCAGATGGTTCTGGTGAACGCGGAACTGCGATACCTCCTCCCTGTGAAACTCCTGTTTGATGCGTATGTGCGGGCGCGGTATGATCTTGGAACCATTTCCGCGGTCCCGGAAGAAATCAAATTCAGTTCGTTACTGCACGGGATCGGTCTCGAACTTGCCCTGGCGACACCAATCGGGCCTGCCATTATTGGTGTCGGGAAGAGCTTCTTCTTCAGTTCGACGTTGCCCAACAACCCTGTGCAGCAGGGCCCGTTCCTAGTGTATGTCATGATCGGGTATCAATTGTAATGCTTTCCCTGAATGCGTATATTGTTGCGCACCATTTCTCCTGATAACGAAAGCATGTATGACAACGAAAGCTCCATCAGCGGTCAAGCCGGCACCCTCCGAAAGCCTTGAGAAACTGGCCTACGGCAGTGTTGCAGGCATTCCTGCCGACGAACCGCACGATCTCGATCGTCTCGGGTATCATCTCTTCCTCTGGCTGACACACCGGCACGATCCGTTGGAGATGGTAGTCCGCGCCGCCCGCGTGCGAATGCATATCAGCGAAGAAGACGCACTGGAACGGATTCGCCAGTATCTCACCGCGCACGGCGTGAAACTCTAGACGGGAAATGGCGACTACAGAAGTGATGCAGCTGCACAGTGCAGGGGAGGAGCCGAAACCGCGATTCGACTATCGTGGGCGCCACCGGTATCTCATCACCCTCGAGACGTTTGACGCGAAGCCGGTGTTTGCCGGGCGTGAAGAGATACGGGCGGTGCTCGGTGTGTTGCGCGATCAGAGCCTGGTGCATCATTTCGAGGTGCTTGTGTACTCGTTTCTGCCGACGACGCTCACCTTGCTTGTCCGGGGGAAAGAAGAGGGCGCGCACATGAAGTCGTTCCTCGCTGCGTTCCGGACTGCCGCCTCAGAGGCGACGGCACCCGTTGTGGGTTCCCGTTTATGGAAACGCACGTATCGTGAGCGAGTATTGAGGAAGACCGAGGAGTTGCGGAAGGTGATACGGGACGTGGCAATGATTCCTGTGCGTGCGGGTCTTGCCGCGCATCCTCTGGCGTATGAGTTCCAGGGATCCTTTGCGGATGAACTCTCCTCGCTTCTGCCCCGGCCGCAGCGGCGCCCGGGTGGCGGCCCGCCAAGAACGTCCGGATCCAACCGATTGAGCCGCCCACCGCGGCGCGAGGGCCGAAAGAACGACCGGCCGAAAAGAAGAGAACGCTAGCCGCAATCCACAATTGGTCTTTACATAGCCTCCCTGAATTCCCCTCCAAACAGCGGTGTATCTCCTGACGGCGTACGGGTGAAATCCCTCAACCAGGGAAAGGCCTGCAGTGCTTCGGGCGGCGCCGGAATCGCACCGTTGGTTTTCAACACTGCCATGCACTGAAGAGCATTGGCGACGGCTTTGCCGTTGGTGGTATTGTTCCAGAGAATGAACGCGCGGGAGCAGTTCTGGGGAAGCGCAAAAATCCGGCGACGGATCTCCAGCATCTCGCGGTTGTTGTACAGATAGTCATATCGTCCATCAAAAGAGTTGAGCAGCCACCCCTTTTCATTACGTCCGTGAAGCCTGAGGTAGGCCTGGTTTCCTGTTGTGCGGGGGAGATACGGGATGAGCTGACGGATCCGCGGCAGATCCACGTTGACAGGCGCAATCTTCAGATCGCACAACAATGCATGAAGCCCCGGATAATCCCACGATGCATGACGGAGTTCAATGTGCAGCGGGAACGCGGCGAGCCGTATGGCCAGCCTCTCCAGATACTGCCGATTGGCACCCGTGTTCGTGAAGCTATACGGAAATTGAGCCAGAACAGCACCGAGGCGTCCATGTTCGTGCAGTGACTCGAGGAGCGCTTCCATGTTGCACAGTGCCAACGTGCCCAGAGAGTGCCTGTGCGTAAGCGTCGAGTGGAGTTTCACGTTGAAGAAAAACTCCTTCCGCTCCTGCACGGCATTCACCCACTCGCGGGCATCATCCGCGTTGAGAGTGTCATCCCAGAATGTCGATCGCACTTCCACGGTGTTGAACCACCGCGCATAATAGGCCAGCTTTTGCGATGATGTCGTTACGGAACCCGGATAGAAACAGCTGTTGAGGATATCGTGTTCCCATCCCCCGATCCCGACGAAATGCCGCGTGGTCTCCTGCATTGGCGTGTCTCCCACTTTTTATGCTTGACAGCGTCACCGGATTTCCGTATCTTGCACCCGTTCAAGATACGACATAAATGTCGCCTTGTCAAGCCCGTTCTTGACAAATATGTCTTTGGAGTGTCAATGAAAACCACCATCGGTGAACGCCTGCGTACGGCGCGGGAAAACAAAGAAATGGATCAGGCAAGTCTGGCTGTCAAGGCGGGCATCGTCACCCGCACGCTACAACGCTGGGAGAAAGGGGAACAGGTGCCCGACGGTGTTGCGATTACACGCCTGGCGCGGGCCACGGGCGTACAGGCCAATTGGCTGCTCACCGGCGAAGGGGAGATGTACCCGGTCCCGTCGCGGCCGGAGAATGTGTACACGTTGCCCGGGAGCAACAGGCGACGGGTAAAGGCTGTCGACCTGCCCCTGATTTCCGCAGTGCCTGCAGGAAAGGTGGCGACGCTCTTCCATCCCGATTATGTGGATGACTATGTTACCGTTGATGATGTGAAAGACCCCCAGGCGTTTGCACTGAAGGTGAAGGGAAACAGCATGTCGCCGCGCATCGAAGACGGCGATGTGGTTATCGTCAGTCCACAGCAGGATGCCCGGAGCGGGGATATCTGCGTGGCCCGTGTCAACGGCGAAGATACGCTGAAGAAAGTGAAGTTCGAAGGTAATTACATTCACCTGATTCCGCTGAACCCCGAGTTCGACCCCGTGACAGTCAAGAAGCGCGACGTAAATTTCGTCTGGAAGGTTGTGAAACTCATCAAAGAGTTATAGCATCATGAAGTTGATCGGGGCGTTGCTTGTACCGCTTGTTGTCGTCGTTGGCTCATTCGGCCAACAACGGTCCGCCGTCTCTACTACTGACACGACGAAGACAACCGGGGTCGTTATCCTTGACCCGGGTCTCTCCACCGGTAAGGCATTGTTACTCCTGCCGCCGGCACTTCAATGCGAAGAATCCCCTGAAGACACATCGATCTTTGCTGTTTGGAAAAAGACCGCTCTCCGCCCGCCACTGCTCGGAGGGCTTCTCGAACCCAAAGCCGATCTGACCGCCACACTCCGCGCGCAATGGTCGAAGGACAGCGAGCTCAAGGCTCTTCGCACGGTGCTCGGAACTGTGCAAATCGGCGGTGTGGCATATCTGGCCTATCGCGCCCTTACTGCAAAAACTCCTAAACCTCTCCCGAGGAAATAGACCTAGCTCACCATATGTACCACCACCCCGTCGCGTAGCTTCGGTTCGAACCAGGTTGATTTCGGTGGCATGATCTTTCCTGCATCAGCAATGGTCAGCAGCTCGTCGATTGAAGTGGGGTAGAGTGCAAACGCCACTGTCATCTCACCCGAGTCCACACGTTTTTCCAGCTCTTCCAGTCCACGGATGCCGCCCACGAAATCGATCCGCTTGCTCGTCCGCGGGTCATCAATGCCAAGGACCGGTGACAAGAGATGCTTCTGCAAGATCGAGACATCCAGCCGTTCAACCGGATCGTCGATGTTCAACAGGGCCGGCATCGCACGCAGGGTGTACCATGTACCCTTGAGGTACATGCCGAATGCTCCCTTGCGTGTTGGCGTGTATCTTCCTGCGGCTTGTGCGACTTCAAAATTCTTTCGAATTGACGCCAGGAATTCGGGCTCACTTTTCCCGTTGAGATCCTTCACCACGCGGTTGTAGTCCATGATCTTCATCTGGTGCTGCGGAAAGATCACCGCCAGGAAATAGTCGCTGGCCTGCTCGGCATCAGGCTTGCGGCGGGCGGCGGCAATGCGCGAGGCGGCGGCGGAGCGATGGTGGCCGTCGGCGATGTANNGGGGATCCCGCGCTCACACGCGCAACAAGTGCATCAATTGCCGGCTGCGCACGGTAGGTGAGGAAGATCGGACCGGAGTGTGCGTTTGTCACCTGTACGTGTTGTGTCCGGTCATCCTCTTTGTCTTTCCTTGTGAGCTCGTGTTTCTTGATCGTACCGTTCAGGTATTCCTCTACGGAGGCGCATCCCACGATACCGTATTGCGTATGCGTGCCCATTGTCTGCGCATAAATATACAGGCAGGGAGACGGATCCTCCCGCAGGATCCCGTCGCGCACGAGGCGATCGAGATTTTCCTTCCCTTTCTGATACACACGTTCGTCATAGAGGTGCACACCGGGAGGAAGGTCGATTTCCGGTTTCCCGACATGGAGAAACGAGAGCGGCTTCCCCGCCGCTTCGGCGCGGGCTTCTTCGGAGTTCAACACATCATACGGCCTGGCCGCCACCTGTGCCGCATGTTCCGGCAGAGGGCGATAGCCTTTGAATGGACGGACTGTTGCCATAGCACTATTCCTTCAGCAGGTCTCCCCATCGCCATGCAACGACCGGCGATGGGGAGATCATGAACGGGGGTACAAACGGGAATTACTNNACTTCAACGTTGGCAGCAGCCGATCGATGGCGGCGATCACCTGCTTCACATCGTCCATCGTCAGTTCACCCATGTGCGCGATGCGAAAGGTTTTTTCTTTCAGGTCGCCGTAGCCGTTGGAAATCTGCATCCCTTCCTTGCCCAGGGCGTCGTTGAGCCCCTTGACCGAGATGTTGCGGGTGTTGGTGATTGTGGTAAGAGTGACCGATGCGTATTTTTCTTCGGGAAACAATGCGAAGTTCTTCTTCGCCCACGCACGTGCATACTCGGCCATCGTCTTGTGACGCGCATAGCGTTGTTCCAGCCCTTCAGCGAGAATCCG
>PMMO01000043.1:0-2346 GCA_003162215.1 Ignavibacteriota bacterium
ATCCGATCCCTCCGGCCAGCAGCAAGTTGTGCTCGGGTGAACCGAGGGTGATATACCGGCTGTAGCGGAGCTGTGCGATCGTATGAACATAGTACAATTTGTTGAGGCCCGTCAGGAGTCCCTCTACCCGGGCCTTGTTGACTTCTCCAATACTCATATTGGCCCCAAATGACTGATCGCCCCACGGTTGTTCGAACTCCGCCGAAATACCATGGGCGCCGGCCATCAGTCGGTTGAGGATAGCGAGGGGAGACGGCACATCCGCTGGTTCGAGTCCGTACGAAAACGGCACCATGACGCCGACCTTAAACTGATTCAGGATCGCCATAACCCGGAGATCTCCCGTCGACCAGAAGTGATATCCGATCTCTTCGTGGCCCATTTTGAATTCAAGGCCACGCCCGCCGCTGAACATCAATGAGGCCCCGAAAGCGGAAGCGGAGAGAGCGGCGAACGTGGGTTGAAGTTGCAGGAGCATCCCGAAACGCGGACGCAGCAGGGGATGGGGATCGAGGGTGCGCTTCGGATACGAGCCGCCCAGGATCTCCCGGTGCAATGAATCGCTCAAATTCAGATACGTCTCCCGCCGTCCCATGACGGTTGCCCCGATGGCGATCTCGAGAATCTCATTCGCGCCGGGGTTGACGACGACCACAACATCGCTCTTCGCATCCAGGGCAGGGTAACGAAGGCGGAATGAGCGGAAAATGCGTTCCCGGATATCTTCGTCCAGAACGATCCATGTTGGATACTGTATCTTGTAAGCGCTGTCGACCGCATTCAGCGATGCCAGGATCCTCTTCATGCGGAGACGGTCGGCACGCTTTCCATCGAGCTGTGTGCGCAGCGCCGTGACAGAGTCGAGATGTTCAACAGTCTCCTGCGCCCGCGCAGGAGCAACACAACACGCGGCACAGAGCGCGATCATGATACTGGTATGGAACAGGCATCGGCTCATCGTTCGGCTCAGAACACAAATCGGAGTTTTGGGGAAACCATAAAAAAGTCGGGCGTCTGCCAGGAAAGGATATTCGCAGACAGCGGCCAGACATACTTCGCCTCAATCTGGAGCAGATCACGCAAAATTTCAAGCGACGCCGTAACCATCAACGCCATGTTATAGAATTGCACCGACGCTCCATAACGTTCAGACGCGCCGGTGTACTGAAGCTCAAATTTCAGGTACGGGCTGACATCGTTCTGCGAATTAGTGCTTGTATAAAGCGGCTCCTGATTCGGACCCGGCTCCATCCCGGTAATACTCCCCTCCTCGATGCGCATGAGACCCCCGCCCACCTTTGCCCGCGTGAAGGTTGTGGGACTTAACGCGACACCGAAGGAATAGTATACCAGGGCTGAACCGGAAACAAACAAAAAATCGTCCGGATCGGTGACCATTTTCCGATCATTGATGTTGAAGCGGCTGATCATGACGTGCCCGCCCACAGATCCAAAATCGAACTCGCAGGTGATGCCGCGCCCTCCGTTCAGCCTGCGTCCCCAGAGGATCAACGGGGAAATCAACTCGGAGGTCGCCCGCCCGCCGGCGAAGGGAAGAGCAACCCCGATCTTGAATCGTTTGTAGGTTGCCAGCGCCTCATACGTGCCGGCTGACCAGAACGGGAGATTGAGCTCATCATTCCCCAGGCGAATCTCTCCTCCCCAGTACGGCCCGACATGTGCCGACATGCNNTACACATGCCGTACAGGGAAAGATCCGCCAGAGCACTTGCGGGGTGCGGATTTCCCATTGTCGACGTCAGGGGGGAAAACTCCGCCAGCAGGTGATCGTACGTCATCAACTCCGGCGTCACCGGAGTCGGAATACTGAACGTTCCGTCGCGCAACTCAATATCCCGCGAGTACTGGTAAGTGTCGACGATTTTCTTGTAGAGGTGCTTGTCGCCTGACCGCTTCAATGCTTCGTTCAGGACCGTTCCCTTGAACACTGTCGTGCCGAACCGCACTTCGATCAAATCATCAGCGTAGGTTGCCAGCACGATGGCATCCGTCCCGGCTTCAGAAAGGATGGAAGAATCCACTTCAACGAACGCAAAAAAGAGGGAATCACGGACGGCAGGATTGCCGATGACCCAGGATTTGACGTGGGCGTTTTGCAGAAGCCGTTGATCAACGGTGGAAGCTTCGAGGAAATGCTGCAGGAGCGATAGCTCCTCGTCTTCAAGCTTCAGAGAGTCACGCAAAGCGCGCACTGTTGCGCGATCGGCAGGAGGAACGGATGGCGCTTGCTGGGCAAAGATCTCCCGCACCGGGAGGACAAGGCTCGCACCCACGAGGAAGTGTATGAGAAAAAAGATGGAAGACGGTACCAAGCGGAGGCCCAAT
>PMMO01000043.1:2380-2520 GCA_003162215.1 Ignavibacteriota bacterium
TCCAGGTACGACATCGAGCAATGGGTTGCGCAGAATGGACTCGTAGAACATTAGCACAAGGTCAGATATTCCTCCATCAGAATCAAGAGATGCCCGATGGCCCACAGTCTAGTGTGCGGTTTGATGTGCGGTAACTCAGG
>PMMO01000207.1 GCA_003162215.1 Ignavibacteriota bacterium
AGACCCTCGCGGAAGCGGCCGGCCTCAATCTCCTTCGCGAGGTCGCGATTGGTGGCCGCGAGGACCCGCACGTCGACGTGGATCGTGCGCACGCCGCCGACCCGCTCGAACTCGTTCTCCTGCAACGCGCGCAGGAGCTTGACCTGCATCGCTTTGGGGATCTCGGCGATCTCGTCCAAAAAGAGCGAGCCCAGGTCGGCGAGCTCGAAGCGCCCCGGCTTGGCTTGGAGCGCCCCCGTGAAGGGACCCTTCTCGTGCCCGAAAAGCTCGCTTTCGAGCAAATCGGGAGGAAGAGCGGAAAGCCCAACTTTAACAAATGGTTTGGTGCTGCGCCGGCTGGTCCGATGAATGTACTCGGCGATCATCTCTTTGCCAACTCCCGTCTCACCGATCAGGAGCACCGAGCTATCCGATGCCGCGATGGTATCGAGACGCGAGAGAATAGAACGCATAACATCACTGTTGGCTATAAGCGCAAACGATTGGGGCGTTTCCATTGCGATCCCGGACTCCGTGTATGTAATAGCGTCGGCAATTCCACCTTTGTCGAGAACCACCGTGGCAAGACCTGCCCGCTTCCCTTCAATCGCACAGGAGAACCCGGAAGGCCCTGCCCCGATGATGAGATCAGTCATTCCGAGTGGCCGGCGCTCCCATCATGGATTCATCTTCTCCGCTCTCGCCGAGGTTGATTCTTCTCGATCGATACACATCATAGTCGGGAACGAGACGATCGTACTCCCCGTCCATCAAAGGAGAGGAGATCATGAAGTCCGCAGAGGCCCGATTACACGCGATCGGGATATTCCACACCACGGCCATGCGCAGAAGCGCCTTGACATCAGGATCATGGGGAACAGGTTCGAGCGGATCCCAGAAAAAGATCAGGAAGTCGATCTCATTGTCGACAATCTTCGCCCCGATTTGCTGGTCGCCGCCGAGCGGGCCGCTTTGAAGGCGGATGATCTTCAGGCCCAGTTCTTTCTCGAGAGTGGTACCGGTCGTCCCCGTTGCATACACCACATGGTGCGCGAGGAGAACACGGTTGTATTTTGCCCATTCCAACAGATCCTTTTTCTTGTTGTCATGGGCAACAAGCGCAATTTTTTTGTCGGGTTTCATCACAATTTTGCGCGGTACCATATGGTTCCTCTTCTTCCCGTCTATTTCCCAGTACTTTCGGATTTCCGCGATGTCCATGCCAGGTACAACGTGGATGAGTCAACCTTCATGATCGCATAACCCCACCCGGCTTTGCGGTCGTCTGTGCACTGTCGTCAACAACCACAACACCGTTGATTATCACAAAAGGAATGCCTTCAGGAAATTGGTGCGGATCGGTAAATGTTGAACGATCGTTGATCGTGGCATAGTCGAAGAGAACGATGTCTGCCGCCATATTCAGGGCAATCGTCCCCCGCGTCTTCAATCCTAACTTTTCCGCCGGCAGCGATGTCATCTTCCGGATCATATCAGGCAAAGTAGTAATTCTTCGTGTTCGCTGATAGTGAGCAATCGCCCGCGGGAATGTGCCGTACGACCGCGGATGCGGCCAGGAACCATCACCCGGAAAGTGCGGTCCTGCATCCGATGCCACCATGGAGTTCTTCCATGCGAGCACCATTTCGGTGCCGGCTTCGTCCATACCAAACCCCACCATGCCCACCTCGGCTTTCTCCCGAAGTTGCAGGGCGACTGCGAATTCATACGGATCGACGGATTCTTCGTGGATGATTTGTTGAATCGTCTTTCCTTGATACTTCTTGTCTTCTTCAACCTTGACAGTGGACAGCAGCACGGAATCCCACGAGCCCAGGCCATCGACCTTCCGTTGAACATCGGCACGCAGGCGTGCGACAAGCGACGGATCCTTCAGTCGTTCAAGAAATTTCTCTGTCCCCCCATCCCGTGCCCACAGGGGAAAAAGATTCGTCAGCCCGGTGTTGAAAGCAACGTACGGATACCGGTCAACGTGCACTTCGAGTCCTGAGGCGAGTGCCTCATCAAGCATGCGCAACGCGATCTCTTGTTTCGGCCAGTTAGCTTTGTTCTGCGCTTTCAGATGGGAAACCTGGAGTCGTGCCTTGGATGCTTGCGCGATCGCAATGGCTTCTTTAATCGCATCCAGAACCCGATTGTCCTCGTTACGCATATGCGTCGCATACAGCCGGTGTTCCGCGGGCAGTGCGCCCATGACATCTGCAAGCTCCGCTGTCGAGGCAAAACTGCCGGGGGTGTATTCGAGTCCAGTGCTCGCTCCCCAGCAGCCTTGCTCGATTGCCCGCAGAGCGGCATCCTTCATCGCGGCCATCTCTTCCGATGTGGCCGGGCGATCATCGAAGCCTACGGATACTGAACGCAACGTTCCAAGACCAACCATGGAGAGGATGTTCTGCGTTGTCCCCTGCGCAGCAAGAAACGTGAAGAACTCATCCATGGTGCGATAAGGACATTCGAAGCCGTAGGTCTCTCGAAACGCACGTAGCGCCTCGGGCATTCCAACGCCGCCAATGGGAGCAACGGACTCACCATCCTGTCCGGTGACCTCGGTGGTCACGCCCTGCCGCACCTTGCTCGGAGCAAATGGATTCTTCAGAAGATCAAGATCGGTGTGCGAGTGTATGTCAATGAAACCCGGGACAACCTTCAGCCCTTTTGCATCGATGATCCGTGATGCGGTCGCGCTGGACAGGTCACCCAGCGCAACGATCTCGCCATCGCGGATGCCGAGATCGAGCCTGCGTTCGGGTGATCCGGTTCCGTCGAGGAGCATCCCGTTGAGAATAAGAAGATCAAGGCCGGGTCGAGCGGAGATTCGTGTGCTTGCGCAGCCGGAGAGAACCACTGAAGTTCCAGTACCCGCGAGAGTGCAGAGGAAGGATCTGCGGGAGATACCGCTTTTCATCGCTTCTACTCGATGATTGGATTGGGTTGGCCCGTGAGCGGGCATGTATTGTCAATATAGGCCGAAATGGAGGGTTATGCAAGGAGACAGTCATTTCGCCTTCTTGATCTCGATGGTGCCCATCATGGTTTCCAGGGATATTGTGTGTCCGCCTCCGTTAAGAATTACCTCCCCTTCGCCGCGGCTTTTTGATCCTTCCGAACGGACGAGCGGATAGTCGGAACGAAAGAAGACTTCGTCTTCATCGCTCATGGCAGGCCCGCGTGTGCGCATATGAATTGTTGCTCGGCAGCTCTCTGCGATCTTCAGAACAATGTTTCCTGCAGATGTTGCCAGAGAACTCGATTCGCCGATCGAGGGATCCAATGCCACCGAAACGTTCCCGGCAGCCGACCGCGCACTCACTGAACCCTCCACCTTCTCAAGGTTCACGCTTCCCGCGGAAGTGCTCGCCTGAATTGTGCCTCTGCCACTGCTCAGGGAGATTGACCCACCCGCAGTGTTCATCGACGCCTTTCCCTGGATCGAACCCACCTTGATGTTGCCGCCGGCAGTGGAAAGCTGTACCTCCTGATTCCCCTTTCCAACCTGGATGTTCCCTCCGGCAGTGGACACACGGAGCGAACGGGCAGCGCTCTCAACAGTCACTGAACCACCCGCGGTGGAGATCTCTCCTGAGCCGGAGAGATTCTTGAATTTGATATCTCCACCCGCCGTGCGGACAGCAAGGTCTCCATTGATATCCTCTCCGGAGACATTTCCGCCACCCGTGTCCATACGGATGGTTCCCCCCAGAGTGCCGAGGGTGATCGATCCACCCGCGGTAGACCCTTTCAGATCGCCGCTCAGAGGAGACAGAAGCGCCAGATCCCCTCCGCCCGTTCTGATATCGACATTGAAAGTCGAGGGGACATTAATGTCAAAGCGCATATCTTCGATATTGCGTTTCTCCCATTTGAACTCTACCAGCACCTTCCCTCCGCCCTGGGAGAACGTGACGTGCTTCAGCTGTTCTTCGTTCAAGGAAGAGATAGTGACGAACACTTCCTCCTTCTCCCAGCCTTTCACGTTCACCGCGCCACAGGCAACAAGTACCTGGAGCGTTCCGCCTTTCTGGGCGGGATACGATTGCGTCCTCTCCCCGGCCTTCGACGCGGTGATGACGGCAACCGCAGAGATGAGGATCCAGGTAAACACCAGACGTGTCTTCATTGTATTGTTCCCTTCAGGATGGATTCTGCTCTTGTACGAACAAAGAGATTGTCTTCGTTGCGCATATGCTCCTCGAGGCTCTGTCGCATGCCGGCATCGGGTTCGAAGCCGCGTGCAGCCAGAGAATCAAGTCCCTTGATCGCCGCAACGCGCAGTCCCGGGTTTTCATCTGCGAGCAACATATGTAACAGCCCGTCGCGGATTTCCTGGTCTGCCGGATAGCGCAGCAGCGCTTCCAGCGCAGCTTTGCGTACGCCGTCGTTCGCATCGGTTTTCATTGCGCGAAGCAGCGCGGCTTTGATCTCACGATCAACACTCCCGTCAGTGCGGGGGTCAACGCTCGAGACCGCACGCATCCGGACACCCGGATTGTCTCCATTCACAATTGCATACGCAATTACACGCTGTATCCTCGGATCGCCTGGAACCCCTCGCACGCGCATCGAGCGGGTGACATCAAAAGCCAGTTCAATCTCCTGGCCATCGGTTCCGGATCCCCCGTATCCGATGATGTGCACATTCGAAAGAGTTATATCCCGTGAATCGGCAAGTGAATCTGTCGGGTCCTGTGTCGCACCGGTCGCAGGGAAAATGTATCGGCCGACAAGCAAGCCCGCCAGCAATACGGCCGTCGCTCCCCCCAAAAACAGGCCGGGACGGAAAGGAAGAATTGTGTCGAGAAAGCCCTCACCACGTGATGGCCGGGTGCGGGCACGGAGGTCACCAAGGGTCATACTCAACTGTGAACGCGCCTCGGAGAGCAACGTGCCCTCTACAGTAACACCCTTGACACCTGTTGCTATCGTCCTCAGTCGCTGCAACTCCTTCAACTCTATTCTGCAAGCTTCGCAGTTCGTGAGATGGCGCTTGATCTTCGCTTCCTCTCTGGATGAGAGGTCTCCGTAAACGAGAAGCGGCAGTGTTTTTCGAAATCGTTTGTGCATTATCATGTTCATTCCCTTTCAGAGGGAATCCGATTGAAGTAGTTCGCGCAATTCCTCGCGCATTTTCTGCGTTGCATCAAAGAGATAGCGCTTGACAGCTCCCTCACTGCACCCGAGCGTTCCTGCAATTTCTTTGAGCGATCGTCCTTCATAGTGGCGAAGAATGAAGACCATCCGCTGTCGCGGAGAGAGCAACTGCATGGCCTGCCTGATCCGCTCTGCGGTCTCCCCGTCGATGACACGTTGGTCGGGACCAGTATCATCCGATGCCGGCTCAACTGCTCGCATCTGGCTCGTTTCATCCGTGACTCCGATCGGATCGGCATATGTGAAGACCGATCGCNNCTTTGTGCGTTTGCCGTGATCAATGCAGGCATTGACGGCGATCCGATGTACCCAGGTTGAGAACTCACTCTTGAACTGAAACGCCTTAAGTCCGCGATAGGCTCGAAAAAACACTTCCTGATAAATATCTTTTGCGTCTTCTGCATGTTCAACAGACCTTGCGATTAGTCCGAAGACGGTGCGGTCGTGGCGATGCACCAACTCGGTAAAAGCCACATTATCGCCACCCTGTGCCATCCGTATAAGATCAGCGTCGCTTGTCATATGATTCTGCATGTTATTGGTTAGACGGGTGGCGTAAGACAAAGGTTGTGCTGTAAGTATCGAGCTCAAGAATGCTGTAACTATCAACATACTAATCGCTTAGAGTTTTTCAAAGACATGGCCACAGCTGGGAACAGATGTCTGACTTATAAGCCTGTCATTGAAGTCAGACTTAAATGTCTGACTCTAGGGTCTGTCATTAATGTATTAATGTCTGGCTTAAGAGTCCGTCATTAGTGTCTGCAGTGTCTGACTAAAGAGTCTCTCAATAAAGTCAAATAAAGTCAGGCTTATGAGCCAGGCTTGGATTCATCAGCGTGTGGAAATTGCCAACACCGAATGTAGGAAATGTCCACACAAAACGAAAAACTCTCCAAGTCAACTTCGCTGTAGTGTTCTTGTAACTTATTACTCGGCAATCATGTACAGCAATCATACAAATACCGGCACGGGAGTTGCATTTCCATTCACAGATGCACCTTAACATATATCCAACGAATAACTAGAGGAAGCCATGTTCGACCTCTCCGACCCCCGCTCATGGACCTACTTCACGAATTGGGTTCTCGTTGTCGTCGCTCTCATTGCCGCAGGATTTATCGGTTACGGCGTGCTGCGCGAGAAGCGCGCACGACAGGGAGCCCGTGGACAGTCAGTGAACGACGCCCATACGCTCGTTCTCCCCGGCCTCGGTATCACAATGGCAGATGGCGGTGAAAAAGTCACTGAAAAGAAACCGGCAAACTCCAAAATCCCGGCCTGACTTTCCCGACAAAGCCCGAGGACAAAGCCATGCGATGCCCGTTTCTGCGCGAAGCCCAGGTGAAGTACTGCCGCGGTTCAGCATTCCGAAAGATGATTGTGCGTGTGCCCGGCAAGCCGGATGCGGACCGGTGCACCTCTCCAGATTTTGTCAATTGTCCGGCTGCTCAACCGCTTTTGGATACACATGCCGACGGTACACGGTGTCCGTTTCTTCAAGAACCTCTCATGCAGTACTGCGCTGCAGCTTCCGTCACAAAATACATTCCCTACAGCGAGGCGGTCCTGTCCCATTGCGGAACAGACAGCCATAAGTACTGTGAACTCTACCTCTCGCTTGCACACCCGGAGCGCGCGCACTTCACCGATACACCCGCAGCCGGAGACACAACGGACGATCCGGCGCATGAGTATCTGGTGGAAGGGATCCGGGTCCCCGGTTGGCTGGCGTTCTCTGCAAACCACATGTGGATCGACATTGGTACGGATGGCATCGTCCACATCGGCATCGATGCGTTTCTCGCCACCATGTTCGACTCCATCGACCGCATCACTTTTGTGACTGCAGAGGGCATCCACCGTCCGACCGCGGTGATCACCGTCCATGGCGTCGATCTGCAGATGGTCTTCCCCCATCCGGCCCATCTGAAAACCGCCAATCTGCACATCCGCACCCATCCATCAATAGTGCTTTCGGATCCCTATACACTTGGATGGCTGTTCGAAGGAACGATCGACGGTGATGACCCCGCAAAAAACGTGCAGGCGCTCAAGGAAGGACTGCTCTCGGGGCGCGCCGCAGCCGATTGGATGGAATCGGAAGCACACCGTGTCTCCCAGTTGGTGCATGTACTCTCGCACACACAGGACCATGCAGGACATGTCGTCATGGCTGACGGCGGTTCTGTCCAGCACGGTTTCGGTCAACATCTGACGCGTGACGAATTGCTCCGCGTCTTCAATGAGTTCTATTCTCCATTCGCAGGCTGGAGGCAATCACAGTGAGATGCAAAGGTCTGATACTGATGCTATCAGGTGTTCTGGCTTCACTCGCCATCGGATGGTTTGCATTCCCCGCAGCCCTCTACAGGACTGAAGCGCAACCAATGCAGTTCAACCACGCCGTCCATACAGGCGAACAAAATGGGATGACGTGCGATATGTGTCATGAGTTCACTGAGAACGGCAGCTTCAAAGGCATACCGACAATCGCAAAGTGCACGGAGTGCCACTCTGCAGCCATCGGTTCAACGGAATCCGAGAAAGTCCTGGTCGAGCAGTTCGTGACACCCCACAAGGAGATTCCCTGGAAAGTCTATTCGCGCCAGCCGGACAATGCGTACTTCCCGCATGCCGCCCACGTGAAGAGAGCGGAGATCAAATGCGAAGAATGTCACGGGCCGCATGGATCCAGTAGTACCCTGCCGGTCTACCAGGTCAACCGCATCAGTGGGTATAGCAGAGACATCTGGGGAAGGAATATCTCGGGGCTCCCTTCGCATCCATGGGAGGGCATGAAAATGGATCGATGCGTACGATGCCATGCAGAACGCCACAGAGACGACAGCTGTCTTGATTGCCATAAGTGAACGAGAAAAGACCGATGAACATTACGCGGAGAGAACTTCTGACGTTTGCGGGTGGATCAATCCTGGGCGCATTATTTACGCCGATCCCCTGGAAACTCCTTGACGACAGTGCGATCTGGACACAGAACTGGTCACTGATTCCAAGACTTCCACGTGGTCCCGAGACATTTACGTTTACCGGATGTACGCTCTGCCCGGGCGGTTGTGCCGTCAAGGCGCGGCGCGTGAACGGGCACCCGGTGAGTTTGGTCGGCGTTGCCGGCCACTCATTAAGCAACGGCATCCTCTGTCCGATGGGAATCGCCGGCCATCATCTCGCGTACCATCCGCTGCGGCTGCGCCGGCCCTTTGCGTTCACAGGGAAGGGGGCGGACAGTCCTCTGGTACCGTCGACGTTGGATGAAATCGCATCGAATCTCGCTCCCATGCTGAAGGATATTCGGTCGTCTTCGTCAAGAGGCACCATCGCGGTTCTCGACCAACGACCGGGCAGAGTGTTGTCTGACCTCTATCGCAAGTTCGTGAGCAACTTCCCGGGTGGCATCTATGCCGTTGCTCCTGGATCTGAAGACCCAACGCTGACCACCCTCCGTGCATTGTGCAACACCACAGAAGGAACACTCGGCTATGACCTGGAGAACACCAGGGTCATCCTGAGTTTCGGCGCTCCGCTGGTGGATGGATGGAGCACTCCCGGCCGCACGGTGCAACTCCTCCAGAACAGGAACCAGAACGGGCTGAAGCTGATCCAAGTGGAAGGCGTGCAATCTCGCACAGCACTTCAGGCAGACACATGGCTACCCATAATGCCCGGAACAGAGGCGGCTCTGGCTCTGGCAATCGGGGGTGTCATTGTCCGACAAAACCTCTTCCCTGCAAAGATCGAGAAGACTTCACCGGATTTTCGTACGTATAAGACACTTGTGTCCAAATTCGAGCCCGAAGACGTCGCGGCCGTCTGTGGCATCCCTTCTTCCGTAATCTCCGAAACGGCCCATGCTCTCGCTTCCAATCCCTCAGTGGTCATGTCCGGGTATGATCCGGCAGGCGGACCATTGGACAACGCCACCGAGACTGTGATCGCGGGCCTCAACGTACTCCTCGGGAACATCGGCCGGACGGGTGGCATCTCCCTCCACGCCCCTATCCCTTCACCCGGCGCGACAACTTCACCGGCAGTGGGTCTTGCTCAAGTCCCGGACCATTCTGTCCGCTTGCTCTTGATTGATGGGGCCGAGTCCGGGCACACCTATCCGCTCTCACTACTCAAGAGAAAGCTCACTGCTGATGGCGGGACAGTTGTCATGTTGTCCCCGTATCTGTCATCACGATCGGCGTTGGCAGACTACCTGGTGCCGTCACCCGCTGCCTTCGAGTCACTGGAAGAAATTTCCACACCGCCCGGAGCTCGCCGGTCATCTTTTGCACTGTCACTTCCTTTGTTGAAGCAACCGGACACTACTGTTGATCCCGCAACGCTTCTGGCGAAACTCGCCGGAGCTTCCGGACTTCCCTCTGTTGGGGCAGAGACGGTGGAGTCGTGCCTCAGGCAGCGCACCCACGACATCTGGCTATCCAAACGCGGAACATTGGCTACGCCAACAGGCAGCTCACAGACTCCGGTCATGGCGATGGCAAGCGAAGAAGAGTTGTGGAAAGGTTTGTCGGAGGGAGGATGGTGGGTTGATAATATGCAGGACAAGCAGGTGAATCCCCGTCTTACGCTTCTGGGACTGATGACCCCTGACCGATACGACAAGGCATCCGCACCTGCACTAGACACAACCGGCACACTGAAGCTCATCCCCTTTGGCTGGAGAAACGCGACAATGACAGCCTCTGTTGCTCCGGTGTTGAGCAAGCTGTTTCAGGAATCCCACCTCCGTAGCCTTGGCGGCCGGGTGCACATCAACCCGTCAACGCTTGCAGCGAATGCTCTCTCCGACGGGGCGTATGTGAAAATCTCCACACACTCCGGCAACATGACGGCGCAGGCCGTTGCAGATCCAAGCGTCATCCCCGGCGTCATCCACGCCATTGTTGGTCCATCTCCCAACAACACTGCATCAAAGGATCGGCCTGAGGCTGAAGGTATCCTCGGCCTGTGCGCAGTACGGGATGATGGCTCATGGAGAATCACCGAAGCAACGATTGCGAAAGCGTGACACAATGGAACAGACAGCACAATCCAAATCACGATACGGTATGGTGATTGATCTTGACCGCTGCACGGGTTGCGGCGTGTGCATGGTTGCCTGTGCTGTGGAGAATAACGTTGCGCCGGCTGAGCAAAAAGCCACGGAACGCACCGGGGTCACTTGGCTGCGGGTGTATCCTGTTTCCAACGGGGAAGGCTTTCCTGCAAACGATACCGTGTTCATCCCCATGACCTGTCAACAATGTGGCAATCACACACCGTGCGTTTCCGTCTGTCCACAAAATGCTGTTGAAGTCGATCCTTCGACGGGGATCGTGGGCCAGATCCCCCAACGATGCCTCGGGTGCCGCTACTGCATGACGGCATGCCCGTACCATGCACGGTATTTCGACTGGTGGGATCCGCAGTGGCCGGAGGGGACGGAAGTGTTGCTCAATCCGGATGTAGCCCCGCGCATGCGCGGCGTTGCCGAAAAATGCAATTTCTGCCATGGCCGGCTTCACGCGGCCAGGACGAAGGCTGCTGCTGCAGGAAGAAAGGAAATTGCTGCCGGCGACTATGTCCCCGCATGCGTCGAAAGTTGCCCCTCCAGAGCGATCGTGTTTGGCGACCTTGCGGATGAGACAAACGAAGTATCGCGTCTCAGCCACAGCATCAACACGTTCCAGTTTCTGCCAAAGCTCGGCACCGCGCCGAAGATTTTCTATCACTCAGCAAAAGAGTGGGTCCGGAAAATGGCCGATCGGGCTCCACTGGCATAACGCAACGGTCCCGTCCTTCGGGGCAAATGATCAAGTGCCCCCGTCGTATGCACGGGGAAAACAAAGGGCATGGAATATGGATCGGCAGTTCATACCAAGAAGTGTACAGAGAAGTTCGTTCGCACGCTTTGCGGCCTGGATTCTCCCATGGATCCTATTGCTTGGTCTGGGATTGTACGCCATGTATCTCTGCCTTGCAGAAGGTCTGAACCAGACCAACATGGACAACAGATTTGCCTTCGGACTCTGGATTTACCTCGACCTTACCGTGATCGCTCTTGGTGCGGGTGCGTTCTTCACGGGATTCCTTCTCTATATCCTGCGGAGAGAAGAACTCAAGGCAGTCATTAATAGCGCAGTAGTTCTTGGACTCATCTGCTACAGCGGTGCAGTCGCTGTGCTTATGGTGGATGTCGGACAACCTCTGCGCGCATGGTTCACCTTCTGGCATCCGAACACGCATTCGATGCTTACGGAGGTGACATTTTGCCTCACTTGCTATCTCACGGTGCTCGCCATTGAATACGTGCCGGTGGTTCTCAAGAACCGGAAGCTCAGACAAATCCCACGATTCCTGGTCTTCGAATTTGAGTTGCACAAGGTCATGCCAGTGTTCGCCGGTATCGGAACATTCCTCTCATTCTTTCACCAGGGGTCTCTCGGTGGTCTGTACGGAGTCCTGGTAGGGCGCCCATTTGCGTTCCGCGAAGTCCTGGGGATATGGCCATCCACATTCTATCTCTTCATTCTTTCCGCTGCGGCTGTGGGCCCGAGCTTCGTCCTTCTGACGACATGGCTGGTGCAGAAACTCTCAGGAAAACAGCTTGTGAAGCCGGAAGTGCTGAGGTTCCTCGGCAAAGTGTCAGGATGGATGCTGATCGTCTACGTGTTGCTCAAGACCGTTGACACGCTCTACTGGATCAACCACACCGCACCCGCCGAAGGAGCGCCTGCATATACGTTCTACACATCACCGGGATTCGGGACGTGGATTCTGTTTGCGGAAATCATTCTCCTCGGTCTTCTTCCGGCAATCATGTTACTCAGTAAGCGGCTGCGCGAACGGCCAGCCGTGCTCGTCAGCGCGGCATTCCTTGCCTGCTGCGGCATCGTGATGAATCGTTTCGTGATGACGATCCAGACCCTGGCGTTGCCGACGCTGCCGTTTGATCAGATGATGTCCTACGTCCCGAGCTGGCAGGAGATCGCGACATTTCTTGCCATCGTCGCGTATGGTGTTGTGCTCTATTCTCTCTCGTTCCGGTATATGACTCTCTTTCCCCAGGAAAGAGACATCCGTCAATGACTTCGGAGGTACATCGTGTTCCCCTTTATCTATGAGTTTCACTGGACACCCGTTCACGTTGTATTCTTAGGAATATTTTTTTCTGTAGTGATCGTGATTCTCTCGACCCTGTCGATTGCACTGCTGCGTTCGTACAAGGCGTTCCGAAAGCAACAGCACGAGACGATTCAATGGGAAGCGGAATTTGAAGACCTTCCTGTCGCGGCGCGCACATGCCGGCATCAGATCACGGGCGAAATTGCACAGAGGACATGCAATCACGAATTCGATTGCCGTTCGTGCGCGGTCCATCCAACCTTTCTTGCACAGCGTGCGCCGGTGCTTGCTCCGGCGGGCAAAGAAGAGTCCGTGTTCGGGTTCACCATGCCGCTCGATCGCTACTACCACCGTGGGCATACATGGGTGAAGTACGAAGGGGAAGGGGTTTACACGGTCGGACTGGATGACTTCGGGAAGAGAATGATCGGAACGCCGGATGCCGTCGAACTTCCTGCCGTGGGCACCACACTTACAGCGAATGGCACCGGATGGATGCTCAAGAAAGAACGGGCGGCTCTCCGTATCCTCTCGCCGATCGAGGGCGTTGTCGTACAGACCGGCACTGCGCAGGACGGCTGGTTTCTGAAAGTGCGTGGCCGCGAGCCGATCGTGGAAACACGTCACCTGCTGCGCGGTGAGGAGATCAAGCCCTGGATTATGCGGGAGCTGGAGCGGCTGCAGGCCGCCGTTTCACCGGAAGGTGTGGGCGTCAGCCTTGCTGATGGTGGCGAACTGGTCCAGGACATGTGGAAGCAAGCTCCGCAGGTCGATTGGGATGGGGTGTGGGGGGAGATGTTTCTGCAGGCGTAAAGCAGCAACGGGGCGTTAGGCACGGGGCCGGGTTATTCTATTCAACCCTATTGCCCGGTGCGTCGTGCCTAATGCCTATCCCCCAACAGTGCCTCGTGTCCAGTGCCTCTTTTCTTACTCCCTCTGCACATTATACTTCTTCAACCGGTCATACAGCGTTGACCGGTCAATCCCCAGTATTGATGCCGCTTCTTTGATGTTCCCGTGTGTCCGCTGCACAGTCGCGGTGATGATATGCCGCTCTGCCTCTTCCAGCGTAATGTTGGAAGGGACATTCCACGACGCCTTTCCCTGATCCGCCACCGGCACGAGAAACGCAACGTCCTCATCCGTCAGCATGGTGGTTTTGCAGGTCACGATCGCCCTCTCGATGGCGTTTTCCAGCTCTCGCACATTGCCGGGCCATTCATGATCAAGAAGAATGCGCAGGGCACCTTCGGATATGCCGTTTACCTTTCTTCCCAATTCATGCGAGAGTCGTTCAACAAAACTATGAGCGAGAATCGGGATATCCTCCCTGCGTTCCCGCAAAGGAGGGATGTGTATGCTGATCACATTCAGACGGTAAAACAGATCATCGCGAAATTTCCCTTCACGCACGGCACGGTCAAGATCCACGTTCGCCGCAGCGATAACGCGCACGTCGACTTCGATCTCTTCGGTCCCGCCGACGCGGTAGAATTTTCTCTCCTGCAGCACACGCAGGAGATCCATCTGCAGCTTCGATGAAATATCCCCGATTTCATCCAGGAAGATCGTTCCCCCGTCCGCCATCTCGAACTTCCCTTTGCGCTGCGATGATGCACCGGTGAACGATCCCTTTTCATGACCGAAGAGCTCGGATTCAAGAAGCGTCTCAGGAAGCGCTGCACACGATACGCCGACGAACGGTTTCGCTTCCCGACCACCGGAGAAGTGGATGGCCCGTGCGATCAATTCCTTGCCCGTGCCGCTCTCCCCCTGGATGAGCACGGTACTCCGTAATCCCGCGATGTCTTTCACAAGCTCGAAGATCTTCCCCATCTTCGGACTCTTGCTGAGGATGTCATGGAAGCTGTACTGCTTTGTGAGTTTCTTCCGGAGGATGGAATTCTCCCTCTGCAGGTTTTTCACCTTGATGATCCTGTTGACGAGAAGCGAGATTTCCTCGGGGTTGCACGGTTTCACGATGTATTCCTGCGCCCCCTCCTTCATCGCCGTGATCGCAGTATCCACCGTGGCATATGCAGTGACAATGATGATGGATGCTTCGGGGTGAAACTTCCGGATCTCCATCATCGTCTCGATACCATCGATGCCACCGGGCATTTTCAGATCGACGAAATAAATCGCATAGTCGTAGGTTCGGGCTTTTTCGATTGCCTCCTTCCCCGATACTGCGGTATCCACGTTGTAGCCGTCCTCGCGAAGCCATGCCGCGAGCGACTCGCGCATCACTTCTTCGTCGTCAACCACCATGATATGCCAGTGAGTCATACGTTCCTCGTTCCCGCGCTGTTCGGGATAGTTCCCATCGCGCGCGCATGTTTGGTCTTCTCTTCAACTAACACGATACAACTCGCACACAATTCCGCCCCCTTCGCGTCGACATGCCGGACATTGTTGGAAAGCGACATCGGACAGCTGCTGTCCGCGCAATGCGTAAGGCCAACCGTATGCCCCACCTCATGCACCGCTTCCTTGACGGTTCGCGCGACAGCGAGCGACCGATCCGGCGAAAGACCGTAAAACTCCTGCTGCAAACGCGCCAACGATATTACGGCAGCAGGACCGCTGAGCTGGGCCTGCCCGAGCACAAAACTCAACATCGGAATGAAAAGGTCTTTCTGCGTAATCCCCAGCATGCTCATTGCATCTTCCGGCACCCGCGTGATCAGCTGGCGTAAGACATGTGCGGAACTGTGCTGGCCGCGTTGTGCATCGTACGCATACTCCGGTTCGGCCAGTCCGGAAAGCCTCTTTACGCCAAAGCCGTATGCATGCCCGAGTCCCTGCTCGACAGCAGTCAGGACATCCTCCTCGATACTGCCGAGGGCCACGATATACATCGATTTCACGTCGTCCGTTCCGCAGCGGAGGGCGCCGCACTTACGGGCTCCTGTGGTGGTTCGATGGGAAGAGTCACTTTGAACACTGTTCCCTGACCCACGGTGCTCCGCACTTCAATATCCCCGCTGTGTGCTTGCACGATCCCGTACACCACGGCAAGGCCCAGCCCAACCCCCTTCCCTTCTCCCTTGGTCGTGAAGAAAGGGGTGTACAGTTTGGGGATGTTCTCCGGAGCAATCCCGTCACCCGTATCACACACCTCAAGGATCAGCGAATCCCCGGCTGGAGTTGAATACGTGCGAATTGTCACTCCGCCATCGGCTTTGCTCTGTGCAGCTTCCGCGCCGTTCATGATGAGGTTGATCAACACCTGTTGCATCTGTGATGCATCGCATGTAATGAGCGGCACCTTCTGATCCAGCTCCAAATCCATATTGACACCCATCAATTTCAGCTTGTGGCTGATCAGGTTGATCGTCGAGGTGACCACGGTATTGAAGTTCGTGTTGGTACGCTGGTGCGGCTTTGAACGTCGGGAAAATGCAAGCAGATCCTGCACAATCCTCCCTACCCGGCTGGTCTCGTTGACAACCTGTGTAAGGTACTTTTTGAATTCCTCAATCCTCTGCGGTGGAATACCATCCTCCTTCACCATGCGCTGCATCAACATGGAGAGGTTCAACACTCCCGACAGCGGATTGTTGATCTCATGCGCGACACTCGCCGATAGCTGTCCCAACGACGCCAAACGATCGCTGCGCAAGAGCTTCTGGTGCGCCACTTTCAGTTGTTCCGTGCGTTCGTCGACTTTCGTCTCGAGCCCTTGCGTGAAGTCATTCAACTGCTTGATCGCCTCGTTGAGCCGTACCCGCATCGTGTCAAAAGTCTGCGCGAGCTCTCCAAGTTCCTCTGAGGAGTTGATCTCGACCGGCTTGTCCAGGTGCATCTTGCTCACCGCCCGAATCCCCCCGATGAGTTTTTGAATCGGCGCATGGACATATCTGCGCGTGAATAGAATAATGAAAACCGAGATCAGGATCACAAGTATTGCTGAGACGGCAAGCACCCGCTGCTGGACACCGCTGATTTCCGCATCGACCGTGCGAAGGTCAAGAGCAACATCAATGACGCCCAGAACGTTCATCGCTGCAGGATGGGCGTGACAATCCGCATTGCTGCACGCCGGTTCATTGTACACGGGTGTCACGATACCGAGTGCGCGCGAACCATTCAAGGAATGGAACACACGGGCGCGCGAGGGCATATCCACTCTTACCAGGGGTCGACCTGAGGCGTGACATATTGAACACGCCTCCGCATCTTTGTCAACAGAGCCGGTATCCCCGGGTACGGTGGAGAACATCACACGCCCCTCTTTGTTAAAGATGCGGATCCTGTTGATTCCCTGCTTGGTCGCAATTGTCTGCATAATCTCATATGCAGATTCCCGTTGATCGGTAAGCATCGCATGCCACGTTGCACTGGCAATGCTGCCGGAGAGCTGATCGGCCCCCGTGATCATGGCGTCCAGGAGCTGCCGCTCCTGAGTTTTCATGTGGTAGACCCCTGAAGCAACGCCGACAAGCATCACGATAACTGTCAGGGGAATCATGAGTTGAAGCGAAAGTTTTCGTGGATAGAAGGTCATGACGTCACGTTTATGCAGTCTTTCCGTACTCTCATCAAAAATGTACCAAAAAAGATTGAGAAATCCATGAAGACGCCACGGGGAATTATGTTGGATTTCCGTCAACTTGTACTTGGCGGCGTGGAGGGCTACATTGTGTGTGACTCGTCCCAATAGAGATGGAGAGCGCTCAATTGAAAAAAGCACTCGGAGTGATCAGTCTCTTCGCCATTGCCATGGGATTTCTAGAGGCGGCGGTGGTGGTGTATCTCCGCCTCCATTTCTACCCTAACGGCTTTTCGTTCCCCCTGACTGTAATTCCAGAGAACATTCTCATGGTTGAAATGACACGGGAAGTTGCAACCCTTGTCATGCTCGCTGCCGTTGGATGGATTGCCGGGCAAAGTTCTCTTTCTCGTTGTGCGTACTTCTCAATCGCATTCGGTGTGTGGGATATCTTCTACTATATCTTCCTCAAGGCCACTCTCAATTGGCCGGCTTCCTTCTTGACGAACGATGTCTTGTTCATCATCCCCTTGCCATGGGTCGGCCCGGTTCTGGCGCCGATCCTGGTTTCATTGTGCATCATCGCTGCGAGCATTGTTGTTCTGCATCGTGATTCTCTTGGAAGGCCGGTTCGCATTACGCCTCTCCGCTGGACGTTTGTCTCTCTAGGCGGAATGCTCATTCTCGCCTCGTTCCTGGTGAATTCGATTGCAGCGATGCATCAACAGCCGCTTGAACCGTTCAACTGGTTCCTCTTCGCTTCGGGCCTTCTGGTGGGAGCTTCATCTTTCGTTACCGCTTTGGAGAGATGAAAACAGGAAAGCCGATCCTCATCTGGATATGAGAATCGGCTTCCGCTTCATTCCTCTTCGACAGGAGGAAGAGCATCACTTCTGCTGCTTCTCCAGCCTTTCACCCTTCTTCTCCAGCTTCTCGCCTTTCTTCATGTGGTTGTGAGGGTGAGCTAGTTTTCTTTGGCCCCCCCTTCAATCCATTTTGACAGAAGCTGCAACTGCTCTTTCGTAAGAGCAACAACGGTTGATGTATCGGGCGGCATGCGGTAGTGGGGCTGATTCGTCGCACAAACAATGTATAGCCAGCTTTTAGCCGGTTCCTGCGCAACGACCAACGGCTTCTTGCCCTTAGCAGTGCGGGAGTTCATCATGCTCTCGTACGTTGTTAGCACGATCTTGCCGCGGGCGATTTCCGTACCGTGGCATTTCACACACTGGGACTTGAGAATGGGCTGAATTTGCTCATGGAAACTGATGGACTTTACGGTCTTCTGACCGCAGCCAGGCAGAAGACAGGCAACAATCAACAGTACCAGTGGGCGCATAATCCACCTCCAGGGATGGGATCATTTTATTGGAGTGCCGAAAACATGCTCGCTTCGAACAGAGGAGGAGCAAGAATGCGAACGCTTAGGGATCCGGACACGACTGGAGCGTTTGGATGGCATGATGTTCCGGCGCAAATCTAGCAACGCCTTTGCTGAAAGTCAAGCTGCTGCAATCCATCTACAGATCCATCTACAGTAGGCATATACCCCTCTTGGAGATCATCGCCTTCCTTGGCGGACCTGTTAGAATCCCCTTCTGTACTTCCCTCCAATCTCATACAGAACGCCCGTGATCTGGCCCAGAGACGCCCACTGCACGGTATTGAGAAGCTCTTTGAAAATGTTGCCTTCACCCAATGCCACTTCACGCAGTCTCTCCAGGGCTTTCGCCGACATCTCACGATTGCGCAACTGGAATTCGTATAACTGCTTTAACCGCTCATCTTTTTCGTGGAGTGGCGTTCTTGTAAGTTTCACTGAGAGATACGGGTTCTCGGGTTTTTCTCTTAGGAATGTATTCACACCGACTATCGGATATTCGCCACTCTGCTTCAACTCCTCATAGTACAACGACTCTTCCTGGATCTTTGCTCTCTGGTACTGAGTCTCCATTGCTCCCATCACGCCTCCCCGGCGTGATATCCTGTAAAATTCTTCCAGGACCGCTTCTTCGACAAGATTCGTGAGCTCTTCAATGATAAAAGATCCTTGATTTGGATTTTCATTCTTGACCATCCCGAATTCATTCGCGAGGATCATCTGGATCGCCATCGATCTTCTGACCGACTCTTCAGTGGGCGTCGTGATTGCCTCATCATAGGAATTTGTGTGCAACGAATTGCAGTTGTCGTAGTACGCCAGGAGGGCCTGCAGTGTGGTCCGGATATCGTTAAAATCCATTTCCTGCGCATGGAGCGATCGCCCGGATGTCTGGATGTGGTACTTCAGTTTCTGACTTCTTTCGTTGCCATGGTACTTGTATTTCATGGCGATCGCCCAGATCCTTCGCGCGACGCGGCCTATGACCGAGTATTCCGGCTCCATTCCGTTGCTGAAGAAGAACGAGAGATTGGGAGCAAAATCATCCAGCTTCAGTCCACGCTTCAGAAAGTATTCAACGTAGGTGAACCCATTCGCGAGCGTAAATGCCAGTTGGGTGATCGGGTTGGCACCAGCTTCCGCGATGTGATAGCCGCTGATGCTTAAGGAATAGTACTTCTCGATAGCATTGCGCGTGAAATATTCCTGCACATCACCAACGAGCTTCATCGCAAAATCGATGGAAAAGATGCAGGTATTCTGCCCCTGATCTTCCTTGAGGATGTCGGCTTGAACTGTCCCCCGCAGATTCCGAAAGGTATGGATTTTCAGTTGATCCTTTTCAGCGTCGCTGACCCGTCTGCCTTTGCGTTCCTCCTTTTGTAGTTCGCGTCGGTATGCAACCATGAAATACATCGCGAGAATGATGGGAGCGGGGGCATTAATGGTCATGGAGACGGAGGTGCGTGGGTCCGTTTGATCAAATCCATCGTACAGCCTCTCCATATCTTCTATGGTACAAATACTCACCCCGCTTTCACCTATCTTGCCGTAGATGTCGAGCCTCTTGTCAGGATCTTCGCCATACAGCGTGATGCCATCGAAGGCGGTCGACAACCGCTTTGCATCGTCATTCCTTGATAGATAGTGGAGCCGCTTGTTTGTCCGTTCAGGAGTGCCTTCCCCTGCAAATTGCCTCCTCGGATCCTCTGTCGTTCGTTTGAACGGGAATACGCCCGCGGCAAACGGAAAGAATCCCGGCAGATTTTCCCGATAGTGAAATCTGACCAGTTCTTCCCACGAACGGTATTTCGGAAGGGCCACTTTGGGGATGTTCAGAGACGAAAGCGTTCTGGCAAAGAGGTCGATTGTCTGTTCTTCATTTTGAACTTTGTACGAGACTGTCTCGCGTGAGTATTCTTGTACGCGCTCCTCCCACCCTTCGAGGAAGAGTTGCGTCTCCCTGGACAGATCCTTCCATCTCTC
Source organism: Ignavibacteriota bacterium (assembly GCA_003162215.1). Classification (GTDB taxonomy): domain Bacteria; phylum Bacteroidota; class Ignavibacteria; order UBA10030; family UBA6906; genus Fen-1255. Next base: position 20,145 of record PMMO01000207.1, read on the forward strand.
TGACAATCTCTGCTTCAAGACAGTCACGGCCCGTTCACCGGCATCGAATTGCTCAATGCTCTGCTGCAGGGCATGACACTGTCCTGCCAACCGGGCCTGCTCATCAAAGACTCTGTAGTAGTTCTTCACCGTGTCGGCGATCTCCGTGAGATAGTTCACTCTCTGGCCGCCGATGAGACCAAAGTCCTGAACATGGTCGGTGGAAAGTACATCCAGCAGATTATTCTTTGTCGGAAAGTCCCGAAGCTTTTTGCCCTTTACTGTCTCCAGAAGATCTTTGAACAGTCTGTTGACGCCGCGATTGTTGAATTGATTGCTGCTCGCAGCGTAGATCGGCAGTTCACCGCTCCTGTGAGGATGACTGTGAGAGACCCTGATGTTACGACTTCTTCTATAGTGGTCGGTGACATGCCGCAGGGCGTCTTCCGACCCGATCTTCTCGAACTTGTTGATAACAATTGAGTCAGCCAGGTCCAGCATGTCGATCTTCTCAAGCTGCGAAGGTCCGCCAAATTCCGAGGTCATCACGAAAATCGAGTGATCACAAATGTCGGTCACCTGACTGTCCCCCTGTCCTATGCCGCTCGTTTCCACAAAGACGATATCGAAACCATATGCCCTGAGAACCTGGAGCCCATCCCTCACCGCATGGCTGAGTTCACTTGCGCTCTCGCGGGTCGCAAAGCTCCTGAAGAACACCCGATCGTTGTTGATGTTGTTATAGCGAATCCTGTCCCCCAGAAATGCCCCTCCGGAAAGTTTCTTGGAAGGGTCGACTGCCAGCACACCAATGGAGATATCGTCGGTGACTTTGAGGAATCGATTGATCAGCTCGTCGATGAGTGAGCTCTTGCCGCATCCACCGGTGCCGGTCACACCAAAGACGACGGTTCTTTTCTTGTCATGAACTCCATAGAGCGCTCTGAGCCGGGAAAGGACATCAGCAGTGTCGACATGCCGTTCGATATGCGAAAGCTGCTGCGAGATCCTTTGAGGGTTATTTCTGCTCTCGCGTTGTAGCTCATCTTCGAGGGAAAATGGAAGTTGCTTCCCGCCGAGTTGCACCCTGGTCTTCTTGATCCTCTCGACGATGTCATCGGCGATACCGTGAATGCCCAGCGCCTGACCGTCAACGGCATGATAGATCCGTTCGACGCCATACTTCTGCAAATCCTCAATTTCCTGAGGCAGGATCACGCCGCCGCCACCGCCGAACACAAGGATGTTGGGTGCAGGAAGCGCCCTCAGGCGATCGACCAAGTACTGGAAGAACTCGTTGTGTCCGCCTTGATACGAACTGACAAGGATGGCATCAACATCCTCTTGAATCGCGGTAGCAAGGATTTCATCCACTGATCGGTTGTGGCCGATATGAATGACCTCGGCCCCACGTTGATGCATCAACTTCGCAAAGATACTGATGGAGACATCATGGCCGTCGAACAGTGCAGCGGCAGTGACAATGCGAATTCTCTCTATGCTCACCACTTCCTCATTTCAACAAGTTGGCTGCAATGACCAGTCGCATGATCTCACTGGTTCCTTCGTAGATTTCAGTGATCTTCGCATCCCGGTAGTACCGCTCCACATCAAATTCTTCAGTATACCCGTACCCGCCATGAATCTGTATGGCCTTCGAGGCGCAGAACATGGCTGCCTCCGATGCCGCGAGCTTTGCGGTGGCTGCTTCAGCGGAGTACGGGATGTTCCTGTCTTTCATCAACGATGCGCGGTACGTCAACAACCATGCAGACTCGTAGCGGGTGTGCATGTCCGCAAGCATCCATTGGATCGCCTCAAAGTCTGCAATCGGACGATCGAACTGCTTTCTTTCCTTGGCATACTTGACCGCATCCTCGATCGATGCCCGCGCAATGCCCAGTGCCTGCGCAGCAATGCCTAGCCTCCCGCCATCAAGCGTCAGCATCGCGACCTTAAAGCCTCTGTTCAGCTCGCCCAGAACGTGGGATGCCGGCACAGTGCACTCTTCAAAACGGATTTCCGTTGTCGAAGACGACTTGATGCCGAGTTTGTGCTCGATCTTGCCGATCGTGTATCCGGGCCTGCTCCGTTCAATGATGAACGCCGTAATCCCCTTCGTCTTCGCAGGTGGATTCGTTGACGCAAACACAATGGCGATATCTGCCTCATTGCCATTAGTAATGAACTGCTTGGAACCATTGATCACCCACCTGTCGCCGACCAGTGTAGCGGTGGTTTTCGTCGCCCCTGCATCGGACCCGGCTGCCGATTCCGTAAGACAGAAGCAGCCCATCTTCTTTCCCGAGCAGAGATCAGGCATATAGGATTTCTTCTGCTCTTCCGTACCGAAACGATAGATCGGATCAACTGCCAGAGAGGAATGCGCAGAGACAATCACTCCGGTTGAGGCACAGTAGCGAGAGATTTCCGCCACCGCAAGCATGTAGGAGATGAAATCCATACCCGCTCCTCCGTACTCGGCAGGATAGGCGATCCCCATCAGACCAAGTTCCGCGGCCCGCGTAATGATTTCTGACGGAAACCGCCCTTCTTTCTGGTTGTTGCGGGCGACAGGCGCGATGTGCTCCCGTGCAAACTGAGCCACCATTTCCTTCATCATTCTCTGCTCTTGAGTCAACAGGTATTCCATGGCGACGGTTCCTCATCATGGGAATGAAATAGTTCTTGCCCACCGACTGTAATGCGCCAAGATACGTTGGAGTGTGGCAATATTCAACAGGAGGTCGGCAGTGAGCATGGCTGGCTTGCATCGGGCGAGGCGGACCGGGAAAGTACCAATCGGATCGTACTTCTATCACCAACACCAGGAAATCCTGGCCGAAGTCGGGTTCGATCATCCCTTCCAACATCTCTTTTTCATCCAAACCGCCCTCCCGAACATACTCTCCCGCACACGTATTTTTCATCGAGGTGCTCCTGTGCGATGTGCCAGCAGATCACACTCTTTCAGTGGAGAAGATAGGTGACCTTTCTGCTCCCGATCAAACACTACGCTTCTGAAATGAGATTGCCAATCAGTATGCACTTGAGTGCAAAGCTCCCGAATATGCCCTTTGACTCCCCTTTATGTAATGCTGAGGCGAGAGCCTGTTTGCGTGATCTTTCCACCCGGCACGATTTCGTAGGAAATGCCGCCAGGTACCGACACTCGCGTCATGAAGTCCTTTGTCGTTCTCAAACTCCTGGAGCATAGTGAGAGGCCGCGAACCGGTAACCCAGCAGGCGCATGAAAATGCAGGCCCGGGGTGTATTCCGAGCCTTGTGTGTACCTCAAACGCTGAAGGTCATCGGATCATCAAAAGCCGCTTGGTCTCCACGAACGATCCAGCCTGTATCCGATAAAAGTACGCTCCGCTGGAAAGCTGGGTTCCGTCGAATTTCACCTCGTGGTACCC
>PMMO01000018.1 GCA_003162215.1 Ignavibacteriota bacterium
CATTCCCATGCAGCCGAGTCCGAGGGCCGAGACTTCAAGATTGGCTTTTCCAAGCGTGCGTTTCTTCATGTGATCCTCCAGTATTCTGCAACAAATATGGCAATTCCCGTGCAGAGCAACTATCCCATTCCTACGGGATGATTGCCTAATCCTCCTGAGTAGTAGAGGTTTGTGCTAGCATTCCGTATACTGGGGTAAACAACGGAGTAGCAATGATGAAGACATCCGGAGCGGACGATACGAAAAACCTTCTGGCTACAGCACTAAAGTATTGCAAAAGTGCTGGGATACATCCCACACCCCTGCCGGAACTCTTGGTGGTCAGAAGGGACAGGACGACGGAAGCCACACCTGGAATGTATAACCCGGAAGTTTGCTTTGTTCTGCAAGGTGAGAAAGATGTATGGAGCGGGAACAAGGTGTACCACTATGATCCTACGAGCTACCTGGTAAGTTGCCTCGATATCCCTGCCATTGCACAAGTCGTTTCGGCATCAACACAGCAACCCTTCATTTGCCTCAAACTTGAGCTTCAACCCTCGGTGGTGTATGAGATATTGCAGGAGGCATCCCCCGCCACAGATCACAATGAAGAATCCGAAGGAGGGTTCTATGTGGAGAAGGTGACTCCGGAACTTGCCGATGCCTTTGCTCGCTTGTTGAGGACACTGCAGAACAAGAATGATCTGAAAGTGCTCTCCCCTTCCATCATCCGCGAGATTCATTACCGTTTGATGGGCTCTCGGTTTGGCGCAACGATCCGACAGCTCGGTATTGTCGGGAGCAAGACTCAAAGGATTAGCAAGGTAGTCGAACACCTTCGCAACGACTATGCGACGCCACTACGGGTTCCTGACCTTGCACGAATGGCCAATATGAGCCCTTCGGCGTTTCACCTTAATTTTCGCCAGGTGACAAATATGAGTCCGTTGCAGTATCAAAAACACGTCAGGCTTCAAGAAGCCCGGCGGCTCCTGAGTATCGAGACCACAGATGCGGCAAGCGTGGCATATCAGGTGGGGTACGAAAGTCCGTCGCAGTTCAGTCGGGAATACAAGAGGCTATTCGGAGCACCGCCAATTCAGGATCTTGAACGGATGCGGCTGTCGATGGAGGAGGCGTAACAAGAACACCTGTCCCTCTTCAAAATTCCATCCGGGCGGAGATCGGCCTGCAAATCGCACCTCGTGCAAAATATAATTCACGCCTCTGCCGTCTTCGTTTCGTATACATAGCCATCCATGATTGTATGCATGCTGTGCAAGCGGTACTGTAACCAGGCTGTAATTGGCGGGGGAAATTCGATGCACTTGGGAGACAAGAATCGGAAAATAGTGCCCTAATTTCGCTGCATTGGAGGGTTGTTGCTTTTTTCGGGACCAAGAGGCCGGGGGTCCCGTCCCGACTTCCGTCGGGACGAGGATCCTCGTTCCGCCCACAAGGTTAGCTTCGGCTTCGCCTCGCCAACCTTGGGCGGAACGGGATTCAAATCCCCCCGCCCCACTAACGTCCAAACCCATGCGAGAGAATGTTGAACTGCTGGATGCTCTGGGCTAAGGAACAAAACCCCTCCCGTGAACGGGAGGGGCTGTGAGCCATAGTCAACAATCCCAATCCTTCGCCTTGACTTTCCTTTGCATCAGCACGATATTGCGTAAACTCCTTCCCTAAGGAAACTCTTCTTATTCACATTGTCACCTCAGCTAGATTAGGCCTTCCCCTCAGAGGACCTGCTGACTGGGAACGCCTTTAGATGCATCAGGAAGGATAGGTTTCGACATCTGACCGAGGTAACTCATTGATCACCGTGAAGGAAGCACAGAGTGACAAAGCGGAAGCGCAAGACAAGTCAACTCCTCCCTCCAGATGAAGGTCCATGGAAAACGCCGCAGGCGTTAAGCTGGTGCACACCCTGCGAGGGCACACGTCGAAAATCGGCCGTATCGCTTCGTATTCCGACACCCACATGAACACAACGACATTCTCGAACAACGACACTCACACGGCGAAGCCAAACAGTTATCTGCCAACGCTCTGCTGGTCTGTCACGGCGAACTTGCTGTCTTTCTTCTGTCTAGCTCATCTTATCGTTATGCTCTGCTTCAGTGTTGGTTGGCGTGTTTCGCCCAGCGCGATGCCTGTCGCGCTGGCCCTTTCGTTGTTTGTCGGCGACTGGCTCGCTCGACGTGAGGGTCTGTACGGTGCAGTGCGCATTATCCCGCCCGCTATTGCACTGGTCATCGTGATCCTTGCTATGGTTCTGGCTGCGGCATTCTTCGACATGTCGTGGGACGGCCTCTGGTACCATCAGACCGCTGTGTATCAAATGTCACATGGCTGGAATCCGCTCTACGATCCCTTGCACAACTTCGTTCCTCATCTTCAGGACTGGCTGCGCTACTACGCGAAAGGGCCCTGGTATGTAGCTCTTGCCCTGTTTGAAACGACACACAATATCGAAACGGCCAAAGCTGCCCCGTGGATGGTGCTTGCCGCAACATTCTTTTCTGTGTTTGCGGTCTCCATCGACTTCGGGATGCGTCGGCGCATGGCGGCAGTCATCGCTGCGCTTGTGTCTCTCAATCCCGTCGTGACGTGCCAGCTGGCCTCGTCACTTGTCGACGGACTCATGGTCTCATTCCTGGCCTGTTTTGTCGCTGCAATGTTCCGCTGGTTCCGGCGGCCAAGCCTACTGGTCCTTGTGATTGCGATTATGTCAGCGATTCTTTGCATCAACGCCAAGCTTACAGGACTTGCGTATCTCTGTTTCTTTTGCGCCGCCGGGGGGCTCTATATTCTCATCAGGCGACGCGATTTGCTGTGGCGCTATGCGGCTATCCAGCTTGCATCCATCCTGGTGGGCACCGTCGTCTTTGGCTTCAATCCCTATGTGACCAATACCATACATCGAGGTCATCCGTTCTACCCCATGCTCGGCACTGCCGCTTATCCCAGCCTAAGCCAGAGAGGACAAGATCCAATTGAGATTTATGAGACACCGAGAAACATGGTCGGTCGCAACCGTTTTGTCCGGTTCGCATATGCAATTTTCGGCCGTCCCGGGTCACAGCCGTTCTTCGAGGGGGAGAATGCTTCACTCATGTGGCCATTCGACGTTGGTTGGAAGGATTTCAACATCTTCTATTTCCACGAAGTGCGCATCTCAGGCTTCGGCCCGCTCTTCAGCGGCGCACTGCTAATAGGCCTGTTCCTGCTCGGCATCGCATTTGTCCGACCAGGCATACCACGTGAAACTGTACTCTTGCTCGCAGGTGCGATTGTCGTGTCAGTGCTCATAAGTACACACTCGTGGTGGGCACGGTATGGACCGCAACTCTGGTGGCTGCCGAT
>PMMO01000171.1 GCA_003162215.1 Ignavibacteriota bacterium
TTGCGCTCGAACGGCATCTGATGAAACATGTAGGCCAGGGTCTCGGCGTGCATCAACCGGTGCTCGATCGCGATATTGAGCAGGTGCCCGAACGAGCCCTCGCCGGCATCCGGCAGCGGCGCGGTCTCCAGCTTCGGGTCCAGAGCCTGGCGGACGCGGTTCCGGTAATCGTGAAGGAGGCAGTCCGATCGCCGGCCTCGTCATGATGATAGTGGCGCCGTTTGCCGCATTGCTCATCCAGCTTGCGATCTCACGCTCGCGCGAATTCATGGCTGACGAAGGCGGCGCGCAGATGGCCGGCAACCCGCTCTCGCTTGCGGGCGCGCTGCGCAAGCTCGAAACGCGCGCCCATCAGATTCCGATGAACGCATCACCTTCCACCGCACACATGTTTATTGTCAACCCGCTCAGCGGCGGCGGGATCGCGAAGCTCTTCAGCACGCATCCGCCGATGGAAGAGCGGATCGCGCGGCTCGAAGCAATGGCCTACGGCCAATCACTACCATCCCACACATCGTAAGCGGCATGCCACACGCAGGATCTTCCCGGGAAAGCGCCGCCGCATGGTACTCTCTCGGAGTACCCGACGTCCTTTCCCGTCTTCACGCCTCAGCGAACGGATTGACGTCCAAACAGGCGGACGACATTCGACGGAAAAGCGGCTTCAACGAGCTTCCCCCACCGAAAAAAGACTCCCCGCTCCTTCTGTTTGCGAGGCAGTTCTTCAGTCTGCTGATGGTGGTGCTGATCATCGCTGCCGTCGTCTCAGGAGCAATGGGCGAGATGGTGGAAGCGCTGGCAATCATCATCATCGTGGTTCTTGCCGGCGTCGTCGGGTTCATCCAGGAATACAAAGCTGAACAGGCTCTGGAAGCTCTGCAAAAGCTCGCCGTGCCGCGGGCCGCGGTGTTGCGGAATGGCATCGAAATGTTGATACCCGCGCGGGATCTGGTGCCAGGTGACACGATCATCCTGAAGACCGGAGATGCCATCCCGGCTGACGGACGGTTGATCGAGTCGATGAACCTGACGATCGACGAGTCAATGCTGACAGGCGAATCCCGCCCGGCCGAGAAGAATTGCGATACGGTGCTCGATGCAGCGGCACAAGTGGGGGACCGTACGAACATGGTCTACACGGCAACGACAATCCAGTGCGGTCGGGGAGCTGCAGTCGTTGTGGGAACAGGCGTCAATACTGAAATTGGCAGAATAGCTTCACTGCTCCAGACCACCACGCAGCGACAGACCCCGCTGCAAGCGAATCTTGACACTCTCGGCCGTAACCTCGGAATATTTTCCATCATTCTCGCAGCCGCCATGAGCATCCTCGGCGTTCTCCGCGGCTATGGGATCGTGGAAATGTTCGTGTGGGGCGTGGCCATCGCTGTGGCGGTGATTCCCGAGGCACTTCCGNNCATGACAATCACGCTTGCATTGGGTGTCCGGCGTATGGCGGAACGGAAGGCGTTGATCCGCAAGCTCCCCGCTGTGGAAACTCTCGGGGCAACGTCGGTCATATGCACCGACAAAACGGGAACGTTGACACAGAACGAGATGACTGTTCGGCGCATTATCACCGGCAATCGCGTCATCGAAGTGTCCGGAGCCGGATATGAACCGCGTGGCGAATTCACCTGTCAGCACACGGTCCTGGGGAAGGCGGATCCTGAACTCCGCGCGCTGCTGCGTACCGCAGTTCTCTGCAACGATGCCGTCCTCCAGTTCAATGACGCAAAGCGGAAATGGGAGATGCTGGGAGATCCCACCGAGGGAGCACTTCTTGTTGTTGCAGCGAAATTCGGGTTGGACCTGCGCGCGTTACGCCATGAGCATCCGCGGATGTACGAGATCCCCTTCAGCTCGGAACGCAAGAGAATGACCTCCGTCCATCGCGATGGTGCCGGTATGCTCGTGTGCAGCAAAGGTGCGCCCGAAGTGCTGCTCGACTACTGTAAGGAAGTATTCACCAGTGCGGGTCTGAAGCCGCTCGGGGCGGACATTCGTTCACGGATCGTGGAACACGGGCATAGTCTCGCGGGCAGCGGGCTGCGCATTCTGGCCCTCGCCTCATCGCATCACCCGGCGGGTTTCGATGCCAATCCCGAGGAGGGAATGGTCTTTCTGGGATTGATGGCGATGCAGGACCCCGTTCGGCCTGAAGTCAAGGAGGCCATCCTGAAATGCGAACACGCCGGTATTCGGCCTGTGATGATCACCGGGGACCATCGCCTGACCGCGCTGTCGGTGGGTCAGGAACTCGGAATCCTTAAACGCGGCGGCGTGCTTACCGGACAGGAACTCTCCACAATGACGGATGCTGAACTGGAAGCGAAGGTCGCCACCACCGACATCTTTGCGCGCATCGCCCCCGAGCACAAGCTGCGCATTGTCAATGCATTTCTCGCGCAGGGGAGCGTGGTCGCGATGACGGGCGACGGAGTCAATGATGCCCCCGCCCTCAAGCGGGCTGACATCGGCATCGCGATGGGCATTACAGGCACAGACGTAAGCAAGGAAGCATCCGACATGATCCTCACGGATGACAATTTTGCCACTATTGTGCGCGCCATTGAGGAGGGAAGAAGCATTTTCATGAACATCCGCAAATACCTGGTCTTCCTCCTCAGCGGAAACATGGGAACCGTGCTGGCACTGATTATCGCGTTGTTGGCGGGGATGCCCCTTCCGCTGGCGGCTGTGCAGGTACTCTTCATCAATTTCATCATGGACGGCCTGATCGCTATATCTCTCGGCGTCGAGCCACCCGAGCCCGGAATTATGCGCCACCGCCCGCGTCCCATTAAGGAGGGGATGCTGAATCCTTCGGCGTACCTCTACATCGGCACGCTTGGCACAGTAATCGGATTGGCAAGTCTTGGTGTGTACGCGGTGGCACTGGAGGTTTGGCACTATCCTCATCGGGATGCGATGAGTCTCTTCTTTGCGACATTGATCGCCGCAAGACTGGTCAATGCCCTCAATTGCCGTTCGCTGACAGAATCAGCCTTGACGCTGAAACGGAAGCGGAATATCGCATTGATCGGCGGGATCGTGCTCACGTGCTCGCTTACCGCGATAGTCATGTACGTGCCCGCTCTGCAAGAGCCGTTCCAAACAGCTCCATTACACTTGCAGGGCTTCGGGGCGGCCCTGGTCTCTTCGACTTTGGTCTTTGCTGCAGCCGAAGTGTTGAAGCTCGTGCAACGGGCACGCGCGGGACGAAGCCGCCGGGCAGCGCACCGGCACCCCCTCTGAAGGACCATGGTGCCGGAAGACGATCAGCCTCGCCGGGCCTTCATATCCTTGATTGTTGCCTTCAATCCCTCCTCGAGCGTCGTACGCGGCGTGAACCCGATGCCACGCACGCGGCCGGTATCGGCCAGGGAGTGTTTCACATCCCCGGCACGAACTGGAGCGTGACGGATGGGGACGTTCGTTCCGGTGATCCGAACGATCATTTCTGCTAGCCTGTTGATGCTTACGCTCTTTCCATTCGCCACGTTGCACACCCCCGTAACATCTGAAGTCGCGGCCAGCAGATTTGCAGCAACGATGTCCTTCACGTAAATGAAGTCGCGCGTCTGTTCGCCATCCCCGTAGATAACCAGGGCTTCACCGCGAAGGCATTTGTCGATGAACATCGGCACTGCAGCAGCGTATTGGGATTTGGGGTTCTGGCGCGGTCCGAAGACGTTAAAATACCGCAAGCATGCGACCGGCAGACCGAAGTCGGTGGTGAACATGCGGGCATAGAACTCGTCGTCAAGTTTGGTAATAGCGTATGGACTTCGGGGCTCGGGCAACATCGTCTCTATCTTCGGAACGGTGGGATTGTCGCCGTAGATTGCTGCGGATGAAGAAATCACAACCTTCTTGACCTTGCATGCGCGTGCCGCTTCGAGGATATGCAGGGTGCCCTGTACATTGATTTCCACCGCTTCCCGTGGTTTTTCCATGGATTCCGGCACGCTTACCAGAGCCGCCAGATGAAACACATAGTCCACACCCTTCATGATGTCGCCGACGACCGTAGCATCGGTGACGCTGCCATGGATGAACCGGACCTTGAATGGGTCGATGTTGCTCTTGAAGCCGGACCGCAGGCTGTCCAGGACGATGACATCGGCTGCATTGTGGAAGTGTTCGACGATATGGCTGCCTATGAATCCGGCCCCTCCGGTGACGAGAATGGTCATATGTGTCTCCTTTCGCATGCAAATCTCGAAAATTTTCTCCGGAGATGCAACGAACGGGAACTTTAGGGACGTCCGTACGGTTATATATTTTGAATTGGTAATATCTCAACTGCGAATATATTAACTGAAAAGACATTGTCCTATGAGCACAAGCCGGCGCTATGGAAAGAAGGCGGATATCGCCCTTCGCATGTGGGTGAAGCTTGTGCGCGCCTTTGCCACGCTGAACCGTCTCTCCGCCGAGGACATTCGTTCGTACGGCGTGACCCAGGCGCAATTCGGGGTACTGGAGGTACTTGGCCACCTCGGGCCCATGAGCCTGGGCGAACTTGCCCGAAAAATGCTCGTCAGCTGCGGGAATACTACGGTTATCGTCGACAATCTTGAAAAGGAAGGATTTCTGGAACGGACTCCGCATCCTGAAGATCGCCGTGTCAAAGTTGTTCAATTGACCTCCAAAGGCCGGAAATTCTTCCTTGAGATCTTTCCAAAACATGCGGCTGCGATGACGGAATTCGTCGCTGTGCTTGAGGAACAGGACCAGGAACGTCTCGGCGCGCTGCTGAAGAAGCTCGGGCTCGCTCTCGCTCAACGATTTGGATGACCGTCGCCCCATGCAGTGAGCGAAGAGATCGTGATTCTTGTGAGAGATCGTGATTCTTGTGAGAGACAACGAATAAACACTTCATACTCATACTAAAGGAGCCTTACAATGAAACCCATGTTCTCCATCGCACTCGCGTTTGCCCTTCTCGGCAGCATCGGATCCGCCCAGGCAACAGTATGGAAGCAGGACAACGCCCATAGCCAGGTAAAATTCGCTGTCACTCATATGGTGATCAGTGAAGTCACCGGCGACTTTAAAAATTTCGACGTCACGCTGACGCAAGGAAAGGACGACTTCTCCGGCAGCACGCTGGAAGCGACGCTCAAGACCGCCAGCATCAATACAGAAAACGAAATGCGCGACAAACACCTCCGTTCAGACGATTTTCTGAATGCCGAGAAGTATCCTACCATCTCCTTCAAGAGCACCTCTTTTGAGAAGACAGGTGAGAACACCTACAAGATCACCGGTACCCTTACCATCCGCGACGTCACCAAGTCTGTTGTGCTCGATGCAAAGTATCTCGGACAGGCTAACGATGGCAACGGGAATCAGAAGGCCGGTTTCAAGGCCACGGGCTCCATCAGTCGGTTCGATTACGGTGTGAAATGGAACAAGGCGATCGAAGCCGGCGGACTCATCGTGAGTGACAAGGTGGAGCTGACATTCCTTATGGAGCTCCAGAAGCAGAAGTAAGAAAGCTGTGTGCGTATCGCTGACTGGAATGTAGAACACATGTCATTGCCTCGGCCCTACGGGCCTAGGCAATGACAGAACGCTACGCACCTTCGGGGCTTCGCACTGAGAAACGTGCTGGAATGACTGCACTCGCTGTTTGATCACCCCCAGTCCTTCGCCTTTGTAATTCGTCCCGGCAGTGTTTATATTCGATCTGACGCATCCTCCTTTGCCCGTCACCATCAACAAGAGCCTTCCATGCCCGATGCATCCAGCGGTCTCCTGATTGCCCAGAGCGATCAACCACTCTACCTTCTCCCCGCCATGGCCAACCGCCACGGACTAATAGCCGGCGCCACAGGCACGGGAAAGACGGTATCCCTGCAAGTCGTGGCAGAGCAATTCAGCGGCATCGGTGTGCCGGTCTTCATGGCAGATGTCAAAGGCGACCTCTCGGGAGTCAGCCAGGCCGGAACTGCGAAGCCGAAAATCGCGGAGAGAATCACACAGCTCGGTCTGAGGGACTTTGCCTTCCGCGGCTGTCCGGTAACATTCTGGGATGTCTTCGGTGAACAGGGACACCCAGTCCGGGCAACCATCTCCGAGATGGGACCACTGTTGCTCGGACGCTTGTTGAATCTCAACGAAACGCAGGAAGGCGTGCTCACGATGGTCTTCCGCATTGCCGACGATCAAGGTCTTCTGTTGCTTGACCTCAAGGATCTGCGTGCGATGCTTCAGCATGTCGGCGACAATGCCTCAGGGTACAAGACACAGTACGGCAACGTCTCCGCCGCAAGTGTGGGCACGATTCAACGGGGTCTCCTCACCCTCGAAGAACAGGGAGGAACGACGTTCTTCGGAGAACCCGCGCTTGATCTCGATGACCTGATGCAAACCGATGCGGAGGGCCGGGGGATGATCAACATTCTCGCAGCAGACAAACTCCTCCAGACTCCAAAGATCTATGCGACATTTCTTCTCTGGATGCTCTCAGAACTCTTCGAACGGCTGCCCGAAGTCGGCGATCCGGAGAAACCAAAACTTGTCTTTTTCTTTGATGAAGCGCATTTGCTGTTCTCTGACGCGCCAAAGCCATTGCTCGAAAAAATCGAGCAGGTCGTCAGGCTCGTGCGCTCAAAAGGGGTCGGCATCTACTTCATCACCCAGAATCCGCTTGATGTTCCGGACATTGTGCTTGGACAACTCGGGAATCGCGTGCAGCACGCGCTCCGTGCGTTCACGCCACGCGACCAGAAAGCCGTGAAAGCAGCTGCAGAGACATTCCGCGGAAACCCCAAGCTGAATGTCGAAAAGGTCATCACTGAACTCGCTGTGGGAGAGGCCCTGGTCTCTTTCCTCGAGCCGAAGGGAGCTCCGGGAATTGTCGAGCGGGCGTTCGTCCTGCCGCCGCACGGACAGATCGGTCCGATCACGCCCGATCAACGACAAACTATCATCAAATCTTCAACGATCTTCGGGCACTACGAGGTCGCCGTCGACAGAGAGTCGGCGTACGAACGCCTGAGGGGAAGACAGCAGGCCGCCCCACAAGGGACGCCGCCTCCCGCATTGCCACGCCCTGCGAAGGAGAAACCCAGCGAGGCAGAAAAGCTGATCTCCTCTATGGCTCAAAGCGCAATCAGAGCAGCCGGCACTCAGATCGGCCGGCAGGTAATGAGGGGAGTCTTGGGGTCTATATTTGGGGGGAAGAGATAAATCCTCGTCCCTTGTAGGGGGTGATCAGGAAGTGCGTGCTGTGATTCAATGAGAGTGTGAACAAAAAACGCGTGAAGGGGTGGGGTTTATCGCTTCGGTCCCGCCGCTTTCACTTCCGGCGCGCACCCTTCTTCATACTTCTTAAAGTTTTCGACAAAGCGGGTCGCCAGCTCGCGGTACTTCTGCGTGTAGTAGCTCTTGTCCGACCAGGAACCCGACGGATCCAGAACGTTCTCGGGAACCCCTTCGCACTGCTGCGGCACTGCAAACCCGAACACCGGATCTGTCTTGTAGGGAACAGTCAGCAACTTCCCATCGAGGGCGGCGTTCAACAGCGCGCGCGTGTACCGGATGCTGATGCGCTTCCCGATCCCATACGGACCACCGATCCACCCCGTGTTCACGAGCCAGCAGTTGGCGCCGTACCTCAGGATCTTTCGCTTCAGCAGATCCGCATAGAACGACGGCTTGTGCACCATGAACGGGGCGCCGAAACATGTGCTGAATGTCATCTCGGGCTCTTTGCCAAGGCCGGCTTCCGTACCGGCGATTTTCGATGTGTAGCCGGAAATGAACTGGTACAGTGCCTGGTCGGCTGTGAGCTTCGCGATTGGCGGCATGACCCCGGAGGCATCGCACGTGAGAAGGATGATATTCTTCGGGTGTCCGCCCATCTTCTCGGGCACAGCGTTGTCGATGTAGTCGAGCGGATAGGACGCCCGTGTCATTTCGGTGATGGACTCGTCGTCGAGGTCGATCATTCTCGAGACGGGATCATACACCACATTTTCGAGTATCGTTCCGAACCTGCGCGTGCACGCATAGATCTGCGGCTCGGCAGTGGGGGAGAGCTGGATCACTTTGGCGTAGCACCCACCCTCGAAGTTAAAGATCCCGTCATCGCTCCAGCCATGTTCGTCATCGCCTATCAGGCGGCGAAGCGGATCGGCTGAAAGCGTGGTCTTGCCGGTGCCCGAAAGGCCGAAGAACAGCGCCGAATCGCCGTGGGGGCCGATGTTGGCCGAGCAGTGCATGGGNNGCGGAGCAATGCATCGGCATCACACCCTGCAACGGCAGAAGATAGTTGAGGATCGTGAATATCGATTTCTTGATCTCTCCACCGTAGCCGGTGTTGCCGATGAGACAGAGCTTCTGCGCAAAGTTCAGCACGATGAACGTGTTCGTTGCGGTGCTGTCGATCTGCGGGATGCCTTTGAAGCCGGGGGCTGCAATCACCGTGAATTCCGGGATGTGCCGGCGGAGTTCCTCGTTCGTGCGCGCCAGGAGGAACATGTTGCGCGCGAAGTGCGACTGCCACGCNNGGATCGGCGCCGGCGTAGCAATCCTGGACGAACACATCCCGCCCCTGCAAATACCCCTGCATCCGGTTGTAGAGATCGTTGAACTTTTCCGTGCTGAACGGACGGTTGTATTCACCCCACCAGATGTTCTCGTCGGTACTGCCTTCCTTCACGACGAACTTGTCAGTGGCGGAACGACCCGTGTGTTTTCCGGTGTGGACAACGATGGGACCATCGCGTGCAACGCGTGCCTCGCGCCTGAATGAGATTTCTTCATAGAGCGCCTCGGTCGGGAGGTTCCAGTACACCAGGCGCAGATTTGCGAGTCCCTGGTTCTCCAGAGTGTAGTCGCTTTTGAGGGCCTGCGCTTCGCCCTGGGCTGGAGTTTTGATGTCGAGCAGATTGTTCATTGCCAATCCCGGATCATTTTTCGTTCGCCGATGTAGATCTCATTGGGTGCATTGGGGTCAAGCGCCCACTTGATGCGCTCAATGCCTTGCTTGATGTCCTTCACTGTGGTCGCGTAGCTCAGCCGGAGATGCCCCTCCATGCCGAATTCCTTGCCCGGAACTGTAACCACGAGTGCCTTCTGCAGAAGGAAGCTGGAGAGCTTGACGGATTCCTTGCTGTACGCGCGGAAATCAGGAAGACAGTAATAGGTCCCGTCGGGCTTGGTGACCTTGATGCCGGAGAATGCCTGCAACTCCTGCATCATGACATTGCGGTTGTTCTCCAGGGTCATCCGGAGCGTCTCTACAACGCTCTGCAATCCCGTCAGGGCTCCCTCGGCGGCGGCCTGAAGGATAACGGATGTGCAGGATGATGTCTGCGCCTGTACGTTGGTCATCACTTCAACAATCTTCCGCGGGGCGACAACCCAACCGATGCGGAATCCGGTCATCCCGTACAGCTTCGAAATGCCGTTGATGGAGATGACGTGTGTAGTCTCAGTGTCTTTGTCGGTGAACTTGTAGGCGGAGATGGGTGTCTTGCCGTCGAAGACCAGCTTGTGGTAGATATCATCCGTGATCAGATAGATCCCCTTGCGTTCGCAGAACTCGACAATGCGCGCGATGAACTCCTCACTGTACATGACCCCGGAGGGGTTGTTGGGACTGTTGACGATGATGGCTTTGGTGTAGCCGGTGACGGCTTTCTCAATGTCCTCCATCCGGGGATGGAACGATCCATCTTCCGGGGTCACGATCACCGGCACCGCATAGACCATCTTGATCATCTCGGGATAGCTCACCCAGTACGGAGCAAGGACAATCACCTCTTCCTGAGGGTTGAGCAACGTGAACAACAGTTGGAACAAAACCTGTTTTGCGCCGGCAGAGACCAGGACGTTCTCCGGTGCCACAACCCGATCGTAATTCTCTTCGGTATAACGGATAATGGCTTTGCGGAGGGACGGAATTCCCTCGGTCGGCGTGTACTTGATATCACCCGTGTTGAGCTTGGCCGCAGACGAAAGAATGGCGTTCATTGGCGCCTTGTTCTTTGGCTCCCCGGCACCGAGATGAATCACGGCTTCGCCGCGTTCCCGCAGCAACCGTGCCTGCTCATTCATGGCGAGCGTGGGGGACTCGGCGATCGAACGTGCCAGTTGACTGATACCCATGAAGGACTGCGCCTCCTGATATGCATTGTGAGGGTGAACGGGTAAAGTCAAGGTTACCAAAATCACTTCATTTAAGCAAGGAAACACAATTTTTGCTATATTAAACCACTTACCACACAATTCGTGACACTCCCGGACAAATCCATGGACAAACGACTTCTTCAACACTCTCTGACCTGAACGATCAGCCATACGCGAAGGAGCATCTGTGAAGCACACCGCCGTCCTCTGGATCATTGCCTTTCTCACCACCGCAAGCATCGCGATCTACCAGCGGATGACCGGACCCACGTACCCGCTTTCAGGAAGCACGGTCCTCGACGAAAAGAAAGTTGTGTATCGATTCGATCGTTCGCACGGTGGGAACGGTGACCAGGAAGTGCTCGTCCGAACCGAAGACCCTGCCGTTGGCGGCGTGCTCGAATGGAAACGCCACAAGACCGACGATGCATGGATCGCTGAGGAGATGAGCTATCGCGATGGCAATCTGTACGGTACCTTGCCCCACCAACCGCCTGCAGGAAAACTGGACTATCGCGTTCAGCTCACGGGGAAGAAGGGCACGGCAGTTGTGCCTGCCGAAGGCGGGGTTGTCACCCGCTTCAAAGGCGATGTCCCTCTCTTCGTGCTGATCCCCCACGTGCTGGCAATGTTCACCGGAATGTTGTTCTCCATGCGCGCGGGCCTGGAGATATTCGCCGCCACACCACGATACGGCCGTCTCATTGCCTGGACCATCGGCATTCTGTCCGTCGGCGGGTTGCTTCTTGGACCGATTGTGCAGAAGTATGCCTTTGATGCCTACTGGACGGGGTGGCCCTTCGGACATGACCTTACGGATAACAAAACGTTCTTTGCCGTCCTCGCCTGGGTGGTCGCTGCAATTGCCCTGCGCAAAGCAAAGAACCCCAAACCCTGGGTCCTGGGTGCTGCGATCATCGTGGTTATCGTTTTCCTGATCCCCCACAGTGTGCTGGGATCGGAATTAGACTACCAGGCCACCGACAACGCAAAGGGAAAACCGCAGACGACGCTGATCAGTCGTCATCCTCTGCCGCCCCCCGCTGCACCTGCACAAATGCGCTTCTGACTGGAGCCGGCATATCCGAATGCTCACCACGGACGGACTTCCAGATGATCTCGTTCAACTCCACGTCCGGGATCGCATCCTCAATGCTGAAGTCCAGCTCGTCGCTCCGCATCTGACCTATCGATTTGTCGGGATTGCGTTCAAAGATATCGATGCGTGCAGGCCGGCTTGTATATCCCGCCGTATCGGACGCCGCGGCAAACGAAGCATACATGGGCGTTGATGCCGCATCGAATTGCGTGAGCGGCGGCAAGCCCAGGATCAATTCCATTGTGCGTACCATCGATGTCGTGGAGTAGAGCTCACTGTCAACCGCCCCGCGGCGGACAAAGGGGCTGATCACCAGCGCCTCTGTACGGTGCGCGTCGACATGGTCGGGCCCGTTCTGCGCATCATCTTCGACGATGAAGATCGCACACTCCTTCCAGAACCTGCTATGACTGATCCTCTCGATAAGCATGCCGACTGCAAGATCGTTCTGCGCCACAAACGCCCTCGGAGTAAGTGAGCCGGAATGCGTGCCCGAGGTGTGATCATTCGGCAGCTTGATGATCTGAAACTGCGGGAGATTCCCCGTTCGCTCAAACTCATCAAACTCCTTCATCCAGGATTTCACGCGATCAACGTCAGAGTAATCGAGATCCCACCCGCGGTAGAATGGCGCAAGATGTCCGGCAATCGATTCCTTTGCGGGTCTCGCTGAATCGCCGGGCGCCTCGGGGTTGAACACAAACTCACCGTATGTGCGGTATGACCTGCCCTGACGCAGGCAGTTGTCCCATAGGTATCCCGACGAGGGAAAGACAATCGGTGCTCCGCCTTCATACACATACTCACCGCCCCGACCACCATATTGGGTCGGCCATGTTTTTTCCGTGAAATCAGTCGCGTACGCACCCATCGACCAGTTGTGCCCGTCGGCGCTGACCTCGGCGTCGGCATAGAAATTGTCAAGCAACACGAACTCCCGCACGAGTGCATGCAGGTTTGGTGTGACCTCCTCCGGGAACAGGCAGAGATGCGGATCTCCATTGCCTTGAGGAAGATCGCCGAAAACCTGATCATAGGTTCTGTTTTCTTTGATAACGTAGAACACATATTTTATCGGCGAGGCGCCTCCCGGCCGGGCAGGAATCGGATTTTTCGGATCTGTGCCGGGTTCCATACTGCGCTGGTCTGTGTAACGAGTATTCTGATATACTTTTGCACTGTACATGGCAAGCGCTGCGTCATCGGGAGGGGCGATGCGTGAGAGAGTGCCTTTGAACATCGAGCCGATGTACTCTTCCTCTTTGGTGCGCTTGGTCGGATTCGGCCCGCGTGGATTGGGCCGGGATGCGAAGCCCTTGCCGTTGGCAACGAGCACTTCACCGTTGCCGGGGCGGACACGAACGGCTGTCGGATACCACCCGACGGGAATAAACCCGATCGAACGGGAACGGCCCGGTTGGGAAACGTCGAAGACCGCCAAACAATTGTTGTCGGCGTTAGCAACATAGAGTCTCTTCCGTGCGGCATCGAAGGCAAGGGCGTTCGGCGTGCTGCCGGGAGGCGCCTGCGGAGAAAGTGAGGTCGTGAGAGTTTCCACAACCTTGCGAAGACCAACGTCGATCACAGACACCGTGTTCAGGTTGGAGTTCGTGACCCAGAGCGTATTGCCTTCGGGCCAGAGTTCCATAGCCGATGGATGATCGCCTACCTTTATCGAATCAGTCACCGATAATGTCGCCGCATCGATGCGAACGACACTGCTCCCTCCCCAGAGGGTAACCCATACGCTGCCTGTACGGGCATCGCACAACACCCCGTAGGGGGTCGCAGGCAACGGAATGGTTCGCCGCAAAGTCTTCCCGGCAAGATCGATCACGTACAGACGACAATCTTCTTTTCCCGCGACAAAGGCAGTGGAGGTGGAGTGATCAACGTCGAGTCCGGCCAGCCAGATCTTCTCTTTCGGCCACGGGCGACCGACGGCAACGCTATCTTCCTCCGTTGCCATCCCGTCGGCAAGCCGGTAGATACGAATGCAATTGTCGTTGCCTCCTGATGCGACGAATCTCTTCCCTCCATCGAAAAACCTGATGCCGAGCCAGGCCTTCGGGATGCGTATCGTTTGCGTAACTTCCCAACGATCCAGGTCAACTATGGAAATCGAATGTTGCGAGGTCCCATCGTTTGTGACGATTGCGTACCGTCCATCGGGAGACAGATCCGCGTTGAGAGGTAATTCGCCAATATCGAGATGCGTGCCTGCAGGGGAGAGGCGCCAGCCGTTGGGCAGCAGGATTGTGCCATCAGTGAGTGTCCCGGGCAACACCGTTTTCGATCCGGTGCCGCATCCTGAAATCAGAAACAGTGCAGGAAGAACCAATACGACGGGGGTGAACAGTTGTCTCATTGAGTCCTCATTGTTGAGCTTTAAAATCGAATAAACGATCATCGCGCTGAATCGCGTACACTGCCTGCCAGGGCACCCGGTCTGTTGTCCTGATTCCTGCCAGGAGATATTGCACGGCTCCGGCGTCGGTAATCCCGCGTATGGCAAATCGCGCAATCGCCATGGTCATGCCCTCCTCATGGCGGCAAGGATACACATTTCCGATGCGGATGATCAGGTCCTGCAGCCCGCTCGTGGTTCCAAATTTTCCGAGCTCTTCGATCAATTGATCAGGAACCTGGGTCGTTTGGACACGATTCCAGAGAAGATCATGCTCCAGATCGGTTCTGCGGGGGAGAGAAAGGCCTGCGCCGGTCTGTCCGATGGCGAACGCAGCAGCTTCTTCTACGGCGATGTCAGGGTCGCTGAGACCCCGAACGAGAAGCGGAAGAGCTGTGCTGTCCTGGATGCTGCCGTAGGCGAGATATGCACGGCGGCGCACGAGTGGATCTGCATCGGAGAGCAGCGAAATTAATCTCCCATCGTGCACTGATCGGAGGTCCTGACTGCGGAGGATCGCCTCGATTTTTTCGGCCCGGAGACGTCGAAGAGTTGCGGGATCATCCTGTGCGAGAACAGGGATGGCGATGAGTGCCAGGAATGCAAGGAGGATGCGCATGAATTGCACGAAGTGGTTGGACGTTCGTTCAAAGTAGGGAATTGAACCCTAAACTACAATGCACCCAATGAATCCTCGGTTTGATATTTTTGCGGGTTTTGGCTATATTAAAAGCTTGATATCCTAGGAGATCCTCGTGCCGGCTTTTGCAAAACGTACACATACATGCGGTGAACTCCGTCCCGACAGTATCGGAAAGAAAGTGACCCTGAATGGATGGGTGGATGTACGCAGGGATCTCGGAGGAGTGATATTTATCGACATCCGTGATCGGTACGGAAAGACCCAGGTTGTGTTCAATCCTCAACAGAATGGGGATGCCCACCAACTCGCCAAGGAGCTGAGAAGCGAGTTCGTGATCTCTGTGAGTGGCACGGTAGAGATGAGGCCGGAAGGAACTGTCAACCCGGATCTGGAAACCGGACAGATTGATGTGATGGCCGAGCATCTGGCCATTTTGAATCGCGCTGACACTCCTCCATTCCCGATCGATGGAGATGTCGAAGCCGGCGAAGATTTGCGGCTCAAGTTCCGGTATCTGGACCTCCGCCGCCCGACCCTGCAGAAGAATCTCTTGTTCCGTCACAGGTTGTACCAGCTCGTCCACAAGTTCTTTGATGATAACGGCTTCATCGAGGTCGAAACACCGGTTTTAATGAAGAGCACACCGGAGGGAGCACGGGATTATCTCGTCCCGAGTCGCGTGCATCGCGGACGATTCTATGCGTTGCCCCAGTCCCCCCAAACCTACAAACAGTTGCTGATGGTATCGGGGATGGATCGCTATGTGCAGATCGTCAAATGCTTCAGGGATGAAGATCTGCGTGCAGATCGCCAGCCGGAATTTACCCAGATTGACGTCGAGATGTCGTTTGTCGACGAGGAGGATATCACGAGCATTACTGAGGGACTGATGCAGCGGATGTTCAAAGAGCTGAAGGGGATTGATCTTAAGCTGCCTCTTCCGCGCCTCACATTCAAGGAGGCCATGGAAACCTACGGGAGCGACAAACCGGACATCCGGTTTGGCCTGGAGCTCAGAAGCGTGGGCCATCTCGTGAAAGATGCCGGTTTCAAAGTCTTCGCCGATATTGTGAAGAAGGGTGGTATTGTTGCAGGTTTTGTCGTTCCCGGCGAAGCCGGCATGACCCGGAACCAGCTGGACGGACTTGTAGACTATACAAAGAGCCTGGGGGCAGGCGGGCTTGTGTACATCAGATGGACGGAGAACGGCGTTGAGTGCCCGATTGAGAAGTTCCTGGGCAAAGATCTTCTCCAAAAGATGGTAGAAGCTGTGGGCGGCAAGAAGGGGGATCTGGTGCTGCTGGTTTCTGGCACCTGGACCAAGGCCTACACAATTCTCGGGACACTGCGTCTGGAGATGGGGAAGAGGCTTAAGCTTGTTCCAGAGAACAGACTTGATCTATTATGGGTAACTGATTTCCCCCTCGTTGAATACAGCGAGGAGGAGAAGCGGTTTGTAGCCGTTCATCACCCCTTCACGTCACCCAACCCGGATGACACGGCCCTGCTCGACACTGATCCCGGGAAAGTCCGGGCACGGGCGTACGACCTGGTCATGAACGGAACGGAGGTTGCAGGCGGGAGCATCCGCATCCATGATCGGGCGCTGCAGAGCCGGATGTTCGAGCTCATCGGGATTGGAGAGGAAGAGGCGGAGCACAGGTTTGGGTTCCTGCTGAACGCGTTCCGGTATGGCGCACCACCCCATGGCGGCATAGCCTTCGGCTTCGATCGCCTCGTGATGATCCTGACGGGAATGAAGTCCATCAGAGATGTTATGGCCTTCCCCAAGACCGCCAACGCGGTCTCCCTGATGGATGAAGCGCCGAGCGAAGTGGATGAAAAGCAGCTGCGGGAGTTGCATATCAGGATAGTGTAGGAAGATTTTATGCTCGAAGATCAGAAAGCGGAGATCAAAGAACACACCGAGCGCTTGAAGGCGCTCCGGAGGTATCTTTGACATCGATGCCAAGGAAAAATCGATAGCGGAATTGCAGGAGAAGAGCCATGCCCAGCACTTCTGGGATGACAATGTCACCGCCCAGAAGGTGATGCAGGACATCAGTTCGCGCAAGGAGTGGGTTGATGCGTGGAACGGCCTGGCCAAGCGGCTCAGCGACGCGAACACCTTCGTTGAACTCGCAGAAGAGTCGAACGACGCTTCACTGGCCACAGACATCGGTACGGAACTGGAAGCTGTGCGCACCGGTCTTGTCGATCTTGAGTTCCGCAACATGCTCAGCGGCGATGACGATGAGCGGAATGCAATTCTCACGATTCACGCGGGTGCGGGAGGGACGGAGGCGCAGGATTGGGGTGAGATGCTGCTCCGCATGTATTTGCGCTGGTGCGAACGCAAAGGATTTACCGTCGCCCTGGTGGACCGTCTCGAAGGAGATTCCGCAGGCATCAAGAGTGCCACGGTGGAAGTGACGGGCAAGTTTGCCTACGGCTACCTCAAAGCAGAGAATGGCGTCCATCGGCTCGTACGTATCTCCCCGTTTGACTCAAATGCGCGCCGCCACACATCGTTCGCTTCAGTGTTTGTTTACCCCGAAATCGAAGACGATGTGGCAATCGAAGTGAACCCGGTGGATCTCAAGATCGATACCTACCGGTCCGGCGGCAAGGGAGGGCAGAACGTCAACAAAGTGGAAACCGCCGTTCGTATCACCCACGTTCCCAGCGGCATCATCGTGGCCTGCCAGCAGCAACGGTCGCAGTTTCAGAACCGCGAGCGTGCGATGAAGATGCTCAAGTCCCAGCTCTATCAGCGGCGTAAAGAGGAAGATCAAGCGAAAAGGGACGCGATCGAAAGCACGAAGAAGAAGATTGAGTGGGGAAGCCAGATTCGTTCCTACGTGTTCCAGCCCTACAACATGGTGAAGGATCACCGCACGGATGTCGAGACCAGCAACGTTCAGGGGGTGATGGACGGAGACCTTGACGATTTCATTAAAGGATATCTCCTTGCCACAGGCTCAGGGAGCCCCGCGTAGCCATGTCCTATAGCGACATGATCGCCCGTCGGTACCTCCGTTCCCAGCGCAACGCGGGCTTCTTTTCATTTATTGCCGGAATCTCCGTGCTGGGTGTTATGCTGGGCACGGCGACGTTGATCATCGCCCTCTCTGTTCTCGGAGGATTCGAACAGGAGATCACGGAGAAAGTCGTCGGGTTCACGAGCCACGTGCAGATCGTCGGGTATCAGAACCTCCCGCTCAGGGACTACCGGGAGAACAGCGCACGTATTTCCGGAATGTCTCCCGTGGTCACTTCCGTATCCCCCTATGTGGCGCGGGAAGCGCTCGTGCGGTCGCGCGAAGGTGTTGACGGCATTCTGCTGAAGGGCGTCGACCCGTCGATCGAGAACCCCATCGGACGCAAGTACATGGTGGCCGGCACGTACGACATCGATCACCCTCAGGGAGCCGGGGCAAAGCTCGTCATCGGTCGCAAGCTTGCGTCACGTCTGGCACTCGACATCGGTGATCGGGCGGTGATATTCGGCGTCGGCAGGATGCTCGAGGGCGGACAGGCACGGGCAATGCAGTTCCGCGTTTCGGGCATCTATGAAAGCGGCATGGCAGAGTACGACGACATCTATGCCTTCACCGACCTGCACGACGCCCAGATCCTCTTCCAGATTGGCGAAGCAGTCAACGGGTACGATGTACGCCTGAGCAGAGTCGACAGTGCGGCGGCAATCGCGGGGCGCGTCTCTGATCTCCTCGGATACCCGCACTACGCGCAAACTGTCTTCGAATCCTATCGCAATCTGTTCAGCTGGATCGAACTCCAGAAGAAACCGATCCCGATAATCCTCGGTCTGATTATCGTAGTTGCCACCGTGAACATCATCGGCACGCTGCTGATGATGGTGCTCGATAAGACCCGCGAGATCGGGGTCCTTGCGGCAATGGGAGCCACCCGCTGGGGAATCACACGCATCTTCCTCAGGCAGGGATTGACGATCGCACTTATCGGTACGGGGCTGGGAAATCTCCTTGCATTCGGTCTCTGCTATGCCCAGCAGGAATTCAAGTTTCTATCGCTGCCGAGCGATATCTACTTCATGACCTCCGTACCGATTCTGCTTCGAGCGGAATATTTCGGCATTGTCTCTGCCATTACGATCGGACTTTGCCTGCTGAGCTCCCTGGTTCCCGCACGTCTTGCGTCACGATTGAACCCCGTCACAGCGATCCGGTTCTCCTGATGAGCTTCGAACGATTCATAGCACGGCGGTATGTGCGCTCCAAACGCCAGATGCGCTTCATCAACATTATTATGCTGGTGTCGGTTATCGGGATCACGGTCGGCGTTGCAGCATTGATCATCGTCCTCTCGGTGTTCAACGGATTCAACAGTGTTGTGACGAACGTGCTCGTGGGATTCGATCCGCACCTGCGCATCGAACCTGCGCGTGGCGGTCGCATGGTCCTCACCGACAGCGTGATGCAGGAACTCAGCGGGGATCTGCGCATTGCAGCGGCTGCGCCGTACGTGGCCAACAAGGCGCTTCTCGTTGCCGGCCGCATGAACCGCGTTGTCCTCGTCAAAGGGGTGGAAGATTCTCTTGTCGAGGGCGTTTCGGGGGTGAAGCAACGCACGGTCCTCGGAACCTTCGCCTTCAAGGACACCCCGGATAAGGCGGGGACTGTGCTTGGCATGGGACTCGCCGATCGTTTGGGAACCACGGTCGGTGCTACTCTCACCATCCTGAGTCCCGTCGGCGTGGATGCCATGGTCGTGCAATTCAGCCAGCCCGTGATGCGGGAGTGCACGGTTGTCGGCATCTACGACTCCAACAACAAGGATTACGACGCCCACTATGCGTACGTATCCCTCGCCACTGCACGCACCCTCTTCGACATGGGCGATGCGGTCAGCGGGGTGGAGATGCGCTTGCACAGCATCAACGATGCAGACGGCGTCAAGGAGGATCTGCAGCGCGCGCTCGGACCCTCGTACAGGGTCTCCACCTGGTACGATCTGCACAAAGATCTGTACTCTGTCATGAAAGTTGAACGGTGGACTGCGTACATCATCCTCTGCCTGATCGTCGGTGTGGCCACGTTCAATGTCCTTGGTTCGTTGACGATGGGTGTCATCGAGAAACGTCGGGATATCGGCATTCTCAAGGCGCTCGGAGCAACTTCGTCAAGCATTATGAAAGTATTCATGTTCGAAGGAGTGCTGGTGGGCACAATCGGAACGCTTCTCGGCACCGGCATCGGGCTCCTGGTATGCTATCTCCAGATACATTACCAGCTTTTTCCACTGGACCCGACCGTCTACATCATCCCGGCCATTCCTGTCGAGGTGCGGTGGAGCGACTTTGTGGCTGTCGCTGTCGCTTCGATGCTCCTGAGCATCCTCGCATCACTCTATCCCGCACGAAAGGCCGCAGGTCTGCTGCCCGTGCAGGCAATCCGGTGGGAGTAACGGTGGCATGACATCAACGCCAGGTATCATCACCGCGACCGCAGTTACGAAAACGTTTCTCGCGGGGACATTCAACGGAGGCAAGCTTTGTGTCTTGCGCGGAGTTACCCTGCGCATTGCGGCAGGTGAGATTATCGCCATCGTCGGTGCGTCAGGGGCAGGGAAGAGCACGTTGCTGCATATTCTGGGCACCCTCGACCGCCCGACATCCGGCAATGTCCACTATGACGATGTGGATGTGTTCGCACTGGGTGATGACGACCTGGCCCGGTTCAGAAATCGCTCCATCGGCTTCGTCTTCCAGTTTCACCACCTCCTGCCGGAGTTCACCGCTCTCGAGAACGTTGCCATGCCTTCGCTTATCCTGGGCGCAAAATTCCAGGATGTTCGTGCTCATGCTCTGAGCCTGCTCCGCGAAGTCGGCGTGGATGCCCGTGCGGAACAGAAACCGCCCCAGCTCTCGGGCGGGGAACAACAACGCGTGGCGGTTGCCCGTGCTCTTATGAACAACCCCCGGGTTATCCTCGCTGATGAACCCTCCGGCAACCTCGATAGCGCCAATGCTGAGCACCTTCACGAACTGATACGGGATCTGAGCCGTAAAATGGGTCAGACCTTTGTCGTGGTCACGCATAATGAAAACCTCGCCGGTCAGGCGGACAGGGTGCTTCGCATCGTGGACGGCGTGATTCACGAAAGAGCCCCCTTTTTAGCAACATGATGAATATTAGCCAAAATAGATATTTTCGGGTCTTGACAATCGCTGTTCTTTTCGTATATTTGTGGCTGACCTATACGACAGTTACTCCCCTGACTGTTGTACGGTACATGGTCAAGCCCGGCGTTCCCCCCAACGCTGGGCTTTTATTTTGAGGGGTTCGTACACTATTTCGGAGTTACGCACCGTGGCCAAGCCGATCAAAGCCAAAGTCCGGAAATCAATACGGGAAACGTCTCTTCCTCTCATCCGACAGAATTTCATTATACTCGGCATCGGTCTTCTCGTGATCATTGCCGGGTATGCGGCAATGCTCGAGGGTTCGGTCGAGGGCTTCCTACCTCTGGTCGTTTCGCCCATTTTGCTTGTTGTGGGCTATTGCGTGATCATACCGTTTGGAATTCTCTACCGTAAACGTTCTCAACCGGCCGAGCAGAAGAACACAGCAGCCGGTTCAGCCCGGGCCTGACATCTGAGGTTCCTGATGAAGAGCGGGGTAGCCGAAGCGCTCGTTGCTGCACTTTGCTGCGCGGGCGTTGCGAATATGTCTGCACAACCTGAAGAGGGACGAGCCGCGTCGACAGTGAGCGTGTATCAGTCGCTCGCCGCCGACGCGATCGTGCAGCTCTGTTCACAACTCCAACCTCCCGATTCGCTCCGGGTGCTGATCGCTGTTGAACCATCCGGGACATATTGGTTTATTGAAGAAGCGATTTCGCGCGCGTTGCGCGAGCGAAAAATTCAGCCGGTTCCCGACGGCGGAGACTGGCGGCTCGAATGCGGTGTCAAGGATGCCCATGTGCAGTATTCAAACGTTCGCCGCGAAGGGCTCCTCGGTGCTCGCGTTGTCGACCGTACCACCGCGTTGGCACTCTGGTTGCGCGTGAGCGACCGTCAACCGGCACGATTCCTGCTCGATCAGGAATGGCGATCACAGCGCACCGATACCATCAATGTCAGTGACGTTGACCATGTCGAGCATCCGGGTGTGGCTGCCACGCACGCCGTCGTCCCCTCCGAAGGGTTTTTTACTTCGTGGCTTGAACCGCTGATCCTTGTCGGGGCAATTGGCGTCGCTGTTTTCCTCCTCTTTACAACGAGGAGTTGATCTTTGACGGCGCGCGGGATTGTGTGGTGGGTTGCTGTGGCGGCCCTGTTGGCGCTCCAGGGAAGAGCAGATGCCCAGACGGTCGGATCCTCGGACTCCGCGATCTCGAACCACGGGGAAGTCCGGCTGATCGCGTTGGGCGATATTAATCTCGGTCGTACCCTTGGGAAAATACTGCTGCGGGGTGATACGCTCCACCCGTTTCGGAGGTTGATCGATACGCTGGCTGCTTATGACGTTGTCTTTGCGAATCTGGAATCATCGTTATCGGATCAGAAAGGGGAGACTGAAGATCCGCATAACAACTATGTGTTCACAGGTCCGCCATCCGGCGCGTGGTCTCTGCGCAAAGGCGGGGTGACTGTCGTTGCGACGGCAAACAACCACGCATTGGACTATGGCATCCGTGGTCAGCGCGAAACGCTTGCGAGCCTCGACTCCGCCGGCATCATGCACGCAGGGAGTGGGAGAACAACCCGGGAGACCTATGAACCGGCAATGTTCTCGGTAAACGGTGTCAGGATTGCGTTGTTTGCGTGCGCCGGGCTCATGAATATCCGGCCGCCACGGTGGGATACCCTGGTGGCCTACAGTGACACCGCGCGTCTCTTTCCCCTCATCCGGAGCCGGCGGGATTCTGTGGATTTTGTTATTCTGAGTTATCACGGGGGTGAAGAATATGCCGACCGGCCGACTGCGGGAACGATTGGGTTCACACGCGCTGCGGCTAAGGCGGGCGTCGATCTGGTGCTGGGACATCACCCCCACGTATCCTACGGGATCGTTCGTGAAGGCGGGAGCGTGATCGCGCACTCGCTGGGCAATTGTGTCTTTGAACAACCATCGCGTTATTGGACCCGCTACGGACTCGCGCTGGCAGTCCGTTTGGTGAAAGACAGAGCGGGTCACCGTGTGGATGTATTGCGGTGCTTGCCGGTGCGCTGCGGGTACCAATCGGAGATTCTCCCTCCCGGTGCGGATGCCGCGCGCGTCCTTGAACGGGTAAGGCGCCTCTCGACGGGAGCAGCAGAGGAGTGGTTTACATGGCGAAGTCATTAGTTCTTGTTCTTGGTCTCGCTGCCTTCATCCTTGGCGGGTGCGGATCCGGCGAAGTCACAAAAATCATGGCCGTCGAAGAGCGATTCGCACATGCGAAGGCCCTTTTTGACGATCACGACTATCTCGCGGCGACCAACGAGTTCACGGTGATCACATTGCAGTATCAGGGAAGTGCAGTGGCTCCGGAGGCGCAATTCTATCTTGGCGAATGCCGCTTCAAGCGCGAAGAATATCTGCTCGCCGCATTCGAGTATTCGGTGGTGAGACGTAACTATCCGGCCAGTCCGCAGGTGGCCGATGCAAGTTACAAAACCGCGATGTGCTACTACAACCTCTCGCCGAAGCCTTCCCTCGATCAGCAGTATACACGCAAAGCCATTGACGAGTTCCAGAGTTTCGTGGAGTACTTTCCTGCCAACGCCAACGCGGCCGATGCAGATGCAAAGATCCGGGAACTGACAACCCGGCTGGCCAAAAAGCAGTACGACACGGCCCGGTTATATTCCACAATGCAGTCCTATCGGTCCGCACTCTTCTACTTCGACGATGTTATAGAGAAATACCACGATACCGAATACGCTCCGCTTGCGTTCATCGGGAAGGTCGAACTGCTGATGAGCCGGAACAAATACAGCGAAGCTGCTGCCGAGGCATCGCGGTTCCTCGATAAATATCCCAACAGCGTGCTCCGGGGGCGCATGGAGTCCCTGAAGAAAGACATCGATCGCGAACTTCCGTCCCCCTCAGTGAAGGGCGAATCCGGGTCGGGAGGAAAGGGGATGGGACTCTGATGCCGGCGAGAACCGTTCATGCATCGCAGGTGACCACAACGCAACTCGTGTTGCCCAACGACACGAATCAGCTGGGGAACCTGCTCGGCGGAACGTTGATGCACTGGATCGACATCGTCGCCGCCATCGCTGCCCAACGCCATTCCGGCATGGTGTGCGTCACGGCTTCCGTGGATTCGTTGAACTTCCATCATTCGGTGAAACTGGGGGAAGTGGTTACGCTGGAGGCTTCGGTAAACCGCGCCTTCCGCACCTCCATGGAGATCGGCGTGCGCGTTACCGCTCACGGCAATGCGAAACTTCCGGTCCGCAGGGCGAATACGGCATATCTAACCTTCGTCGCCGTCGATGAACAGGGCACACCACAACCCGTCCCCGCAGTGCAACCGGAGACGGAGGATGAGCAACGCCGCTACACGGAAGCATTGCAGCGCCGCGAGATTCGTTTGCAGCGTCGCCCGCAACGGTAGGAACAACGTGCCACGCATTCGGCTGAAACACCTTCTCCTACCGATGCTTCTTCTCTCCGCTGCGCACTTCGACGGGTTGTCAGCGCAGGATCAGGTCACCCGTGTGATCCCCGGAACATCGCTCGCCATACCGGCGCAACTGGCGCCTCCTCCCGGTGAACCGATCAAGTGCGGGTTTTCAATTATCAGCAACGCCATTCGCCAGTCTTCCTCCTCCCTCGAGGGGAGGCAAGCGTTCCTGACAAAAGTTCTCGCGCGACCGGAATTGCAGATGTCCCTCCTGCAAGGCAACGTCCGTGTGCACTTTGATACGACCGGCATCAACACACCGGCGCTTCTTGATGCCTCGGGCGCAAGAATTCCGGGAACTGCCCGTGCTTTCGTGGATTCTGTGTTTTCCATCCTCTCGTACGTACTCCCGTATGAGACAGAAGTGCTGGGCTATGGAGGGCCCGTCAGCGATGGCACGCTGGGCGGCGGCCCCGAACCGGATATCTACATCATGGAGCTAGGCAACGCGTACGGCCAGACAACTCCCGACGAGGCGATTCCAGAAGGGGGACGGACATCTTCCTCAATAATGATCGACAATGACTTTGTCTTCGTGCGGCCCGACAAGAACCGCGGACTGCCCGGACTGAGAGTGACAATCGCACACGAGTTGCACCACGTACTCCAAATCGGGAACTACGGCTACTGGGACAACGATACCTTCTTTTATGAGATCACTTCTACCTGGATGGAAGACATGGCCTATCCGGAAGTGAACGACTACTACAACTACTTGAATGCCTCCTGGAGTCATTTCCGCAACCCTGAAACACCNNGCCCGTCCCCAGAGTGCCATCGATCAAACGCTGCGAGCCCATGGAATGGATTTTGCGGGGGCATTTGCCGAGTGGTCCCTCTGGAACTACTTCACGGGTTCACGCGCAAACCCGGCGACCTACTACACCGATGGTGCAGACTACCCACAGATTATTCAATCGCCGATCGATTTTGCGGGAGCTTCGCGGGATGTGCCCGGTTCGCTGCCAAGCCTGGGGGCGCACTACACGCAGGTGCAACACGGGCTGGATACAATGACGGTGATGATATCTAATGTGGACGTAGCCGGAACACTTCTCCCGTCAATTCCGCTGCTGCCGTATACATTGCGCCTGCGCTCCACCCGGGTTGACGACTCGTACAAGCCGACACCGATCGGCATTTACAGCAAACTCGACGTGACAGACATGGGCGCCTGGTCCACGTGGTACATTGTCCGTGGTACACCCCAACCGTACATTGATCCGTCATTGTTTTCCAGTGAACGTCCATTCCCGTCGCCGTTCCGTCCTGCGGTGCATTCGTTCGTCTACATTCCTGTGGAGGAAACGGAGCAGCAACGGGGGGCTCTCTACATTTTCAGCGCGTCCGCCGACCTGGTGCGCAATATTTCTGACATCTCCTCAATCAAGCATCTCGACAGACAGATGTTCTCATGGGATGGACGCATGAACGATGGGAATGTTGCCCCGACAGGAGTATACATGTTTGTGATCGAACTCCCTGGAAGAAGAGTGATAGGGAAAATTCCCGTGGTGCGCGAGTAACCCATGGCCCTGCGGCTCGTAACACACGGCCTGCGCAAAGCATTCAACCGCAGAATCGTCTTTGAGAATATCGATACTTCCGTGAGCGAAGGGGAGACGCTCCTCATTGCCGGCAGGAACGGCTCCGGAAAGTCGACTCTCGTAAAGATCCTCTGTGACGTGCTGAGTCCCAGCCAGGGAAGTGTCGACATTACCGGGGCGGGCCCGTTGAATGCATTCACCCGGAAGGCGCTGTTCGGTCTTGTATCTCCGTACCTCCAGCTGTACGACGAATTCTCCGCCATGGAGAACCTCCAGCTCGCTGCTGCATTACGCGGTCTCCACGGAGATGCGCGCATCCACGAAGAGTTGCTCGCGCGCGTCGCCCTCGACCCGAAGAGGGCGGATCCTGTGCACGGCTTCTCCTCCGGCATGAAGCAGCGATTGAAATATGCGCTGGCGCTGGCACATCACCCCCGCATTTTGATCCTCGATGAGCCAATGTCCAACCTCGACGCCGACGGCATGACGATCGTGCGCGGTATCATGACGGAGCAGCGGACGCGCGGCATCCTCGTTGTAGCAACGAACGATCTCTCGGACATCGATGTCCACGAACGAAAGGTGGATCTCAATGTCCGTGCGTGAGACCACAACGCTAAGGTGGATCCGTGCGTCTCTTGCGGTGTTTCTCAAGGATTGGCGGTCCGAACTGCGAACCCGCTATGCCATGAGCGCCCTGGTGATGTTTGTCGTGACCACGATCTCGATCATTCTCTTTTCCCTGGGCGGGGAGGGCGCTTCCCCTGAAGTGCTCGCAGGAATGCTCTGGGTGGTGATATTCTTCGCCGCGATGTCGGGGCTTTCCAGAACCTTTGTGATGGAAGAAGAGCGGGGGACAGGAATGACTCTGCAGCTGCTGACTCCTCCCGGCGCGGTTTTTGCCGGAAAACTGCTCTTCAATCTTGTCCTGGGAGCCGGTCTCACGCTGTTAACCGTGGTGCTGTATGCCTTTTTCATCAACGGTTTCATTGTGCGGACACTGAGTATTTTTCTCCTGACGATCGCGCTCGGCAGCGTCGGACTCGCCGCCGCATCCACGATCATCGCTGCAATCATCGCCCGGGCAAATACAAAGGGAACGTTGTACCCCGTTTTGTCGTTTCCTATTTTGCTGCCCTTGCTCATGACAGTCATTAACGCTACGCGCCTGGCCTCGGACGGCGCTCCTCTCGGCGAGGCGGCAGGTGAATTTCAAATCCTGATTTCGTACATTGTCGTGGTAATCACCGTGTCCACACTGCTCTTTGAGTATATCTGGAAAGACTGACGGCATGACCTTGCGGATACTCCTCGGCGTTCTCCTCACACTCGTCATCGTTGCCGCTCTCGGGCTGCCGATGGTACAGCACCCACAGCACTGGTACGAATTTCCCTCCATCCCCGGCCTCGAAGAAAAAGCGAGGATCATTTTCTTTCATGTGCCGACCGCCTGGTTGAGCGTCATGGCGTTCATTACCAGCATGATCTACGGGATCCGGTACCTGCGCCGCAAAGATCCGATGGATGACCTCACATCCGCTTCGGCGGCCGGACTGGGACTCCTGTTCTGTGTGCTTGCAACGGTCACAGGAGCCATCTGGGCGAAATTCAACTGGGGTTCCTATTGGAACTGGGATCCCCGCGAAACGTCGATCTTCGTTCTGCTCCTGATCTATGGCGCCTACTTTTCCCTCCGCGCAGCTGTGGAGGTTGAGGAAAAACGCGCCACGCTATCTTCCGTCTATTCCATCATCGCTGCCGTCACGGTGCCGTTCTTCGTGTTCATCATGCCCCGGATCATGACCGGCCTTCATCCCGGGGCAAAAGGAGATCCTGACGGCGCCGGCCCCGTCATCGAATTCAAGATGTCGTTGAATATGCGCGTAGTGTTCTTCTCATCGCTGATCGCCTTTACGCTGCTCTTCCTCTGGATGCTGTCGCTGCGCGTGCGGACTGCACGACTTGAGTATCACCACCAGCCGAAAGGATAGCTGTGGATTTTCTCGCCCAACACCAACTCTACATCGTGCTGATCATCGCGGTCGGCATCTGGTTCGGCCTGTACATCTATCTCTTTCGACTCGACGGGCGGCTGAAGAAACTCGAACGTGACATGCACAGAGAGCAGCATTGAAGAGAGGAATGTTGTCATGAACACGAAAACCATTGTCGGCGCAGTCATCATTCTGGTCTTCATCATCTTCGGCGCATATTCGTTTCTCGACAGCAACGTCGAGTACACGGATATCGCCGGCGCCATGGCCAAAGGAAAGAAGGTCCAGCTCAAGGGAACGTGGAACAAGGAACGCGAGACAAAATTCAACGCTTCAACCGGTCAGTTCTCGTTCTACCTTGTGGATGATCACGGCAAGGAGTGCCAGGTGATCCTCGAGGGCGCTGCCCCCAACAACTTCGAACTCGCCACCAGTGTCGTTGCCAAAGGGCGCTTTACCAAGGAGGGCTACTTCCACGCAAACGAAGTGCTGACAAAATGCCCCTCAAAGTACGAAGCGAAGGGAAGCGAAGTAGTAAAACCCCAGTCGTAGGTGTGGTGCGCCCCTTCGAGCGACGAAGCGTTCTGTCTTTGCGAGGAGTGCTTCTCAACGACGCGGCAATCTCGCCATTGAGGGCATCGGGAGAGGCGAGATTGCCACGGCACTACGGGGCTACGCCCCTTCGTGCCTCGCAATGACCGCAATGTAGAACTGTTCATTCGATGTTCAGGAGTGCCTATGATCGGCGGCCTGCTCGTGAAGCTGGCGTTTGTCGCCTGTTCTGTTTCAGTTCTGGCCTATGCACGCTGTCACCTGCGGGAGTCGTCGCAAGCCCTGACCATCGGCCGTCTTGGCTTTATCACCACCATCCTCGCGGTACTCCTGAGTGCTGCAACTCTCCTGTATCTCATCCTCACGCATCAATTCCAGTATACGTATGTCTGGAGCTACAGCTCCCGCGATCTCCCCACGCCGCTGCTGATCTCCACTTTCTATGCGGGGCAGGAAGGGAGCTTCATGCTCTGGGCCCTCTACACCGCTCTCATCGGCATCTTTCTCCTGCGGCATTCCGCGCGCCACGGGTACGAACCCCAGGTGATGAGCGTCTTTGGCGGCATCGAGCTGATGCTGCTGCTCATGCTCCTCGTCAAGAACCCGTTCCTCTCCGTCTGGGAATCATTCCCGGGCGAAGTCGGAGCCGGTTTCCTTCCTGCCGACGGGCGGGGGTTGAATCCGCTCTTGCAGAACTACTGGATGGTGATACATCCGCAAGTGCTGTTCAGCGGGTTCGCGGCGATGGGTGTGCCGTACGCCTATGCCGTTGCCGCAATGCTCAAACGGGACTATGATTCCTGGTTTAAGGCTGCCACCCCCTGGCTCGTGTTCGGAACGTTCGTGCTTGGGACCGGAATCATGATGGGCGGTGTCTGGGCATATGAGACGCTCGGGTGGGGAGGCTATTGGGGCTGGGATCCTGTCGAGAATTCCTCGCTGGTTCCCTGGCTCGTCGGAGTCGCAGCCATCCACACCACGCTCTCGCAGCGCAAACGCGGTGCGTTTGTCCGCACAAACCTCGCGCTGGGTATTCTCTGTTTCATCCTCGTTGTCTATTCCACGTTCCTCACGCGAAGCGGAGTGCTCGGGGATACCTCTGTCCATTCGTTTGTTGATCCGGGCATGTGGGCCTACTGGCTGCTCGTGGGCATGTTGCTTCTCGCCACAAGTTTCCCGGTCTTCCTCTTCATCCGCCGGTGGAAAGAATTCCCGCACCGTCCTGTGCGGCACCACTACATCTCGCGTGAATTCGCTCTCTTCCTGGGCGCTTCGACGCTTGTGATCATCGCAGTGCTCGTCACCATCGGCACTTCTTCATCGATGATTACGGATATCCTGTACGGCAAAAAGAGCGCAGTGGATATCTCCTACTATTCCCGGACCATCATGCCCCTGGGCTTCGCCATCGGCGTGCTGGCGGGAATGGGGCAACTTCTGTGGTGGACGAAATCCGACGTGCGCTCACTCCTCGGGTCGTTGATCGCACCGGTAGCGGGAGCCGTTATCACTGCGGCGCTGTCGCTCGCGCTGGGTGTCACACAGCCTCTTGTGCTCGCACTGCTTGCATCCGCCATGTTCGCCCTCGTGACGAACGTTCAGGTGGGCTGGCGGATAGCAAGGACCAATCCGAGGCTTGCCGGCGGTGCCGTTGCACACATCGGCGTTGGCCTGTTGCTCCTCGGGTGTGTTGTGTCGTCAGAGTACGACAGGAAGCAGACCGTGTCATTGCCGCAGGGAAAGAGCGTTGAAGCACTCGGCTTCCGGTTGACATACGAGGGATTCCACGAATTCGAAAAAGATCGCTACGAGTTCAAAATCCGGGTCGAGCGCGAGAAAATGGACATCGTTCTCAAACCGGTGATGTTCTTCAGCACCTACAACAACGGCGTGATGCGTCATCCTGATATCGCCAACCTGCTCCTTCGCGATCTGTACCTTGCGCCTCTCTCGCTCGATCAACAGGAAAGAGTGCAGCAACCGGCGATGCAAAAAGGGAACGGGGCGGCGGGGACAGCCAAGGAAGACGTGCTCGTGGTTGACGTCAGCATAAAGCCGTTGATCAATCTGGTCTGGGCGGGAGTGATCGTTCTCCTTGCGGGGTTCCTGATCACGATTATCCGGCGTGCGCCGGAAGGTGCGCAGATGCGCACCGAATCGGAACCTCAGGGTGAGGGTGAGGTGACGCCAACAGCCAGGGCTGCGAGGTAGAGCCGTGACCACCCGGCAGGCAGAGCGCGGTGTGACGAAAACCGGAAGAACACCAACACGGCGAAGACGCTGAGCGCCGCCACAATCACCCACACGGTTCCCACCACCTGAAGCCACCAGCCGAACTGAGAAAGCTCGGGCTTGCGGGAGAACCATGCCACAAGCTCGAAGACGAGACACATCGCCGGCAGCGCGATCGGAAAATGCACGAGGAATGGGTGGATCGTGTGCATATTACCGATGGAGTGTGAACAGATCCGGCACGGGAATGCTCGCCGGCGAGAAGAACGCCTCACCGTACTTTGCGCCGATCTTGTCGCCGTAATACTCGGCCCGCGTACGGATCATTTCAAGGAACTCGGGGGTACTGAGGATTGTCGCAGGTTCGTTGCTGTCAGGATCGTAGAACTGCGAGCGAAATGCCTGCATCGCCTCGATCCGCTGATCAAATGTCTCGGTGATATCGACGATGAATGAGGGAGCGAATTCAAACCACTGCATGAAGTGGTAGCAGGAGCGTGGACGGTGCGGCTGCTGCGGCCTGCCGTCGAATTCCGTTTCGATTTTCCGGAGACCGGCGTAGTACCATGCTTCCCGGGCGAGCACGTGAGCGTGCTCGTGGTCGGGGTGGCGATCGAGAGGATGAGGAATGAGCAGCACGTCGGGCTGATGCATACGGATGACGCGCACAAGCGCCAGCATGTTGTCACGCGTGATTTCGATCCCGGCATCGGGGATCCGCAGCGTGTCGCGGCTTGCGATGCCGAGAATGCGGCCGGCTTCAGCGGCCTCTGCTGCACGAATTTCACGCGAACCGCGCGTCCCCATCTCCCCGTCGGTAAGGTCAACGAGGCCGACACGATGGCCCTGGCGGGCCAGCTTTGCCACGGTCCCCCCGCACGAGAGTTCGACGTCGTCAGGATGAGCCCCTATTGCCATCACATCGAGTTTCATAGTCGTTCAATATACACCTTTTTTTCTGTCATTCAACGATGGTTGCAAGCGGAAAATTCGCTATCTTGCACTACTCCAGTAATGAATGCCACCCGACAATATACAGTGAGCGAGCTGTCCCGCCGCATCAAACAGGTGCTCGAGACCGGCTTTCCCTCTGTAGATGTGGTGGGTGAGATTTCCAACCTCAAGCACCACACTTCAGGGCACGTCTACTTCACGCTCAAGGATGAAACCTCACAGCTCTCGGCCGTTCTCTGGCGCAGTCGCGTCCAAAACCTCCCGCTGATGCCCCGTGATGGTATGAAAGTAATCGTCACCGGGCGCATCACCGTGTATGAGGTCCGCGGAACCTACCAGATTGACGTTACATCGATCAAGCCGCTTGGCGCCGGCGAACTGCAGATGGCGTTTGAACGGCTGAAGGAAAGACTCTCGGCCGAGGGGCTCTTCGATGTCAGTCGGAAGAAACCGCTCCCGCAGTATCCCGAACGAATCGGCATTGTGACATCGAAAACCGGCGCCGTTCTGCATGATATGATGCACGTGTTCGGACGCCGTTTTCCCGCGCTGACGATTCTCCTGGTCCCCGTGCGCGTCCAGGGCGCGGGTGCCGCGGAGGAGATTGCTCAGGGAGTACGCGACCTCAATGCATTCGGGAAGGTGGATGTCATCATCGTTGCACGCGGGGGCGGATCGCTGGAAGATCTCTGGGCGTTCAACGAAGAAGTCTTGGCGCGGGCAATTGCGGCATCGCAGATTCCCGTGGTGAGTGCCGTCGGTCATGAGATTGACTACACCATCGCAGACTTTGTGGCCGATGTGCGTGCCCCCACACCCAGCGCAGCTGCCGAAATCGTGGTGAGAGACCGCGTGTCAGTTCTTGAGATTCTTCGTGATTTTGCCTATACTATGCGTGAATCTCTTGCTTCACGACTCAAACAGCATAGAGAGCACATCGGCTACCTGCTGAAAAGTCACGCCTTCAACAGACCCATTGACCTGCTCCACAGTCACAGTCAGCACATCGACGAGTTGACGCGTTCAATGGGCGCGTTTGCTTCGCATCGGTACGCACTTGAAGCGTCACAGGTGAGGGGCATCGGGCAACGGCTCGCTGCGCTTGACCCCACACTCACGCTGAAACGAGGCTACGCCATGGTCCGGAAAAACGGCAAGATCATCGGTGCTGCCGCCTCTCTGCACACGGACGATGATGTGACGATTTCCTTTCATGATGGTACTGTTCCATCAAGGATTTGTTGATTCCTATGCCCACGAAAAAGCGCGACCAGGACGTCCCGACATTCGAGCAGTCGCTGAAACGGCTCGAAGACATCGTGAACCGACTCGAGCGCGGCGATGTCCCGCTCGAGGAATCGCTCCGGTTATACGAAGAAGGACTGGACCTTTCCAAAGCCTGTAGTGAACGCCTCGCACAAGCGGAGCTCACGCTCAAGCGCCTCAGCAAGAATGCCAAAGGCGCGTTTGAAGAACGTGATGACAAAGAAGAATGAGCGGCGGAACTCAATATCCGTATCTCGATCGTGTTTCTGTACCCGCTGACATGCGCACGATGTCGGTGCAGGATCTGAAAGGACTTGCCAACGATGTACGGCAATTCCTGATCGAAGTAGTCGCGCAAACGGGCGGCCATCTCGGCGCGGGCCTCGGCGCTGTCGAGCTTGCCGTTGCACTGCACTACGTATTCAATACGCCTGAAGACAAGCTCGTCTGGGATGTCGGTCATCAGGCCTATCCCCACAAAATTCTCACGGGACGCAAGGAACGCTTTCACACCATCAGGCAATACCACGGCCTCAGCGGCTTTCTGAAGCGTTCAGAGAGCCCGTACGATACATTCGGAGCCGGACACGCAAGCACATCGATCTCTGCCGCGCTCGGCATGGTGGCTGCGCGGGATCTCACCGGCGCAACCTACAACGTGGTGGCAGTGATCGGCGATGGATCCATGACCGGCGGCATGGTATACGAAGGGATGAATAATGCCGGTCTTCTGAAAAAGAACTTCATTGTCGTTCTCAACGACAACAACATGTCCATCGCACCGAATGTCTGGGCAATCTCCAACTACTTCACCGAGCTCATTGCAAGCCCGCAGTACAACACCTTTAAGAAAAATGTGTACGATCTGACCGGCAAGCTCGACCAATGGGGAGACCGTATCCGGCGCGCAGCTGCACGCGTCGAGGGCGGACTCAAAGTGATCGTCACGCCCGGAATGTTGTTCGAAGCTCTTGGATTCCGATACTTCGGCCCGATCAACGGACACAATCTTACACAGCTGGTGCGCATCTTCCAGGAAGTGAAGAATTACGACGGCCCGATCCTCGTGCACGCCATCACGCAGAAAGGGAAGGGCTACAAACCGGCGGAAGAAGACGTGCAGAGGCTGCATGGAGTCACCCCGTTCGACAAAGTCACCGGGCAATCAGCGAAGAAAACAGGCGGTCCTCCGGCGTATACAAAAGTGTTCGGTGCCGCCATGGTTGAGCTCGCACGAATGATTCCGAACCTGGTTGGCATTACGGCAGCCATGCCGGACGGGACCGGGCTGGACAAGCTCCAGGCGGAGATGCCCGATCGCTTCTATGACGTCGGTATTGCCGAACAGCACGGTGTCACGTTTGCCGCCGGCCTTGCAACCCAGGGATGTATTCCGGTTGTTGCCATATACTCCACCTTCCTGCAGCGCGCATTTGACCAGATCATCCACGACGTTGCGCTGCAGCACCTCCACGTCGTGTTTGCACTCGATCGTGGCGGCGTTGTCGGAGCGGATGGGCCGACACATCACGGCGTGTTCGATCTTAGCTACCTCCGCATGATCCCCGGCATGACGATCATGGCCCCCAAGGACGAGAACGAGCTCCGCGATATGCTGTACACAGCGGTCATGCATGGTGAAGGGCCGATCGCGCTTCGTTATCCGCGGGGCAACGGAGTGGGAGTGCTACTGAAGCAACAGTTTGACCTCATTCCCATTGGCAAATCCGAAATCGTGCGCACCGGCACTGATATGGCGATCCTGGCCATAGGAGACATGGTGCACCCCGCCCTGCAGGCGGCAGCTAATCTGGGGCGCGACGGCATCACGTGTGAAGTTGTCAATATGCGTTTTGTGAAACCGCTTGACACTTCGTTGCTTGACGACGTTGCGACTCGCTTCAAGCATG
This sequence comes from Ignavibacteriota bacterium, assembly GCA_003162215.1. GTDB lineage: Bacteria > Bacteroidota > Ignavibacteria > UBA10030 > UBA6906 > Fen-1255. The sequence continues at coordinate 34,417 of PMMO01000171.1, forward strand.
TCGTCACGGTCGAAAACAACGCCGGTATCGGCGGATTCGGCAGTGCCGTGGCGGAATACCTTGCGGCTCACCATGCGCACGGCCCTGAAATACACATCCATGGCATTCCTGATCGTTTCGTTGATCATGGATCACCAGCGGAACTTGCGGCGGAACTCGGCCTTGATGCCGCGGGCATCACGCGTTTCGTCAAAGCATGCGTTCCCTCATCCACCAATCGCATATCCTGAACCATGGATCGAGTGAAAACGGCAATCGTCGGTGCGGGCTGGGTGGCGCAGGTGATTCATCTCCCGCTCCTCATGAAAATGCCCGAAGCGCAGGTCGTGGCACTCTGTGACCGCGACAGGGCAAGGGTTCGCCTCGTCGGGGAAAAATACAACATCCCCCGACAGTACACTGATGTCAACGAGATGCTTGCGAAGGAAGATATTGACGCTGTCATTATCTGCACCTCCACAGACGCGCATCGGGATGTTACGCTCGCGGTACTTCGCGCAGGCAAAGACGTGCTTGTCGAAAAGCCCATTGCCCGCACCTTTGCCGAGGCGGAGGAGATGGCCCTGGCGGCGAAGGAACACAAGCGCAAGCTTATGGTCGGGATGAATCATCGGTTCCGGCCCGACACAATGATCCTCAAGAGCCTGATCGATGGCAAAGAACTCGGCAAGGTCTATTATGCGCGCACGGGATGGCTGCGCAAACGGGCATTTGACAGCGCCTGGATCACACAGAAGGAAAAATCGGGCGGCGGGGTGTTCATCGACCAGGGGATCATGATGCTGGACCTTGCCCTCTGGATGATGAGCTATCCCGAAGTGAAACGCGTAACGGCATCGCATTACCGCCATAGAACAAAGCAGGTGGAAGACACTTCGGTCGTTTCGCTTGCGCTGAAGAATGGTGCAATCGTAAATATCGAAGTCAGCTGGTCAATGTGTCTCGATGCGGATGTTCTGTACTGTTACATTCACGGCACCGACGGCAGCGCAAGTTTGAATCCCCTCAAAATCTACAAAGAGCTTCACGGCAACCTCGTGAACCTCACCCCTTCGAAAATAGGGCCCGCACCGGCGCTGTTCAAGCGTTCCTACGAAAACGAACTGCGGCATGTCTTCGGTGCAGTGAAGAACCTGCACCCCGTGATCTCCACGGGTGATGAAGCGGTCCAACGCATGAAAGTGGTTGACGCGGTGTATCGTTCAGCCAAACGGGGGAAAGAAGTGACGCTTTCCTGATGCCCTATGACTACGGTAAAAAAGAGAATACTGGTCGTCGACGACGAAGAAGATATCGTCGATCTTATCCGGTATAACCTCACGAAAGAAGGGTTCGAGGTCCTGCCCGCACGCAACGGGAAGGAAGCACTCGAGAAGACCACTCCTCCACCCGATCTCGTCATCCTCGACCTGATGATGCCTGTCATGGACGGCTTTGAAACCTGCCGCCGACTGAAGTCACACCCGGCCACCAGAACGACTCCCGTTGTGTTTCTCACCGCAAGCGCGAGCGAGGTTGACGAAGTGGTGGGGCTGGAACTCGGCGCCGACGACTACATTCAGAAGCCCATCAGTCCCCGCAAACTGGTTGCACGCGTGAAGGCCGTCCTCCGTCGCGCGGGGAGCGCAGGCGCAGCGGGAAGCGATCAGCATGAAACGATTACAACCGGCCGGCTGGAGATCAACCGGTCGACTTATACGGTGAAGATCGGAAAGAAAGAGGTGTTCTTTCCCAAGAAGGAATTTGAGATCCTCGCTCTGCTTGCCGGACATGTCGGACGCGTCTTCACGCGCGAAGCTCTGTTAAACACCATATGGGGCACCGACGTCGTGGTCATCGATCGCACGGTGGATGTGCATATCCGCAAGATACGGGAGAAGCTTGGAAAGGATGCGGACATGATCGAGACGATTAAAGGGGTTGGCTACCGGTTCCGCGTGTAAGAACTCTCTCCCGCCATCCATGGACGGCCAGAAGGTGAGTACTGTCAATCTTATCGTTGATGTCAATGGAAAGNNGCGAGAGGGTGATGGTAAGGAGACCATGACACTACGCACCCGCATATCCTCATTCTATGCGATACTTCTCATTGCAGGGGTGGTTCTTGTCAGCGCGATTTCCTCCTGGCAGATCACGAACTACCTCGATGATGCCAACGCCCGCGCCCTCGGCGATCAGACCGACCTCTTCACACGGCTACTCGAAGCCGGGACACTGAGGGTAGATTCCTCCGGATCCACAGACGAAACAGTCCGCAGTGTGGCACATGCCCTGCGCATCCGGCTGACCATCATCCGGAGTGACGGTATCGTGGTGTTCGATTCGAGTTTTCCGCGGGATTCTCTTCGCCATCTTGAGAATCATGCACAGCGGCCTGAGATCCTGGCTGCGCAACGGGGTGGACTAGGCCTGGCCACCCGTCGAAGCGCCACGACGCGGGAAGAGTACCTGTATGCAGCCCGCATGCTTAACCGCAGCAACGACCCGATGCTCACAAACGGTTTCGTCCGCGCTGCCATGGGCCTGGGCGAAATCCGCGAGGTGACATCACGGGTCAGACTCACGATCTGGACAATCGGGCTGGGGACCATAGCATTGATTCTGCTCTTTAGTGTTCAGATAGCCCGGAGCATTACGAAGCCGATTCTCGCCATCGCAACAACCGCGCAGGCGATAAGGGACGGAGATCTTCGACAGCGCGTTACCGTGTCAACGAACGATGAGATCGCGTCACTCGCCACGTCGATCAACGAGATGGCCGAGCGGCTCGGCAATGACATCGANNTGTCGCATGAACTGCGCACGCCGATCTTTTCCATCCAGGGCTTTCTGGAGACGTTGCTGGATGGGGCGGTGGATGATCCGGCAGTCAACCGGGCGTTCCTGGAAAAGGCGCACAAACATGCGATGCGCCTCAACTCACTTCTGAACGATCTTATCGAAATCTCCCGCATTGAATCCGGGGAGATGAAAATGAGCTTCCGCTATTTC
>PMMO01000110.1 GCA_003162215.1 Ignavibacteriota bacterium
CACGGAGGAGCAGGGGCTGGGGTCTGGGGGGAATAGAAGATAGGCACCAGGTAATGGGTAGTGTGGTAGGGGTATCGGGTTCCGGGTGTTAGGTTCCGGGTGTCGGGTACCGGGTCTAAGCGTTGGGTGCGAGGCGATGGGTAATGCGGTAGGGGTTCCGGGTATCGGGTTCCGGGTTTACGCGTTAGGCACAAGGTAAGGAGCAGGGTGATAGGGGTATCGGGTTCCGGGTTCAGGCACGAGGCAATAGGCACTGAGGGGCATCGCAAAAATGGAGATTTCTGTGTAATATACAACAAGAGAACCCATGGCACCGTTTACCGATCGCCTCCGCACAATTCAAGCTGCTCAGAATTCCCTCCTTTGTATCGGTCTTGATACCGACATCACCAAACTCCCCCCGCATCTGTCGCACACGTCCGAAGGAGTTCTGGAGTTCAACAAGCGCCTGATCGACGCAACGTGCGATCTCGTCTGCGCCTACAAGCTGAATCTGGCTTTTTACGAAGCTCTCGGTGAACGGGGCTGGTGGGTGCTGAACGAGACACGAAAGCATATTCCGTCATCCGTTATCGCCATTGCAGACGGAAAACGGGGCGACATTGGAAACTCTTCAGATCTTTATGCACGATCGCTCATCAACGAATTGCGTTTCGATGCATCAACGGTGCATCCCTATATGGGCCGGGATTCTCTCGAACCATTCTTCCGCACTCCTGAACATGGCGTCTTTGTTCTCGTACTGACTTCAAATCCCGGAGCGAGAGACTTTCAGTATTTGAAAGCCGGAGGAAAACCTCTGTATGAGCAGGTCATTCTGCGCGTCAAACGGTGGAATACACACCGGAACATCGGCCTTGTCGCAGGAGCAACCCGCCCGGCCCAGTTGAAGCGTATCCGTTTGCTTGCGCCTCACCTTCCGTTGCTCATTCCCGGTGTGGGCGCGCAGGGTGGAGATCTCAAGCGTGCCGTGCAGTACGGTTGCGACACCCATGGTTTCCTGGCCATCATTAACGCAGGCCGGAACGTGATCTATGCTTCTGCCGGCGAGGATTTCGCCGGCGCTGCCCGTTCAGCGGCGCAGGCAATGCGGGATCAGATCAACGGATATCGAGATTCTCCAACGCATTGAACAAGGATGGGTCATCGGAAGCATCCATCCGCCGCACCTGGGAGCACATCACACCTGTTACGCTTCTTTGTGCTTCTGATGATAGACCGCTTTTCGTTCTCTCTCCGGGGCGACCCAACAGCGATGGTGGTCCTGACTATCTTGACGCACTGATTCGTCTGGATGGCCGCTTGTATCGCGGCGATGTGGAGGTGCATCTCCATGAGCGCGACTGGGAGCTCCATCATCACAACGCCGATGTACACTACAACGGGGTGATCCTTCACGTCGTTGGACTCCGTGGCCGCCTGAAGTACGTGGCACGCACAGCAGGGAAGCGGCGCGTCCCGACACTTGTGATGCAACCGGATGGAGGCTTCCTTCCGGTCATGCCGATCCACAATTCCAACACGTTCTCCTGTGCCGTCGCTACGCTCCCGGAGGCACCAGAAAAACTACGACGAACGTTACTGCATCTGGGGTGGGAGAGAATCGAACGCCGCGTGGCGGTACTCGATGCGCGATTGAACGAGTTGCTGAGGGTAGAGCACTCGACGAGGAACGAACTCACGGCTGATGCCGTCTGGGATCAATTGCTGTACGAAGGCATTGTAGAAGGCATGGGGTACGCGAAGAACAAGAAACCCTTCCGTGAACTTGCCCAGATTGTTCAGCTCCCGGTGCTACAGCGGTGGGCGTGCGAAGGCAGCGATGTGATGATGGCATTGCTCTTTGGAGTTTCAGGGTTGCTGCCTTCTTCGCGGGGCCTGAAGGATAAGGAAAGCAGACACTACGTTCTGCGCTTGCGGAAACGATGGGGGAGCCTCCGCAAAGAGTTGCATTGCCCTCTGATGCACGAGGCCGATTGGCTGTTCTTCCGCCTGCGTCCTGTCAATTTCCCCACTGCGCGGCTCGCGGTGCTCAGCCATATTCTGCCTCGACTTCTGCAGAAGAGCGGGGCGAGGCAGATCCTGAAGTGTTTTCGCACACCCGGCCTTACAACGCGCCAGCGCCGGGAAAGGCTGCGAGAGTTCTTTGCATTCACCCCCGATGAGTTCTGGAGTACACACCTGCATTTTCGCGGAAGCGCGCCGGGACCATCTATTGCTCTCGGCACGGATCGCATTGACGCGATCATCTTCAACACCTTTGTCCCGGCTGCACTTCTTCACGCGCGATTGTTTGCTGACCGCACCCTACATCTGCATGCGCGCACACTCGCACGAGCGTTACCGCCACCACAACGTAACAGCATTACCCGAACTGTAGAACGGAATGTTCTTCACGGAGCACTAACGATCAACTCCGCCATCCTTCACCATGGTGCAATTGAACTGTACCGGACCTATTGCGAATCAGGCCTCTGTGCGCACTGTCGCGCTAAAACGTGATGCCGATCGTCACAGGAACAAGTGTGCTCGTCTCCGGATCAGTGACCACCCACACGTACTTGACCTCGAGAAACAGCGTGACACCGATTGACAGATCGACACCCGCCCCGACATTATACGCCGTCTTCGTGAGCGAGGAAAAGCCTGCATAGGCTTTGGTTTCCGTCCCGCCCTGCATCACTTTTGCGTCATCAACACTCAGTCTGGCCAATCCGATGCCCGCTGTCATGTAGGGTTTGATGATCGGCAAGGGGAGGATAGCTATCTTGGCGTTCAGATTGCCGGACCACATGGTGATGCCGCCTCCTTGGACGCTGAATTGTCCCGCAGCTGTGCCAATGATACCTTCCAGACCCGTTCGGTACTTGTCATTGTCCGGAGAGAACGAGAGATAGTCGCCTGAGACCCGAAAGCTAAACATGGCCAGTTGGATGTCGAGATGGACTCCACCGCCGAAACCCGGGCCATAGACATCTTTCAGCGCGGTCGCCCCGTTGACTTGGGGACCCGGGAAATTCGCGTTCATGAAATTTACATGGGCCCCGAAGTTCACGGATGGAGCCAATCCCCCCACGACCGGCTGCGCGATGGCGGCTGTTGTGATAAGAAGGGCGACGACAAGAGCAAAGGAACGCATAGAACCTCCAAAATTAATGATGAGTGCAGAGGTGGTACGTTATGTTGAACAGTTCAGGTTTTCTGTTGTTTCTTCTTTGCCGCAGGAAAGAGAATGTTGTTCAAGATAAGCCGGTATCCCGGCGAGTTTTTGTGCAGTGACAAATCCGTCGGCGGATCTCCCACCGCATGCTGGTAGTCTTCCGGATCATGCCCGCCGTAGAACGTAAACGTGCCGCGGCCATAGTTGCCGTGAAGGTAACGCACCTGGTCTGTCCCGTCCTTCTGGGCAAGAATGATGACGGTTTTCTTGATACAGGCCTTCTTGAAGCCTGTGGTTTGCCCGAGAAAGCCTTTCAGCACGTTCACATGATTTTGCGTCAGCATTGTCGGAACGGGGTCGAACTTGGCGGAGAACTCGAAGAGCGTGAAGTAGTCTGTCTCCGGATTCTGGAGTGCGAGCAAATCGCTCGGGGGCTGGTCGATATCAGAGTATTCATATCGAAGCGGATTCTTTTCAAGCGTAAAGTTCGTAAATGCCAGCGTTTTTGAAAAGTCAAGGCGCGATTGTGCATCGGGGTCGGGAGGATCGCCGTCATACATGACATCGCAAATGTCCGTATTCTCAGCCGCCAACGCAATATCGTAGGTATCGGTCGCAGAACACATGGCAAACATGAACCCACCGCTGGAGATGAATTCCTTGATGGTGCGGGCAACGGCTTTCTTGAGTTCCGAAACCTTCTTGTATCCGAGCGTGCGGGCCTCCTTTTCAAGCATCGCTTGCTGCTCCAGATACCAGTCGGCACTCGCAAAGGACGCGAAGAATTTTCCATACTGACCTGTGAAATCTTCATGATGGAGGTGCAACCAATCATACTCGTGAAGCTTCCCTTGCAGCACCTCCTTGTCCCAGAGCTTGTCGTAGGGGATTTCCGCATACTCCAGGGCAAGCGTGACGGCATCATCCCAGGGTTTGTATCCCGGGGGCACATATACTGCAATCTTCGGGGCTTTTTCCAGGCGAACGACATCCATATTGTTATCATCGCGCTGCACTTCGGCGTAGATCTGTACCGCCGTGGAAGCCGTCACCTCCTCGAACGCAACCCCGCGGACGCTACATTCGGTGGCAAGCACCGGATTATCATCCATCATGAAAGACCCGCCACGGTAATTGAGCAGCCAATCAACCTCCATGCTCTTCGACAGAGCCCAATAGGCAATACCATAGGCTTTCAGATGATCGGTTTGCTGGAGATCCATCTGTACCAGAATCTTGTTTTGTGCTGACGACGTGGTACAGAGCACACTCACCAACAGGATGCAGATCCGCCATTTCACTCCGGGCATCTTCACAACGATTCTCCCCGCAGCGCCCGTATGCGCTTACGCGCCTCGTTGGCAAGAACCGATTGTGCCTGCTCCGAGAGCAAACGTTCGTATGTACTGATTGCCGTTGCGGGCTGTGCGAGTCCGAACTGATATATCTCGCCCATCCTGAACAGTGCGCGGTCGAGCATTTTGCTTTGCTCGTGGAATTGCGTGAGAAGGCGATCGTACAATGCAATCGCCTCTTGATAGAGTCCGGCCTGTGTGAGCAACCCTCCTGCGCGCAGCAATGCATCATCGACGAGTGGCGATCCCGGAAATGTCTGCACGAGATCCGTTAGAAGTTGCACGGCTTCGCTATTCCTGTGCTGGCGGGCGAGAAACTCCGCTCGACCATATTGCATGATCGCTTGAGGCGGCCCGCCCGTATTCTCCTGCAACAATACCTGCAGCTCGATGGCATCATTGGCAAAGTCGTTCTGCACATTTGTCGAAATTGTCGCAAGCAATTTCACGGCATCATCGATGTGTCCGTTGAAAAAAGCGATCTCGGCAAGACGGAGTTGCGCTTCGTCCGTCTGATCCGGGGTCGCGCCAGGTGACGAGAGAACGGTCCGCAGGGCTGCAACCGCATTGATCGTGTCGGCCCGCGCGGTCAAGAGCTCACCCATCCGCAATTGCACATCAATGCGCACGGAAGGAGTCACCGCCGGTTCTGCAAGCACCATCTGGAACGTTCTGGATGCGCTGTTGAGGTCCTGGAAGTGGCGCAGTTGAATGAGACCAATCTGATACTGCGATTTTGCAGAGTACTCGGTTTGTGGATACTCCTCAACGATTTTGGCGAATGCGGTCACTGCTTCCGTCAAGCGCGTGCGCGCATCGTCGACCGGCCGTAAACGGGTCCAAACCCGAACAGCCCCGCTATCAGCCGCATCCTGGAGCTCCTTGAGCGCACACGCACGGCCATACCTGGCCTGGGGAACGCGTTGTGCAGGCAACGGCCGGTCCATAGCTTCACTGTATGCCCGGGACGCAACACCATAGGCGCGTTCGCGAAAGACTCGATCGGCAAAGCCCAGAAGTGCGACGCCGTTGGCTCCGGAGAGTTCATCGATGCGCCGATAGACCTCAAAGCTGCGGTCGAAGTCTTTTCCCTCCATATGCAGCCAGGCGAGAAGCTCGTACAGACGGAGTGTTGGCTGGTCATCGAGGTGCGCCTGCACTATCCGGATCGCCGCCACCCGCCCCTCATCTTTGTAGGTGAATGCAGCCAGCCGGTTCTGCACAAACGCGATCTGAGCGGGGTTCTGCGCAAGCCACCGCAAGAACTCTTCCGTTGCGCCCGCATAATCCATTGACGCAACCAGAAGTTGTGCGAGCTCAATGGTGAACAACTGAGGATCGTGACACGCCACGCGGCCTTTCCTGTATATCTCTGCCGCTCTGTCGAGCAACCGGTTCTCAATCATCAGGTTGGCAACGAGCCGGTAGGACTGTTGGCTCTCGGGCGCGATGGAGATCGCATGCTGCCATGCGCTCATCGCTTCCGGTTCGCGTCCAGCGCGATACTGCACCGTACCCAGCAACCCATGGAGCGTAGGGTCATTCGGCAACATTTTGAGCCGTTCACGGATCACACCGATGGCATCATCATAGCGTTTCAACTGTACATACATCCGTTGGAGCCCATCGAAAAATGTAACATTGCCCTGTTCCTTCCGGAGAAGATCTCGATAGAGTTCCGCAGCCCGCTCCAACTCGCCTGCCTGCTCAAACCCCTGGGCCAAGCGAAACTTCGCCTGCACATCAGGCGTTTGAGAATGGAGGGTGCCGGCCACCAGAACCGCGCACAGAATGGCAACAGCGCTACCAACAGCGCTACGACATATGACGCTCATGTGACAGACATGTGACACATGTGACAGACATATGTCTGTCATGTGACACACATATGACAGAGCACAAGAGAGCATGTACGCAACCGGGCCCGAGTGGCCCCTTTTTTCAATGAAAGTGAGAGCATACAATGGAAATGTAGCTTCCTCTTGCTTGATATACAAGCGGGGTTTGGTTACCTTGATAAAACGAGTGAATTCACGTGAATCGCCTCACTAACATCGCCATCCTTGGCTCCACTGGATCCATCGGGCGGAGCAGCCTGGATGTTATCAGCACCTTCCCGGATCGCTTCAGGGTTACCTATCTGACGGCGCACCGGAATCTGGACTTGCTCGCCGAGCAGATCCACAGGTTTCGTCCTCATGGTGTTGTAGTTCCGGATGAATCGAGTGCCCGCCGATTGCGTTACCTCGTGAATGGAACAACGGAACTCCTGGTGGGGGAGGAAGGTTTGTACGAGGCAGTCACGCGTGAAGATGTGGACACTGTAGTCAGCTCCCTGGTGGGTTTTGCGGGATTACTCCCCACCTTACGTGCGATTGAGGCTGGCAAAGACATTGCGCTTGCGAACAAGGAAACGCTGGTTGTGGCCGGCGAGTTAGTGATGCAGAAGGTGCGCGAACGCGGTGTGAAGCTCATGCCGATCGACAGCGAGCACTGCGCGATCCTGCAATGCCTGCAGGGCGAGGATGCACAGAGTGTTGCACGGCTGATTCTGACGGCGTCCGGCGGTCCGTTTCTTCATGTTGACCGGGAGAGCTTTGCGCAGATAACACCTGCACAGGCGCTCCAGCACCCAACATGGAAGATGGGCAACAAGATCAGCATCGACTCGGCAACCCTGATGAACAAGGGGCTGGAGGTGATCGAAGCGCATTGGCTTTTTGGCCTGGCGCCCGACAACATCGACGTCGTTATCCACCCGCAATCTATCATCCACTCGATGGTGGAATTTGTGGATGGATCGATAAAGGCCCAACTCGGAATACCGGATATGAAACTGCCGATTCAGTATGCGCTCACGTATCCGGAGCGGCAGAGGTCAGTATTTCAGCGTCTGGATTTCGCAGCACTCCAGTGCATGACGTTTTTTGCCCCCGATATGGAGAAATTCCGGTGCTTAGCACTTGCTTTTCGGGCGTTGCGTTGTGGAGGTACCGCGCCGGCAGTGCTGAATGCAGCGAACGAGGTGGCTGTTCACGAGTTTCTCAAAGGTCGCGTTGCATTCAGCGCGATACCCGACTTGATCGAGGCGGCGCTGGCATCACACAATGTGGTTCAACATCCCCAGTTGTCTGATATCCTTCGTGCCGATAGAGAAACCCGCGAATTCGTGTCGAAACAAATGAACGCCGTCCCCTTGTGAGAGAGAACTATGCAGTTTCTTGAGACCGTCCTCTATTTTGTGATTACCCTTGGTGTGCTTGTATTCGTCCATGAATTCGGGCACTTCATTACGGCTAAGCTGTGTGGAATGCGAGTGGACCGTTTCTCAATCGGCTTTCCTCCGCGAGCGTTCGGAAAGACTTATGGTGACACCGACTATTGTGTCTCCTGGATTCCGGTGGGTGGATACGTCAAGATTGCCGGCATGATCGACGAAAGTTTCGATACAGATTTCCTGTCCCAGGAAGCTCAACCCTGGGAGTTCCGCGCGAAACCGGTCTGGCAACGGATGCTCGTAATTTCGGGCGGCGTTATTATGAACATTCTGCTCGCAGTGGCAGTTTTCTGGGGCATCAACTACGTACAGGGGAAGGTGGTTCGTGAAACCACCGAAATTGGGTCTGTTCTTGAGGGGAGCTCTGCCGCTCGGGCCGGTTTGCAGAGCGGCGATCGTATTCTCGCAGTGAATGGAACCAGCGTCAGCGATTGGGATGCCATTCTCAATGGTGTCTACATCGACCACGCCGGCGACGATATCGATTTCACCGTCATGCGTCGGAATGAGCAGGTCCAGGTGCGGGTTCCACGCATATCGATCCCCGATCCCACAGAAAGTGCGTTCGGCATAATTCCGACGAATACCGAAATCGTCGTGACCACGGTGCAATCAGGTTTGCCTGCCGACAAGATGGGATTGAAGCCGGGGGACGTTCTGATTTCCATCAATGGAACACTTCTTGGCGCGGATACTCAGGTGAAGCCGTTGGTGCAGGCTAATGCCGGCAAATCGATGCGGATGGAGTGGCAACGGAACAAGGAAAGACTTACGGGAACAACGACCCCGACGGCAGAAGGAATGATCGGCATAGGGTATGCATTGCGTTACAACGGCCCTGTACACAAAGTGGAGTATTCGATTCTCCAGTCATTTCCCCGCGCCTGGAGCGACGTCTTCACCGTGAGCGTCCTTTTTCTGAAGCAAGTCTGGCAGATCATCACAGGCAAGATTGCGTTTGCACAATCCGTTGGCGGACCGATCAAGATCGCCCAGATGGCCACGCAGACAGCGGAGCTGGGACTACTCACCTATCTTGGATTCATGGCTCTTCTGAGCATGAGTCTGGCCATTCTCAATTTCCTTCCGTTTCCTGCGCTTGATGGCGGACACATGGTATTTCTCATTTACGAAGCCATCTTTCGCCGCGAGGTTCCGGTGAAGGTGCGAATGGCACTCCAGAAAGCCGGGTTCGTGTTGTTGCTGGCGTTCATGGCGTTCGTGGTATACAACGATTTGCGGCATTTCTAGGTGTTTGCACGACGTGCTGTAATTTGTTATACTTTGTTTTTCGTACGCAGTTCTTCCACTTTCATGCAGGCGATCTCATGAGAACACCCCTTCTTCTCATCGCCATCGTCGTCGCTACGGCGCTGCCGCTCTATGCGCAGGCCCCGACGATCGACATCATTGCATCTGCAGCCCCCGTTGATATGCTTACCTTGCAGGATGTGGATTTCATAAACTCCACATCTCCCAAGTGGCTCTTCACCATTGACCTGCGGGTCAGAGGAGCAGTGGGCAATGCCCCGTCGGTCCGCGCTGTGATGCGACTTTTCATGGATGTGACGCTGGCCAATAACGAGTCGTTTCCGTCGGCTTCACACTACGAGACAGCCCCGTTCGACATACAAGGGAGCCGGTCATTCACCAACCTCGATCTCCGGAAGCAAGACATCTACGGCAATTATGGAATGGACCCGACCGCCAAGAAGCGATTCGAAGAAATAGCGCTTCCGTCAGGCGTCCTCCCCGCCGGTGTGTACACGTTCCGGATTGAGGTCGAAAGTTCGCCGACGATCTGGCATGCCTCATTCAAGTTTGTTCTTTCAAATCCTTCGCGGATTGAACTTGTCTTTCCGCTGGACAATGATCATACCGTCGGTCAGTTCCCTCTCTTCCAGTGGAACTATGATGGACCACGGGCGCGGATCTCGGTGTTCGAAAGACTCCCCGGTCAGTCCTCCCCCGAAGAAGCCACCAGCGGCATTCCTCATGTCATTGCAGAGGTGACCGGAAATTCATTCCTCTATCCAAGTGCCGGGGTGCGCCTCCTTGAACCGGGAAAATCCTATGCCTGGTTTGTAGAGGGTCTTTACGGAGCTGCCGGTGGAAGCAGTCGTTCGTTGCGAAGCCCGATCCGGTCGTTCACGGTGAACGCCGGGGCAACCAACCCGGCAATGCAGAGTCTGCTGGATGAACTTGAGAAGGCCCTGGGTCCAAAGTACAAGGCCCTGTTTGAGCGCATCAGGGCCGAGGCGCTCTCTCCCACCGGGCAGGTTCGACTGAATGGTGCCACGGTGACGACATCCGAGCTCGTCAAGCTGATTGCACAGTTACGCGACAATCCCGCAAGTGTTATTGATGCGGATATTGAGTAGCACGCTTCTCTCCTGGAGTCTGCCATGAAATCGACCATGATGCGTGTTCTCGTTCTGGTTCTCTGCGGCGTTGTGTCCAACTCCCTAATCGCCGCCCCCCCGGGGGCGCCGATCGGACTCCTGAGCAAAGTGATTCTTGACGTGTCGCGGAAGGAGAGCGGGAAAACGTGGGAGAAGGCCACTCGCGGGCAGACGCTGGCCACCGGTGACATGGTGCGCACAGGCCCCGCCTCTCTCGCCATTATCAAGTTCAAAGACAATAGTCTTGTGCACCTGCGCGAAAAGGCCGAACTCACGGTCACCGGCACGACCACCGGCGGATCGTTCTCCAAAATGGTGGAGATTCAGACCGGCGTGGTGGGGTTCAACGTAGCGAAGCAGCGGGCAGGCGAGGAATTCCGCTTCACATCACCAACGTCCGTCGCATCGATCCGGGGAACAGCCGGGGCGTTCAATGCGACATCCGGTTCTGACACACTGATTGTTACCGAGGGTGCTATTCAGTTTTCAAACCGCTTCTCTTCACGGTCTCTTGTTGTCAACGCAGGATTCACAGGGCTTTCCAAGCGTGACGGAACATTGCAGACCCGCACATCGACGGAGCAAGAGCGGAGGGCAGCAGCGGAAGCACTGCAGGATGGACAGAATAAGAAGCTCGAGCTTGAATTGCGCAATCCGCAGGGCAAAACAAGCCGGTTGAAGATCGAATACAAGGACTAATCTTCTGGGACTCCGGCACGCATGAAGAATACCCCACTTGCAGTCCTGGTTGTTCTTTTTCTTCTACCGGTAGACGGCGCACTTGCGCAACTTGCGTCCGCCGTCACCGATGTTACCTCAGGCGAAGCGGTCTCTCGCACCAGCGTCACGGTCTCTGTCGCCCTGCGTGAGGGGCATGCTGCAACGGCAATCCTTCTTCTCTACCGGCCGTTTGGCACGCGTGAGTTCCGGAAGGCGGAAATGGATCTCCGTGGGTCCGCCGCTTCATCGGTCCTGCCCGCTGACGTTGTTGTTCCTCCTTTCGTTGAATACTACATTGTCCTCTCTGATGCCTCCGGGCGGCGCGAAGCGTATCCGCGTAGCAGCACCGGCGATCCCCTGATCGCCCCCCCCCCGCAGCTGTTACGCATTGCAGTGAAGGAGGAGGCTGAGCAACAGGTCATTTTTCTGAGCCCGGATCCCGGCGCGATAGTAAGCCCCGGCGACCTGCTCATTTCAATATCGCTCCTTCGGGCGGATACCGCGGTTGCACGACGCGCAACGCAAATCAAGCTTGACGATGCAAACATCACGAATGCAGCGGTCTTCAGCGGTGATCTTATCATCCTCTCTCCGGAGAACCTCGGCATCCAGCTGTCACCCGGCAAGCATACGGTGAAAGTCGGCCTGTTCAACACCAAGGGGCAACTGTATACAGCGTCAGAGCTCGTGTTCTATGTTCGCCGCCCGGGTACAGAAACCTTGCTCTCTTCGACGATTCCCCAACGCGGGTTTGAGTACGATGGCAATGTTCAGGTCGAATCGCGTCACGAGAACATCAGCAACTCCGGCACCTGGTACAACCGCGTCGGCGCTCAATTCAAAGGACAAACAGATATCTGGAAATTCACGGGCAACATGTTCGTCACATCCGATGAAAAAAGCGACAGGCAGCCGCAGAACCGTTACTTTATCGGCGTGGAGACCCCGTGGGTACAAGCCGGGTATGGCGATCACTACCCGACTTTTCCGGAACTTGTGCTCAACGGCAAACGTGTCCGTGGCCTGCAAACAACCGCCCGGTATGGCATCCTCGGTCTGGATCTGTCACTGGGCGAGATTACCCGCAGCGTCGAAGGATCGCTGATCAAATCATTTCCTGCCGATAGTTTCAGTGTGGAATTCAAGCGCGACTCAAGCGCAGCGTTTGGCCAGATCGACACCGCGACGTGGGGAAAGTACAACTTCGGGACATTTGCACGAAAGCTGTTTGCTGTCCGCCCCAGTATCGGCAACAGGCAGACATGGGAAGTGGGGTTCTCCTGGTTGAGCTCGGGCGATGACATGAATTCCATTCATTATGGTATTAAACCGCAGGAGAATATATTGGTCGGCACGGATTTCATGGCCAGATTCGACAATAGCCGCATCGAACTCACCGGGCAAGCCGCCATGACGGCTTACAACTCGGATATCAGCAGTGGTAATTTTACCGATGCGTATATCGACTCTGTGTACCGAACGGGTCCGGAGGGAATCAAGAAGGTACGTGACTATCTCAAGAGCTTTATCACGGTCAACGACAACCTCCGTCCTCTCTCCCTGCAGGAGCTCTCAACGCTTGCATACCAAATCAGCGCCGGGCTGGAGTACTTCGGCAATGCATTCCGCGCCACCTATCTGTTTCGGGGCAGCGATTATACTTCGTTCGGCCAATCGTTTCTCCAGACGGACATCCGCGGCATACAGCTCACCGACCGCGCCAGGCTGCTTGACAACCAGATGTTCCTCACGTTTGGCTTTGAGCGTTTGGAAGACAACACTGCCAAGACGAAGCCCGCGACAACGGTCTTCTCCAACTTCAACGCCGCCGCAACCTGGTTTCCCCGTCGTGAATTGCCGACAGTGACTGTGGGCTTTTCGCGATACAGCAACGACAACAGCCTCGCCGCCAATGGCCCCGATTCTCTTTCCGCGATCATCGATGCGACACTGCGCTTCTACGTTCAATCGTCGTATGATTTTGTAGCGGGCGCACGCCACACCGCAACGCTTAATCTTTCGACCTCGAAGCGCACGGACGAAACCGTGCGCAAGTATGATCTGGCCAATGTCACGGGTGAGGTGGGGATAACCACGCAGTATGCGATTCCTCTGCAGACAATCCTCAGCGTTGCGGTGTATCTGAACACCCTCCCCAGCGGTGTGAACCGTGGCGAGACTGTTGATCTGAACTACACGGCAATATCATTGACGGGAAGGTATACACTGATACGGGATGTGCTGCTGCTCAACGGTTCCATTGCACCGACCTTCGGGAACTACCGGCGTACAGCCGCCGATCTGGGGGCAGAGTGGTTTGTCCGGCGGAATATGAGCCTCCAGTTCCAGTGCGCGTTCTTCTACAATGACGGTAACTCCAACGACAGTATCGTCAGTCTCCGGTACCGATTCACCATCTGAGTCAACGGGCCATGCCAGCGATTCAGCTCACTATCGGTCAACGCGGCTCGTTGACCCGTTTGGGTCTTGCCCTTGGCACCGCGGCAATGATCATCGCCCTGACGCAGGTGCAGGTGTTCCGCTTAGGTGTGATCCAGCGGCTTGAGCTCTCGACGATCGACTATCGGTTTCAATTCCGGGGACCTATCCCCGCCGTAAAAGACTCTCCCCACGTTATCATCGTTGAGATCTCCGAAGATTCCTTCCGATCGCTTCCGGATCGATTCCCCTGGCCCCGTTCATACTACGCACATCTGCTGCGCAATCTGAAAGCTGCGGGGGCGCGTGCCGTCGGCATCGACTTGCTCTTCAGCGGTCCCGATTCCTACTCACCCGCCAATGACACGGCTCTGGCAAACGCTATTCGGGAGACCGGCATTGCTGTTCTTGCCGGCAAGCGTGAGGCTGACAATGAAGCGTACGTCACGACATCTGCCAATGAGAACTTCGGGAACATTTTCTTCACGATAGACCGGTTCATGGGCTTGGTCAACATCCGGAACGACGTTGATGGCGTGTACCGGACCTATAACACCATGTTCGTCGTTGATTCGGGCGACACGGAGATTCAGGTTCCCACTCTCGCATTCGCCGTGCTCAACAAGGCTCTTGAACGGCCTCCGTTTACCGTTCCTGCAATTCACGGCCGCGAGTTCATCTATGCGGGACGAAGCATTCCGGCCTATGACGCTGGGTCGTTTCTCATCAATCTTGCCGGGCCCAACGGGACATTCCCGCACATCCGATTCCATGATGTGATCGATGATGAAACCCTGACCACCCTCGACGAGAAGAAGCTCGGTCAGGATATCAACACGTTCAGCGATCCCTCATACGGTTACCTTTATGACAGCACCTTTGCGGGCAAAATCGTGCTCGTGGGAGTGACTGTGCCGGAGTACAAAGACCTCTTCCCGGTGGCCATTGCGCGAGGGATGGTGAAGCGCGACAACCTGATGTACGGAGTGGAAATCCATGCGAATGTTATCGAAAGTATTCTCCGGAACTCGTTCCTCACGGTGCAATCGCGCTTCACCGAGTCCATTGTCGTGCTCTTCCTGGTGCTCGTCACATTCATCGCCACCTCGTTGCTGCGGGAAGTGAAGACACGCCATCATCTGCTGGTTGGACTTCTGGGGTTTCTCTTCACACTTGCGGAAATCGCCATCATTGTCGGCGTCGCAGTCTTTGTGTTTGTGTCCTTCAATTATGTGATAACGGTCGTGAGTGCTGTTCTTGCCGTGCTCGGCGGGTATGTGATGAGCACAACCTATCACCTTGTTACCGAGCGCAAGGAACGCATGCTGATCAAATCCATGTTCAGCACCTACCTGAATCCTTCGCTGGTCGACGAGTTGGTTGCACATCCGGAACGACTGGTCCTTGGTGGACGACGCGAGGAACTCACGGTGCTCTTCAGCGATATCGAAGGGTTCACGGCCATGTCCGAGCATCTCCCTCCGGAGAGCCTGGTGAGAATTCTCAACGAGTATTTTAGCGTGATGTCGGGTTTGATCTTCCAGAATGACGGCACACTGGATAAGTATGAGGGTGATGCTATCATGGCGTTCTGGGGTGCTCCGATTCCCCAGGCGGATCACGCGGTGCGGGCATGCGTAACGGCGCTGCAAATGCAGAAGAGCCTTGTGCAGTTGAACGAAGAGTGGAAGAAACTTGAGAGACCGCCGTTACATGTCCGCATCGGGCTCAACACCGGAGACATGGTTGTCGGCAACATGGGGGCAATCGGGAAATTCGCCTACACGGTGATCGGCGACAGCGTGAACCTTGCATCGCGGCTTGAAGGCGCCAACCGTGAGTACCGCACAGGGATCATGGTAGCCCACCGCACATATGAACTGGTCAGGGAGGAGATTCTCGGACGCGAGCTTGACCGGATTGCCGTGAAAGGCCGGCGTGAGCCGGTGCGTGTGTATGAACTGCTGGCAATGAAGAAGGACGAAACGACGGATGAGCTGGAACGATTCCTGGCGCACTACGCGGACGGTATGACGGGATATTTTTCACGACGCTGGCCGGAGGCCTGCACAGCCTTTGAAGCGGCTCTGGCGTTGCGGCCGGAGGACTATCCCACGCGACTCCACCTCGAACGGATTCATACCTACCAAGAGCAGCCCCCGCCCGAAAATTGGGATGGCGTCTTTGTGATGAAGACCAAATAGTTGCCGCCCGTCGCATGTCTGTCACATGTCTGTCATGTGACAGACATGTGACAGTCATGTGACAGACATGTGACAGACATGCGTCAGTCCGTCTCCCGCCTGAACTGCTCTGTCTCCAGCGTGAACGTCATGGAAATGCGGTGGGTGTTCCCCAGCTGATCGCTCTGGTCGAACTTCATGAATGAATAGTCGATGTTCAGTTTCGGAAGGTGCACACCCGCCCCAAGCGTGAGTTGCTTGATGTCGCTATATCCCACCCGCAGCGCAATGAGGTCCTTGAACTGAAACTCCACTCCTGTGTGAAGGTCGACGCTCACGGGTCCGACGTGCGCCAGAGATGCCGATCTGCGGTTTTCGAAACGGATGTCGAAATCCACAGCAGGTGCGAACCGCCCGCCGAGCGCGTCAATCAAATAGGCAGATCCGACCTTCATTGTCGGGGAGACGAGTTCGTTGGTCCCCGTATCCCATGCAAGAAATGTTGTTGTGACATCCTGGAGATTCGCACCGAGGAGCAGGTTTTCAAAAGGCGTATACCAGACGCCGACGTCAAAACCAATGCCCGTCGCGCTGTGGTCGCCCAATTCGCGACGGATCAACTTCACGTTCGCGCCGTAGGAGAAATTTTCGGAGTATGCGCGAGCGTAGGTCATATACAGCGCCCAGTCAGCAGCGTTGAAGTAGGTGACGCGGTTGGGATCAACCCGGCTGAACTGTGCAGGGTCATAGGTCAAATTGCCGTTGATGTCCACGCCTGCATTTCGCGTGTCCGGAATGTCATCGACACCAAGACGCACGAGGCTGATTCCAAGGCTTGATTGTGGACCGAGGGGAAACGCGACGGCGCCGTAGTCGTAGTTTACCAGGCTACCGAAGCGCTCATCATGCATTAATGTCACCTGGGGATAGGCAATACGGGCGAGGCCGGCAGGGTTCCAATAGCCGGAGGTAACGTCATTTCCCAGCGCCACATAAGCTCCGCCCAGACCAAGCGCACGGCCGCCGACTCCGAGCGAGATAAACTCGCCTGCATACTTTGCCACACCCGTTCCTGCCACTGCAGCAGGTGCAAGAACGAGGAGCGCAACCAGCACCTTTCCGTATCGCATATCTCTCCCGCGGGTTGTGATCGTGCACAGAGCCAGTGACATTATCCCAAAAACCCACCAAAGAATCAAGCACCGGAAGCCGGAGTTCATACGACCCGGAACCCGCCGCGGTTCAGGCGCTATGGCTCCGGCAATCCCGGCACTCGTTCATGATGGCGTCACTGTACCTCCGTGACGTATGCGGTACACTTCCGGCGCGGATGTGTTTCCCGTTGCCGAGACCATCCGGTCTCCGTCGCCCTCGTTCCGCGCCCTGATCTCCAGCCTGCGCTCGCCCGCAACGACCGCTGACCCGAGATATTGCACGAAGGTTCCACGTTGAACGGATGTCCGAAAAACGGAAAACACGACATCCTCTGCGCCGGAAAGAACGGAATGGTTTCTCAACGATTATTACAGGGAAGGGGGCAAATTTACGATGGGGGAAAGAGATTTATTTCCAGGGGGGAATGCGCTCTGTCAGATCGGCTCCGCACCGAGTTCGCGCTTGAGGGCTATGACGATAGGATGCTCTTCCTCGACTTTCGACGCCACGCTCTCATGCGGCTCGGAGGGTGTAATCCGCTCCCCGGCAATGCGTGCACGCACACGAAAGATCGCGAAAAACATTTCCGCAAGCACTTCACGATTCCGTTCAACGGAAGCCATCTGGAACTCGTCGACACAACCGATGCGCACTGCGCCCTCATGTACTCCCAGAAATGTTGTCGATCCGAGTACGGTGCCCACAGAGATTTTCGCGCGAGAGACCTCCGTGACGAACTCCGTCCACCGTGACCGGACCTCGTCTTCATTCACCACCGAACGCGAAGGCGAAGGCGAGGAAGCAGGAGGAGGGAGGGGCCGAACCGGTACACTTGTCGGGGCAGAGTGCTGCCACTGGGCAACGGATCCCGCTACGTTGTTGCTCTGCTCAACGGGGTGTTTTTTTTTTAGCTCTTCAAGCCCTTCGATCAGACCGGCAAGATCCACCGCACGCGGCATGGTGACGAGTTGCACAATATCCGCTTCAAGCCGGAAACGTGACTGGGCCGTGCGGGAAAGACTCATCTCGGTCGTGGCAACATGGCGCTGGGCACGCAATAGATCACCAACGGAGAATTGCGCTGCAACGTCCTCGTATCGTTTGCGCATCACATCCGAGGCATCAATCAGATCGCTTTTGCCTGTGACTCTGGCCACCAGCAAATTCCGAAAATGTTCGATCAATCCCACGAGGAATTCGCGGAGGTCGTATCCGTGACTCATCAGGTCTTCGACGACGGCCAGCCCGCCTGCAGGGTCTTGCGTCTTCATCAGTGACGTCACGCGGAAGAAATAGTCCTGCGTGACGATATTCAGCGCCTCGAGCATGGCTGCATAGGTGACCTTGCGACCGCAGAGGGCAATGACCTGGTCAAACAGGCTTTGGGCATCGCGAAGGGAACCATCCGCACGGCGTGCGATCAGCAGCAACGCTTCATCCTCCACGTCAAGGCCTTCCTGTTGTGCGATGCCTGCCAGGTTCATACGGATGTCGCTCGCCGGAATGCGGCGAAAGTCGAAGCGCTGACAGCGAGAGAGAATTGTGGCCGGGACTTTGTGAAGTTCTGTGGTGGCAAAGACGAACAGGATGTGAGGTGGAGGTTCTTCGAGGGTTTTCAGGAGGGCATTGAACGCCTCCTTTGTGAGCATGTGTACTTCGTCGATAATATACACTTTGTACCGGCCCTTGACCGGCGCATACCGCACGGATTCGCGCAGATTGCGAATATCCTCCACACTGCGATTTGACGCCCCGTCGATCTCCTGCACATCGAATGAACGTCCTTCAGTGATCTCCAGACATATCTCGCAGGTATTGTCGGGATTCTGATCAATGGGAGAGAGGCAGTTCACCGCTTTGGCCAGCAGGCGTGCTGTGGTGGTCTTGCCGACACCGCGGGGGCCGCTGAAAATGTACGCATGGGCAATCCGCCCCGACGACAAGGCATTTCTCAGTGTCACGGTGACGTGGCGTTGCCCGACCACATCTTCGAACTTCATGGGACGCCATTTGCGTGCCGTGACGATGAATTCACTCATGGACGTGTGAATCCGTTACGATGTTGCTTTGCGTTTTCTTCCCGTCGGGCCAAAAACGTGCGGGAGGGCTTCTTCAATGCGACTGATGGGAACAAGCTTCAGCCCTTCTTTAACCCGCGCCGGAATTTCCTGCAGGTCTTTCACATTCTCTTGCGGAATCAATACCGTACTGATACCGCTGCGTTGTGCAGCGAGGAGCTTTTCGTTCAGTCCGCCGATACCGAGCACTTCTCCGCGAAGCGTGATCTCGCCTGTCATTGCCACATCCGAGCGTGCTGACCGTCCGCTGATCGCTGAGTACATGGCAAGGGCCATGGTAATGCCGGCCGATGGCCCATCTTTGGGAATTGCACCTTCGGGCAGATGAACGTGGATTTCCTTCCCCTTGAAAAAGGTCTCAGAGAGTCGCAACTGCTTTGCGTGTGAACGCAGATAGCTTAATGCTGCCTGGGCCGATTCCTTCATCACATCACCGAGTTGTCCGGTCAGCGTCAGTTTCTCTGCGCCGCGCATCACACTGACATCGACGTGGAGAATGTCTCCGCCAACGCTGGTCCATGCCAAACCGGTGACCGATCCCACCCGGTGTTCTTCTGTTCTCTGCCTGTTACGGAAACGGGGGACGCCGAGGTATTTTTCAACCCGCTCCGGGTCAACCGTGAATTCCCCTTTGTTCCGTTTCCCCTTCTTCTGCCCCGCGGCAACAATATCTTTTGCCACCTTCCGGCACAGTGACGCGATTTCCCGTTCAAGATTACGGACACCGGCCTCACGGGTGTATTCCGTGATGACCTTGCTTATCGCCTCGTCCGTAAGATTGACGTTTCGATCCTGCAGCCCGTGTTCGGCAAGTTGCTTCGGGATGATATGGCGTCGTGCGATCTCCATCTTATCATGCTGCAGGTACCCGGGGAGCTCAATGATTTCCATGCGATCCTGCAGTGGCAACGGAATGGCATAGCGCACATTTGCCGTTGTTATGAACATCACGTGCGACAGGTCGTAGTCGACATCCAGATAGTGATCATTAAAGGCGACGTTCTGTTCAGGGTCGAGGACTTCCAGCATTGCCGCGGAGGGATCACCGCGGAAATCCATGCTCATTTTGTCGACTTCATCGAGCAACATCAACGGATTGATGACGCCGGCGCGCCGCATCGATTGCAGGATTTTGCCCGGCATCGATCCGATATAGGTGCGACGGTGCCCGCGTATTTCCGCTTCGTCGCGGACTCCGCCAAGCGAAATCCTCACCAACGTTCTGCCCAGCGCACGGGCGATGGATTTTGCCAGCGATGTCTTGCCAACGCCCGGCGGACCCACAAAACAGAGAATCTGCCCCTTCATCTCCCGCACAAGATTCAGCACCGCAATGTGCTCGAGAATGCGTTCCTTCGGCTTCTCCAGTCCGAAGTGATCCTCGTCCAGTATCTTCTTGACATGCTCGACGTTGAGGTTGTCCTTGGTCCTTTTGTGCCACGGAACACTGATCATCCAGTCGAGATAGCTTCGAATGACCGTGGATTCGGGCGACATGGCAGGCGTTTTCTTGAGTTTGGCGTATTCCTCCATCGCCTTCTCATCAATCGCTTTCGGCATCCGGGCTTTCTTCAGATCTTCTTTCAACTTCACGAGTTCGGGTGATGTCTCTTCGTCGCCGAGCTCATCCTGCAGGATTCTGATCTGTTCCTGAATGAAGAACTTGCGCTGCGATTTGGCTATGTTGTCGTGGACCTTGGTGTCGATCTCTTTTTCGATCTTGAGGACGTCATTTTCGGAGTTCAAGATTCGAATGAGTTCATGAAGCTGTTCGCGTATCGACGTGAGCTGGAGAATGCGCTGTTTGACTTCCACCGATTGAAGAATGTTTGCAGCAATGTAGTACATCCGGCGCAGTGGCTCTCGTGTATTTTCAAAGGCAACGAGCACTTCGCTGGGGACATTGCGGTTGAGATGGACGTACTCGGCGAAGAGCGTGGCGGTGTGGCGCAGCAATGCGTCAAGCTCGGAATCAACCACCACCGGCATTGCCCCCAGCAGGACGTCGGCTTCGAGGTACCGGGGATTGGCGGCAAAATGATCTACCTTCGCCTGCACCACACCGTCGACCAGAATCTTCATCAACCCGTTGGGAAGTTTCAGAATCTGGATGATCTTGGCAACTGTACCTTCATGGTAGATCTCTTCAATGCCGGGGTCTTCGGTGATGGAACTCTTCTGCGCAACGAGGAGAATGTATTTGTCCCGCTCGAGGGCCTCATTCACGGCTCGCAGAGACGATTCGCGCCCGACAAGCACGGGAAAGATCATATACGGGTAGATGACCACGTCGCGCAGGGGAAGCACCGGCAGCCGGGTGGGAATATTCTCCGACGGAGCGGAGGTTCCATCACTATGTTGGTGTTTTTCTGATGTCATGGGAATGAGTGTGACAGGTAGAGAAATATAAGGTACCACAATGGGGACGGTTTGTCAAGAAATGCGACAACTGATGCGTTGCTAATCCTTCGGTGTGTATCCCCGATCTTTAGCGTAGTCGATCAACTCCGAGCGGAGAAGACTCCTTCCACGGTGCAGGCGGGAACGAACCGTGCCTAAAGGCACGGCGAGAAAATCCGCAATCTCTTCATACGTCAACCCTTCAATATCGCACAGGATCACTACTGTCCGGAAGTCCTCCGGGAGATGCGCAATTGCCGTCGCAACATCATCGTCAAGGAGTCGTCCAAACATCGATTCCTGCGAGTCCGAGGAGTCTGCTGCTGTATCGCGGATGGTGTTGTAGAAGTTTTGCACTTCGTCGTAGTCGACCGTATCGGGTTCTTTGGACTCACGCCGGTAGCGGTTGATGTACGAATTCTTCATGATGCGGAACAACCACGCGCGGATGTTCGTCCCTTTTTCATACTTCTCCCAGAATCGGAACGCCTTGAGGAATGTTTCCTGCACCAGGTCATCCGCGTCCGCGGCGTTGTTGGTCATTCGGAGGGCGTAGTTGTACAGAAGGTCAGCGTGGGGGAGTGCTTCGATCTCAAATTCGTGCTGCTTTGCGGTCTTGACTGCGGCCTTCATGGCACCCTGAATAGAAGGAAAACTAATACATGAGATTTGTAATGGTACGGGATACTTTGGGAAGTGTCAAGAGTGAGGCGCTGACGAAGCCGTATAGATCTGCAGAAGATCATAGATCGCCTGGCGTTGGACGATGCCATCAATATTCATCAGTTCCGGAGGAAGAGAACGGTTGCGCAGGGTGTGCACTTCCAGCCCGCCATACATCTGGAGATCCCCGATTTCCTTTATGGTTGCACGATCACTGTTTCGCTCAAACAGCACACCCAGATCGACCGGACCGGTCCAACCATCGGGGTGGCGTAGCTCCAATCCCCTGATGAGCAAATCGAACATCCGTTTGCCGTTACATGGAAGGTTGGTATACAAATCCAGATCGGCATCCTCATAGGACCAACCGGCAATACTCCAGAGACCGGAGAGAATTGCCACGACATTCAGCTTGCGAATCATGGCTTTTTCCGGATCCTGCGGCCAGTGGCCGGACTCTATGAGCAATGTGCTGGTTCCAAGTGATTGATAGAGATCTCCGAATGCCCGCGGTTCATACGCATCATCGTACCTGGCGATGTGCCCTTGTACAAAGGGTTGGAGTGCTCCTGTAATGAGTGCGCCGACGCGCATGGCCCGGAGTCGTGTGGGTGGAACCGATCGTTGCTCATCAAGAGGAGGCGCCAGAAGCGCAAGAGCCGCCACGCGTGGAGCATCCCCGACGGAATGCAACTCCTGATCGTGAAGGTTGAACCCGAAATCCGGTGCCATCTTTCGGTGAATGTCGCGCAGCACTTGCGCTTCCGGAGAAACCATCGCACGGGCATCCCGGTTAATGTCAATGCCCATTGCGTTGTGACGTTTGCGGCGTTCGGCGCCATCCGGATTGACCATTGGAATGCAGTGTATCGACAGTGATCGAAGAGTCTCTACGACCCATGGGAGTCGGTGCTCTCCTATGAAGAAGTGAAGGATGTCCAGAAGCGCGAGCGTCGCGGTGGATTCATCACCATGCATTTGCGACCAGAGCATGACATTCCGCGGGCCTGAACCAATGGTGACGAGATTGATACTGCGTCCCTCAATGGATCTGCCTATCTCCCGGTGCGCGATACGGCCGTTGCTGCTCTTCACCAAGCGGTCGAGCTCAGCACACAGCTGTGAGTGTACGCATGAGACCGGTGAGAGATGGTCCAGCCGGAAACCGGCATAGCTTTCGAAGATCGAACGGGCGACTGATGAGATTGTATACATTGAGTCTCACGATGCAGAGGTCGTTGGATGACGATCTGATTGCCCTTCCCGGGATTCATGAAACCGGTGTAGCGCGTGCTTCATTACCGGCGAAAGCATGACTCCTGCAAGCACAAGAAAAACCATTCCCGCAAACAAGGCATATCCCCCGACCAGCAGTTTACCCGCCGTCGTGCGTACCGGATCCACCGGACCCATCCCTCCGAGTAGCATTGCCGCATTCAAGAAAGCATCAGGCCAACTCAACCCTTCAACCCAGTGATAAATCGACATGCCAACTACCAGGGTGAAGATCCCTAGCGGGAGCAGCCCGGTTGCATGTCCGACCATGTGCCTGGCAAGATACCATGGACGATGTAGAGCGGGATTCTCCAGGCCAATCGCTGCAGTTTTCTGATCCATACCAGGTTCCTCGCGTCATTTCTGAAGGGCATCGAAGTACTTGCGGATCAATTCTTCGTAATCCTTGTTATACCCCTCTTCCAGCGCCCGTAACAGGTCACGTTGGAGTTTACTCCGGCCTTCCTGTGTTGAGAGGTCCAGTTCACCGGGACCCCGCCGGGCAACGTCTGTTCCCGATTCTGATGTGCGCCGCTTTTCGTAGTCCCGTTCGTGCATTGATCGTTGGGCATCCAGCATCCGGGAAAGAATGCGTTCCTGTTTGTGGAGCGTCTCGGGGTTCACATTGCCCTGCGCAAGATCTGTTTGAACCTCTCGCATATCCTGCGCAATGCGGTTAAGATCTCCAAGGAGTTTGCTCAAATCGCCGGTGCGATTCGCTTCGCGGGTAAGGTCCTCAAGAGACTTGCGCACCATGCCCTGTTCACCGGCGAGCCGCGCCATCTCTGCTGCTTGTTGAGGAGTCAGTCCCTGTGTTGCATCGTTGATCCCCTGTTGCATTCCCGACAGACGCTGGAGCCGCTGCATGAACCCTGCCATCCCCATACCCTGTCCGCCACCCTGCATCATACCCTGAATCGCCTCCTGGAGCTGCTGGGCTGTTTGGTTCAGAGCACCCATGGCGGTTCCTTGCTGCTGGGCGGCTTGTGCTCCGTTCCGTTGTTCGAGTGATTCGAGCGCCTGAGTCATGTTGCGCATTGCTTCACCGATGGTTTTCCCCATCTCGGGTGTGATACTGAAGGTCTTCTGCGAAAGGCCGCCAAGACGGCCTGTGACGTTCCCCAGATCGCGTAACGCATCCATCTGTTGCTGTGCATTGTCCCGAAATTGCTGTGAAGACGGATCGAGGCCGCGTGATTCGTTCTTCAGCGTTTCTTCCCGCTCCGAGATCTCCAGCAGGTCCCGTGTCGCACGCTGCATCTCCTGAACCACTTGTCTCTGCTGGTTTTGCTGCATTGTCTGTTTCATCTGCTGGAGACCCTGCTTGAGCGAACTCAATGCCCGGGATGATTTCTGTTGTTGCTCCCGGGCCTGCTGATAATCGCCCTGCTGGATGTTCTCCGCGCTCTGCTGCATCGCAGCGTCCAATTCGCTCTTCTCGAGAGACGACTGCAGTTCCTGCATTTGCTTCACCGGCATCTCTGCAGGAAACTCCTCCATTTTTTTCTCCAGTGCCGCAAGTTCGCGTTCCAGGGTCTTTGCCTGATCACGCAAATCCTGTTGTGCCCGCGCGGCTTCTTCCGCAGCGGTTTTGTCTGCCGGCGGATGCTGCTCGAGGTTTTTGCGTAATTCCTCCTGCGCTTTTTCCATCGCCTCGGAGCGTTTCAGCATCTCGTCCACCTTCTGTTCGACCTGGATGCGTTTCAGGAGATTCAAGGTGCGTTCAATGCTCTTGCGGAATTGTTCTTCCGAGAATTGAAACTGCTGGAGCGCCTGCTTGAGAGCTTCGGGATTCATCTGCTGCATGCTCTGCTGCAGCTTCTTCAAGGCCTCTGCAAATTCCGGAGACGAGATCTGTTCCATGAGCTGTTGGAGCTCCTGGTACTTCTGCACGGTCTCGGGCGAGAGGACATGGTTCTTCTGCATCTCGTCGACCATTTTCTCCACTGTGCGCTGGACATCGTCGATTTTCTTCCGGATTTCCTCGTAGCGCTTCGCGAGCTCTTCCGCTTTCTTTTGCTCGTTCCAGTTGAGTTTCTGTTGTTCCTTTTTCATCTCCCGCGCGAGTTCGTCGAGATCTTTGCGGGCGTCCTGCGCCTGCTTCAAGGTTTTCTCAAGATCGCTTTGGGAGGCCTCGTGCCCCTTTTCGGCTTCAGCAAAGACTTCGTCGAGGGAGGGAAGCCGGAGAGTAAATGTTTCGCTGACGGCGCCTTTGGGGCCTGACACAGCATCGTTGTCGAATACCTCCGCGTGATACTCGACGACGTCTTCGGGGGAGAGGCGCAGGGAGGAGAGATCCCATGCAAACGGCAGTATCCATTCCGTTCCTGAAGCAGGCGAGAGAGGAATTTCCACATTTGTAAAGTCGCGCGCAGGCTCTTCATACCGCGAATGAACGAGCTTGTGCGCGAGACGAAGCCGCGAGATGCCATAATCGTCGGTGACACGAAATACCATCGGCAGACGTTCATTCCCGGCGACATTCAGATTCATGCCAGGAGAAACAATCGTAATGGTTGGGGGCGCATCGGGAATAACATGGATTGTGTATTCTATTGGATCGGCATTGTGCAGATTTTCGTTGTTGACAATGTCGAGATGGTACATCCGGTCGTCGCGCAGAATCAGTGTTCCCTCAGCAAAGGTTCCCGTGCTCACCAGAGACACCTGCGTGCTGTCACTGAAGCGCAGTGTTGCCTTCGTCATGGACTTGTTGGACCGTACCGACAGGCGCATGAGCGTGCCCGCCGGGGCGGTGACATCGCCGATATTCTCGTCGAGATCCTTCGAGGGAAGACCTGTGTGTCGGGGATACGTCAGCCGAAGCTGAAGCGTCACGATGGAAGGCCGGTCGAGCACCCGGAGGAAATATTCTTCGGTCTCGACTTCGCCTGAACGAATGCGATAGGATGTCGACAAACGCATGCCCTCCAGGCGATACCGGTACGTACCGTCGGCCCGGGAGCTCAGGACATGTGTATCGATTGTCACCTGGCCATCGGGGCGCATCAGCGCCTCAACCGGCTCGCGCGTCGTCCCGTGCACACGAACAACGACTTCGACCGATTCTCCTTTCACTATGTCACAATTTCCCGGTTCGACGTGTAGAGAAAATGCTGCCGGGGGAAAGAAGGTCTGCCGGAAATGTATGAGTCGATACGAAGCCTGTCCGATGTCGCGTGGCAGGAGTATCGCCAGAAGAGCGGTAAGGGCGAGACCTGCGAGCAGAAGACGGCGGGAGGTGCGCAGCGGACTCCGATCAACGATTGACGAAAAATCAATCGACACCACATCTTTCCGTGTGTCTTCAAGAGCAGCATCAAGAAACTCGTCGGAGTAGTAGGCAGAGGCGGAAGCTCTTTGCTGCGCCAGTTGGACGACATTCAACAGGCGATCATGTATCTCCGGATAGGTGCGGCCGACACGACCGGCGGTATCGAGGTCTGTTTCTGCGTGGAGAACGCCAAGCCGACGGGCGAACGGTATTCCGGCCAGCCAGAGGATGACGCCGATAACGGCACCAATCCCGAGCATCACGATCACGGTCCGCCATGCGACGCTCAGCCAGAACACGGCTTCAATGCCCAGCAATACCAATCCAGCCGCAATAAGAATTGCGAGAGCGAGCAGCAACCCGTTCAGAGCTCGTGTGCCATTGTCCCGGCGGCGGGCATCGGCAAGTCTACAAAGGATGTCGTTGATCACAGTGGACATGGGGTGTTTTGCCGCCTCAATGGGTCAGCGCCCACAAGATGATATTTACCCCAAACCGGAGTGCTTCATCACGTTTTTCCGGCGGATCGCCGTGAACCTCGGGATCTGTCCAGCCATCCGAGGGGTTGCTTTCATACGTGTAGTAGACGACGAGACGCCCGTTGTGAAACAGACCGAACCCTTGAGGCGGCTTTCCATCGTGTAGGTGGGTTTTTGGCGGGCCCATGGAAAACGAAAATGGAGTATGGTAGAGTCCGTAGGAGAACGGAAGTTCCACAAGATCTTTTTCAGGAAAGACCCTCTTCATTTCACGCCGGAAGGGTTTGTCCATGCCATAGTCATCATCGGCATAGAGAAACCCGCCGTTCTGAAGATAGGTTCGAAGATTCTGCAGGTCCTTCTCGGCAAAGGCAATGTTGCCATGGCCGGTCATAAAGAGGATCGGAAAAGAGAATATCTGTTCACTCCCGATATTCACAGGGGTGTAGGTTGGATCGACATCAATGCCTGTGTGCTGGCGGACGAAGGTAAGGAGGTTTACTTCGGCAGAGGGGTCGTTGTACCAGTCGCCTCCCCCCGTGTATTTTACGCGCCCGACGCGGACGGCACTGGCAAATGTCCCTGTTTGCGGCTGCGCAGCTTCGGCAACAAAGAGCAGAATGATGAGACAGAAAGAGCGAATCATGAAGCAAAAGTAGAAAAGTCGGGGAGAAGAAGCAAACGGCGGGGGAAATCTGTCAATGCGTCGCGCGCTCCTCAGCGCGAAGCCCCGAAGGGGGGTAGCATTCTGTCATTGCGAGTGCGTTTTGCAGCGCGAAGCAATCCGTCATTGCGTCGAGTGTTTCTCAACGACGAGGCCCCGAAGGGGCGTAGCAATCTCACAGTCGAATGATCGAGAGATTGCTTCGCCAGAAGATAGCTCGCAATGATAAAGCGCTTCGTCCCGCTTTGCGGGGCTCGCAATGACAAAGCGCTTCGTCCCGCTCCGCGGGACTTCGTCGTTGAGAAACACTCCTCGCAACGACAGATGCCCCAACGTATTAGTCGGCCCCGTGACAAGTCCTCGCCGCCTCCCGCAACGCTCCCTAGTCCATCACCTTCCGCAAGAACGCCGGCTTTTCCCGATCGCTTTTGTCGATTCTTTCTTTCAGCGGTTCCTGCTCGGTGTGGCTTGAAGGAATGTTCAATTCGATGCCGCGCCGTTTATACGCAGGAACATCCAGGAGCTGCAGGTCATCCGCGCCCGTTGGGATCCGCTCAATCGGTCGCACCGGCTTCTGGGCGATAGGACGTGTCACGCTCGGTTGTGCTGCCCGTTGATTGAATCCGGTAGCAATCACGGTCACGATGATTTCATCGGTGAGATTCTCATCAATGACCGCACCGAGGATCACGTTTGCTTCATCACCAGCAGCGCCATGGATGATCTCTGTTGCTTCATCGACTTCAAAGAGTGACATCGACGGCCCGCCGGTAATGTTCACAAGCACTCCCCGGGCGCCGCTGATGGAGACGTCATCCAGCAACGGACTTGAAATCGCCATGTGAGCGGCTTCGACCGCCCGGTTCTCGCCGGTTGCTTCTCCCGTACCCATCACGGCATCGCCCATTTCCCTCATGATGGTCCGGACATCGGCGAAGTCTACGTTGATCAATCCGGGTACGGTAATGAGCTCCGAGATACCACGCGTGGCGCCATACAGCACGCTGTTCGCAATATCGAAGGCTTCGGTCAACGGCGTACGCCGCTCGACGATCGTGAGCAGCTTCTGGTTCGGGATGACGATCAAGGTATCAACCTGCTTGCGCAGTTCTTCAATGCCTTGATCGGCCTGACCTGTGCGCTTCTTTCCTTCACACTGGAAGGGACGGGTGACAATGCCCACAACCAGCGCGCCCAGACTTTTCGCAATATTGCCGACGAGTGGAGCGCCGCCGGTCCCCGTGCCACCGCCCATGCCGGCAGTCACAAACACCATGTCAGTCCCGGTTAACGCGCGGGCGATCTCTTCCCGGTCTTCCTCCACCGCACGATAGCCAATGGTCGGATCCGCTCCCGCACCCAGACCCCGGGTCAGATTTTTGCCGATCTGAATCTTGTTGGGCGCTTGATTCCTTTGCAGGGCTTGCAGGTCGGTGTTTACAGCAAAGAAATCGACACCGTGCAGACCTTTCTTGATCATGCTGTTGACAGCGTTGCCGCCGCCGCCGCCTACGCCGACG
>PMMO01000004.1 GCA_003162215.1 Ignavibacteriota bacterium
AAGATAAGTGCGAAATGGCGTTTTTCCACGTCCTACACCCACTCGCCGTCCACGAGCGCGAACGTCCGACCGTCTTCCAGCCGTAGGCAGGATAGGCCGTCTGGCGCGTACCTGAACCCGCCACCCGCGAACGTCCAGCCCACGAACGGTGCAGGAGGAGGATTTTCCTCTTTTGGCGTTTTTGATCCATTTCCGATACTTGCGATATTTGGGAGTCTATGTGAGTCAATTACAGTAACTCCCTTAGGAAGTTCATCCTTGGGGACTTTAGTAGATTGACTCCCATTGACTCCGAAGACTGTTTCGGACTCCACTTCCGGTGCAGTCTTGTGGCGTATCCAATACCACCACCGGAGATGCCTCTCGAACTCCTCCCGGTATTGCTNNGGGGACTTCATTGGAAGTGAACAGCCAAATGTTCACCGCTTCGCTCTCTAGCCGACGAATCGCGTCGCCGGGATGGGTCGCCATTCGATGGTTGATGTCGAACAGCTTCTCAATGAAGGCTAAGCGCATCTTTCCCATTGCAAGAGAAGGGACTCAAAGATGGTTCTTCACGCAGTACGAACGATCGTCCGGACCGAGTATTTTCTCACACTCCTCCGGATCGATCGCGCACGAGAATGGGTAGACAAGCGCAAGAGTCATAGCAGACGGATCGGCGCATCCTCGGGATTGCAGTCGTTAAAACCGCTCTCAATCCTAAAGAGGTACTGCTCGAAATCATCGAAATAGCCCATAACGTCAAGAATGAACTCCGAAACATCCAAAAGGTAACCAGAGTCCACTGGTACTTTCTGGATTCGAAGCCCTGCCGACGCCTTTGCTGTCGTCTTTTGTCGCGTCGCTCGTCCGCGACGAAATACGCCACGGTACGATGAATGAACAATTTGATTGCGCAGTTCTTCCGCTTTGAGGCAAGACGCGACAATTTCCTTCAGCATCTCCTCTGCCTGACTCATATCATGGTCCTTGAAATCCTCACGGAACTGAATCTTCTGAAGGGAGGACATCAAGTTCACTTTTGTTTTAAAAGGGAGTTCCGCTGTGACTATCTGTCCGCGCTCAAAATCGATGTCCAGGAGACCCCGGATCATGCTTGAGACGTCATCCTCTAGCTCCGAGAAACTGAGCACCACCCTCCCGATGGCAGAACTGATTTCATCAGGGGGGTCATCATACTCGGAAAATGTTCGACCGCTCGGTGTGAAGCCCGGATAGTGAGTCATGAGAGTTCCGGATTCTCGAAGCTGTTCTTCTCGTCGATATCCCCGACGATGATCCCACAGACAGTGAAGGAAAATGTATACTTCGTCCCAATCCCGTCGTGATACCCAATGCGAACCCTGAGAGCTGAGGTGTGCGGCTTTATGTCGATGCGTTCCGAGTCCATTCGTCCGACAGTTTTGTTCACCAATGGTATTGGTGTCCCATCCTCATAGGCGGCACTCACACCGTACATCACGCCGCCTGTAGTTGTGAGGAAGTAACGGAAGGAGCTCCCGGTTTCGTCGGTTTGCCTCGGGTTGATTTCCACTCGCGGTCTGGCAAGATCAATCGCTTGCCGGTGAGCGAGGTTAAGTTGCTCCCGAGCGATCTGAACTTGATCCCGGAACGCCGCTCCCTGCTCTTCTGAGCACTTCCGAAGTTTGTGTGTTTCGATGGTGTACCACCCGACGACGATTAGGGTTGTCACGACGGCCACGGTCTGGATGATTTGCATTGCGGCAGTGGTCATGTCCTGTAAGATTTCCATGAGATGCCCCCGATTCTCGTTTTATCCGTGTGCGAAGAAAGGCAAGAGCGGTGCAGCCTTAATCTCATTCCCCCACTGTGACCAACCTTCGCGTTCGTGCGGCACAACAACCGCGGCAAACCATGGCAACCTGCATGCCTGCCCACCTGAAAAGCTAGGTCAAGACTGATTCATTAAGAGTCGTGATGCTATCGCATATCTTTTCGCGAAACGATTCATTACCTGAGGCTTTTCAAAGACTAACAACCACGCTGCTAGCGTCATAATGTCTTTGGGAGATGACTCCGTGTTTGCGAATAGCGTTTTGATGGTTGCGCCGATTCGCTCACTATCCCAGCTGAGTGACTGATAGTACTTTGTGGCTGTGGCGTGGAGCAAGGGGGCTTCGGCTGTATCTGTGGAAGCGCCTTTCAAGGCTATGTAAATTCGGATGATTTTCTTGATCTTGCGCCTTTCGTTTCCTATCACCAACGACATACAGAGCATAACTAGTAGAAGCGTCAACAGCACCCAAAACAGCAATTGACTGTAGAAAAACGTCAATGCCATCGCGACTGACAGCGAACCCAACCTGAGCAAGTGAAAGATGAATAAGACTATGGGATTTGCGCCAAGCCCAAAAGCTCTGCCTTCACCGACAATCTCCAGAAAAACAAAAACAGCAAATAGGACAATGATAGCTACGATCATTGTTCAGCCTCATTAGTTGTGAGAATCACGAACTCGGCAATTTGCAGATGGCTGAGAATAAGGTTGACGGCTTGAATCCCCCCTTCCACGCCCGTAATTTATACGGAATTTTGCCAAAATCCAGTGTCGGGCGATTTGTGCATGGCCTCAGTCTCACTTTCAAATTATGGTCTGTACACTCGGAGATTTCGCTATATACAGCGTCTAACGTCTCGATAGGCAGTTCTCCCATGGAAGACCAAGAAGTGCCAGCAACTTGCAGCGACCAACTCACTCGAAGGGTTTGGAGCGCCGTAGACCGATAACTGTCAGCGCGAGCGAGCGAAAGAACGGTCTCTCTTGGTGCCACCATGCCGCGTGCTTGTTGACACTCTCCTATCTCCGATCAAACCCACGTCACGAAGGACGGCCAGCCGATTCAGAAGCTCAGCGGGGCTACCTCCGATTCATGCGTGGCATCATGCTTGTTCACTATCAATGCGTAGTATGACCTCGGCTTTGGTGGATATTGTGAACTGGGCATCAAGGTGGGCAATGCGGGTTAGGAGCCCATGGATTGCATTTGCTTTACCTTCTCCCGACCTTGGTCTTGAGATGAACTGATGCTTGACCATTCCGCAAAGACCGTGATGACACCAAAATAGCAGAAGTGCATTATGGTTCATTGGCATTATGAGGCACAGACTCTCAAATGGAGGAATCGTGACATCAAGGAAAACAATCCTCGGATGTGTGTTTTCAGTCGTAGTCATTTCAATTGCCAGCTATTCCCCGCTACCCGCCCAGTCGAAGGTCTTAAGACCAAAACCCTGCCTTGTTGAAATCAGTGACACTACTGCGGACTATCAACGAGTGCTCAACCCTCCTCAAACGATTAGCATGCACTCTGGTGCGGTAGTTCTCCTTCCATCGAAATCGGTTGGAAAACACTCGACAGAAGACTACGAGGAAGCAGTCATCGTGCTTGCTGGTTCAGGTGAAATGAGAATCACGGGAGGGGAAACGCTCAAACTAAAGCCAAACTCTGTTGCGTACTGTCCTCCACACACGGAACACGATGTTGTGAATACTGGCTTGCAGCCGTTGCGGTATCTTTATATCGTCGCCAAACAACAGCACTAAATGGAATCACTGGCAGCCGACTAATCCGTGGCTACACCAATTCCGATTCTCGAATTCCAGCATTCGTTGAATCCCACTTCAGCAACGTGGTGTGAGATTTGTGTACTATCTTTCGATATGCCGGATCACGTCGCGCCCCATTGGGTTTGTCTATCCCTTGCATCTGTTCACCCACAAAACTCAAAGGTGTGAAATGTATCCCATGTCAGAGGCCCGAACATTCCACAGATGTTGCACTTGTCAGTGCGTTCCTGCTCCACTCTAGCATAGAAAACGTCTTTCAGATTGTCTGAGGAACAGATATCCGGCAAGCGGGAAGATTTTGCACTTTGTTCGAGATTCCTGCCCCCTGTCAACCCAACCCCTCCAACGATGTAAACAAATATCCGCCGCATGTCAAATCGTTCGAGCCCTACCGTTCGAGAACTTCGATAAACCTGTCAGCCCCCCCTATTATCCGNNCGGATTGAAACAAATTCCTCACTCTGTCTGATCCTCGTGCGATTGCGGGCCATCCTCATGCCGTTCCTCGATTGCGGGGGAATATGGGCACTGTCAGTCTCTTGGCGATTGCGAGGACGATAGACGATGCGGAGCATTTCAATTCCTTCGCAGATATGTCCTCCCCCCCCTCCAAGGGATCGTCCGCAGAAGCAGTTGACCCGCAACGACAGTGCAGTCTCGATCCATTCCGGCCGACTTCATATGCCGTATCGTCCCGCCCTCCTGTTGAATCAAGCCGAATCGTCCGGTGATCCTCCACGCGTAGAGCGGTCTGCCCGGCGGGAGAGTTTTGGTAGACGTCTACGATCGTCCCTTTCTAAGAAAATGGTCGAGTGCCTGCCCCCGACGTCTGCGCGCGGAGCCTTTATACGAAATGAAGGCTCCCGCGCGCCTATCCAAATTGACGTCAGCTTATCGGCTGTACCACGAAGGCTGGTAGCCCGTTGCTCTGCCGCCATTGGGAGTAAACCTGAATCGTAATTGGGTTTCCTGCCTAATCTCAAACATAAGGTCTTTCAACTGGTGATAATTCCCTTCCACCCACAGACATCCTTTCTGCGGTCTCTTGTCCTTCACGGTATACCCCTTGCAAGCAAAGACCTCTTTCACGTCGAGATGANNGCATCCCGAATCTCCGTCTGTCCGAAAGCTGGTGACATGCTTGGACTTTGGTGATGCGTTGGTTGCGGCTTCACGCACGCCGGGGTGGTCGCGCCTCCCCGACTGAACAGGTAGACTGAACCCTGCCCGATTAGCTCGTCAGCTTTTGCACGAGTCCGAACTACATAAGGACTTGCGAATCCAACCACCCGAACCATGTCTGGCGAGCCTGTCCCGCTCTCAAAGCGTTCCTTCTGCCTTAATGCCACATGAACGTCGGCGTATGATTCATAGCTGGATACCGCGCCCCATAGTCTTTCATCAGGCAACCATCTGAATATAACCCATGTCCGACGACCAGAGGAGGCGGGAATGGGAGCAGAATTCTGTGCTCTTGCGGACGAACATGGTTTCCTCCGCGATGGAGATTCAGTCGCAGCCGGTAGTGATCTGAGAGGTGTGCCTGCCTCGCGCGGAAGGGCTGCGGGACTGGGGCTGCCACCCAATACCCCGATTCGCCGTAGTGTCGATCTTAGTACCTCGATGAGCCATTCGTAGAACATAAGTCCTCCCCCGAATTGTCCATGTATTGACGTCCAGTACGGTTTCAGGCACATCGACTAACGCTTCTGGATCGCCGACCAGTAAGGCAATTCCTACCCCCACCCATCTAAAACACGATTCCGAGGCCGAAATCGAAGTTTCAGCCCCGGAATCTTTGAGAAATAATCCCAATCCTTTACATAGATACATTCTTGGGATGCAATATACCTGAGAGGTTTCGGAAAGTCAAGTTTCTGCACAAATGGACGAAATTCGCAGTTCCGTTCCTACTGCCCCCCACCCTCATGCGCACCACCCGCAGTAATTCACGGCATCGTGCGTTTGAGTGGCGATAATTCCGTTGGCCAGCTGGTGATCGGGAAAGTGCTGAAATCCATACTGACGTGAGCGATGCCGAGGGCGGTTCGGTGCCGCGTCCAGACGTCCTCTGTTCTCTCGTAGATCGCGCGGGAGACGCTTCCAATCCTCCTCCTGTTCGCCGGTGTGTGTGTTCACTCAACACCCGTCGGGCGGGGGTCAACAAAGGATGTCAGGCGATGGAGGCTTTTGTGCTCGCTCTCCAGACCGCCCTTCCGCGAGTCATTTTCCATGCGTCCATCAGTTCTTCATGTTAGCGAAATTGAAGTATGGCTTTCCGTTCTGCGTGATCTCAACCACCACATCCGCCGAGGTCACCCCCAAGGCCGTCAACATTGCGGCCACGACCTCAGTTTGAAAAACGGTCGGATTGACGAACTCAGGAACGAGAACACCGATGACGACGATGGGTTGACCGTCGTAGGAGTAGTCCCTGCAAACTGTAAATCGTAGATTCATGGTGAGTCCTCTGTTGTTGATGTCATGTGTGTATTGTTCTGATGTTCGAGCGAGTGCTGGCGGTCAGGACTCAGGAGGTGGCCATCCACTGTCTGTGCCCACGTCCTCCACAATCTGGTGAGGGTTGTTCGCCCCATAGCGGGACAGAGCAATACGTCTCCGTCGAACGTGGGCGGTGCTCCAAACACACCAGACTGCTCACTTTTTGCCACAGTCGCGTGTGCCATATGCAATGCACTCTCCTTTAGTTGTTGTGGGTCCTGCGTGTCCTGAGCACGACTTCTTACTGCGGACAAAAACACCTAATGTTTATGCACCTTGCCTGAGTGCCTGAGCAAACCGAGCAATTTCCGGCAAATTCTCCGTAACAAGGCAGTCCCTGCTATGAACCCGACTGAGCCCTCTGTACTATACGTTTTTCATATTCAGTTGAATATTACTCAGGTCACTAAGGACACTAAGGCAATCCCTGTAAACATTGATCGCGAATGTCCTGAGCAATTGTTGGCTGTTCCGAAATGCTACGGACTACTCAGGACAAGGCCGTTATTCAGGCATAGACGTAGACGGCACCTCGTCCTCCGTGTCACGGTAGTCCAGAATGGAGTGCAGTCCTGTTGATCCCGCGTAGGCGTCAAAGGAGTACGTATACCGCTCGTCAGCCCGTCGGGCCTCGTTCACCTTTATCTCATACTTCTTCAGCAACTTACCTACCACAGAAGCTGTATACATCCGTCCGTCTTGCCGCCCCGCTCATCATACCGATAACGCGAAATAATACGATGACGCCCAAAATCCTTTTTCCTCAAATTCCTCAGATTTGCGGAAACCGCCGCAACGTTCGCCATCGAGAGCGTGCGACCGATCTCCGCGGGCGTCAACCACGATCCGTAATTCGCCCGCAAGAGAGTCAAAATGCGTATCGCCGCAGAATGTGCATGGCGCTCATCTGTGGGAGTGAATTTTTCGTCCTGCATCAAAAGACCATCATGAAGTCCCATATTGTCCTCCTATTGTATCCCGCTGGCGCGGGCGCGAATCTACCTGTAAAATCAAAAGCAGCAAAGGTTTAGTAATAATGTTTCTAAATCGTATGCGCATAAGGGTAACAGAAAATCATCGCTTCGCCAAAGGCGAAGCGATACAAGCATTTCATCCGTACTCGCACGCGCAGCGGGCGAGTACGGATGAAATGCGCGTAGGGCGAGCGAAGCGAGCAGGGTGCGG
Source organism: Ignavibacteriota bacterium (assembly GCA_003162215.1). GTDB lineage: Bacteria > Bacteroidota > Ignavibacteria > UBA10030 > UBA6906 > Fen-1255. Next base: position 7,280 of record PMMO01000004.1, read on the forward strand.
GTGCTGGGCGGGTGCGGGTGCTGTGTACTTGTAATATTAGGTTGCGCCACGGTATCCATAACGTCTTTCACTGTATGAGTTTGCGGGTGAAAAATGAGTGTCTATGTATGACAATAATGTCATACATAACACATGGGTTACACTTCTTTGTCTGGCCGTAAGTTGTATATACGGCGGTGTCTTCGCTTCTCAATTGTCACGTAAATGTGCTTTCGCCGTTTGAGCTGTTCTATCCATCGTTGTATCGTCCTCGTCGAGACTCCGTACAGATCGGCAAAATACGAATTCGACGCAAAGCAGTATCCACGTTTGGTGGACAACACGGTCATCTCTCCGTATAATGAGCGAGCACCCTTCGCTATCTGAGTGTCATATCTGACGCTGGCCGGGGTTACCGAGTAATACGTTGGTTTTGTCATCAGAATATATGCCATGTGTCGGACTCCGCGTGGAGCTTCTGGATTTCCTCGACCATCGTCGCGTAGCGCTCTGCCGGTCGCGTGTCCCTTGTCGTTGTCGTCACGATCTCAACTCCTTTTCTTTGGTTGCCCGCGCCTCACGGTCGGCCTCCGCCTTCTGCTTCTCCTTTGCCCACTCTCTTAGAGCTTTCGCCGCCAACTTCCGATACATCGCCGCCGTTGGTTCGACCTTGGCGACCTCGCACTGCTTCNNCACAAAGTCACATTCGTAGTACGTCCCCGAATCCCCAGCGTAACGCGAGGCACAACAGAAATTGTAGGTCTGTACAAATCCGTAAATTGTATCACCACCCATCTGATCCGCCTCCAGCATCGATTCCGCGAGGGCGGTGATCATCTTCGCGTCGCATTTGAAAAGGGCTGGCACGGTCCGCAGCACACGCGTCCCGCGCATCTTGCTCTCCACCGGTACAGCATGTTGCGTTTTCATTGTCCACCTCGCTGTATTGGTTGTCCGAAACCACGTGATCTCTCTCGTTCCGTCCGCCGAGCATCCTTCGCCCGGTCAGTGTCCGCCGAATCACGTCGTGCGGCCCTCGTTTGCACGGTGTCCACCGACTGTGTCTGTGTCTTCGGATAGACGATCACCTCGTCAGCAGAGATCGACACGTTTTGCGGAATATTCACTTCTCGCCAATCACCGTCCTCCATACGGTTTGCGGCGGTAAGTTTGTCCACTTCTCGCTGACCTTTCCCCTCAGCATCGAATGCTGAGCGAGCGGTAATCAACTTTTCATACACGTGTTTCTCGCCGTAGAGGACACGAAACACCTTGTTCTTTCCAGTCGTCGCTGGTTCGGAATGTGTTTTCTTTACAGACGTCGTCATTTTGAATCTCCTGATTGTGTTCTGTCTACTCGCGGAATCTGCCGCGCCAGTCTGCCGAACGTCGGGTCGGCGCCGTTACTGCTACATTGCTTAGATATGTGTTTCATGCCCTCTTTCTGCGTTTCTGCGCGCATCACTTCACGAATAGGGCTATCACGCATGCACAAACCACTTGCAAGGGCTCCGACTCCTTGGTCGGAGATTGACGATCCCGCTTTGCGTTTTGATGTTACTCATGCGGTGCTTCCCCCTCCTGAGCAGGGACAATTTCTCCCCTTCTTTTTGCAAGTTCTATCGCGTTACGTGTGTTGCATGCCGCGACATACTCGTCCCATGAGCTTGCACCGATTTGAGCGCCGTACGCCTCAACGAACAGCGGTTTCATCTTCGCCGTGATCTCGGCATGCAGTTCAGTTCCCCGCTCCTTGCTCAGGAACTGGTTCACCATGTTGGTCATGTAACGATACCACAGCGCATCGTTCTTGTCGAACTGCCAACATTCACCGTCGGTCTCACGAATCAAATCCGTCCACACGATCTCGCCCATAAAGTATTCTGCGAGCGCGACACTCGGAGGCAGCGCTAACACCGTAGCGTATTGAACCTCAGGCGGAAGTTCGCCCGTGGGACTTGCTGCTCTGAGCGCAGCGAGGTCGGTCTTTAATTCAGTGG
>PMMO01000259.1 GCA_003162215.1 Ignavibacteriota bacterium
GAGCCCGTGTGAATTCCGTACGCCGTCCGCGCAGAAACCCGGCGAACATCGCTTCATCGATATTCTCGGGTAATGGAGCCACCGTGGCCAGCAGAAGTGCCGGGTCAGTCCCCAGAGCCACAGCAAGCTCAAGCACCTGCCCCCTCTTTTCCGCCTGCACGAAATGGAATCCGCCGCCCTTCTGAATCTGCCAATGCATACCGGTAGTGGATTTGTCAAATACATGCATGCGGTACATGCCGATGTTNNAACAATCTCTCCGGCTTCGGAGGAAGCATATCTTCGACAAACCGGATCAGTTCTTCCCCGAGCTGCTCGGGATGTTTCTGCAGAGCCAGTTCACATCGGTTCTCAGTGGCAAGCGCGTTAATGAGGACCGGATAGGGAGATCCTTTGACCCGTTCAAGCAGCAATGCGGGTCTATGCTCCTTGATCGCACGCCGGGCAAGCTCGGTGATTTCTAGGTAGGGATCAACTTCGAACGCCACACGTGTCAGTTCCCCCACACTCTCCAGGTAGCGTGCAAAATCACTGATCGTCCTGAATGCGGCGGCGTTCATTCAAACTCCTCAGCACGCCAGCCGGGAGAGGTCTGTGCACCGATGTGCGTAATCACTTTGTTCGTAAACGCGCCGACGTACTCGTCCACAGTCTTCGGCACAAAATACATCGGCGGAGAAATCGGCATGATGATAGCCCCGTAACCCGAGAGCCGCGCACACTGTTCAAGTGCCAGCGTCGACATCGGCGTCTCGCGAACGCATATAACCAGTTTGATTCTCTCTTTGAGACACACTTGCGCCGTACGTGTGATCAGCGTATCACCCAACCCGGATGCGATTTTGCCGACGGTTGATGTCGACGCGGGGATGATGACAAACGCATCGAAGGGATTTGATCCGGACGCGGGAGGAGCAGTCAAATCATCATCGGCGAAGGAACGTACAATATACGGTGCGAGGTCTTTTTCTCCCATCTGCAGTTCATCCCGCAGGAGCACCTTTCCCCATTTCGATACTATCAGGAATTTGCTGCCGGGGCACCTCTTGAGGAAATCCAGAGCATACGCGGCGCCGGACGAGCCGGTGACTCCCACCACGAGTTTCATAGCCAGACCCCTACACCGACCATGGCCAGCACCGAAAAACCCGCCACCGCATTGATCTTGAAGAACGCCAGCTCAACATCCTCTGCTTTCTTCTGTTCGAAGTAGAGCAGCAGCCCTGTGAGCAGGAGAAGCGGGAGTGCCAGAAGGGAAAGAACCGAATGAACGAAGAGAATCACCAGGACTGCAAATGCCGCAAGGTGCAGGTAGCCTGAATAGCGCAGTGCACGCTCCCGCCCGAACCTCGACGGGAAGGAGTACAGCGACTCTTTGCGGTCGAATTCTTCGTCAAGCGTGGCGTAGATGATGTCGAACCCCGCGACCCAAAGAAGCGTGAACACCGAAAGGAGCGCAGGAGTGAGCAGATGATCGAATGACGGCGAAACCGCAAACCACCCGCCGAGCGGCCCCATGGCCAGACCCATCCCGACGCCGAAGTGCGCGAGGGGTGTGTAGCGCTTCATCGTGGGATAGATCAGAAAAATTGCCAGCGGAATCGGCGACATCATGAGACAGAAGGGCGCGATAAAATATGCCGCCCCGAAGTACAGCCCGAGGCCCGCACCCATGACCCCGATGGCTTCCTGTAAGGTCAACCGTCCGCTGGGAAGATCCCGCGTTGCCGTCCTGGGATTGCGCGCATCGATGTGACGATCAATAATGCGATTCAGCGCGAACGCGACCGTGCGCGCCCCGGTCGCCGCAGCAAGAACCAGCAACACAATCCCGGTGCCGGGGAGCTCTCCATGGGATGCGAGCAGCATGCCGGAGAAGATCAACGGAAGGGAGAAGAGTGTGTGTTCAATCTTTACAAAAGAAAAGTACTTACGCACGGCCTACTCCCACTCAATCGTCGCTGGAGGTTTCGAGCTGATGTCGTACACGACCCGGTTGATTCCGCGTACTTCATTGGTGATGCGCGATGATATTGCCGCCAGGACGTCATGCGGGATACGGGACCAATCGGCGGTCATGCCATCAACACTGCTCACTGCGCGGATGGCAACAGCATTCTCGTAGGTGCGTCCGTCACCCATGACACCCACGGATTTTACAGAAAGAAGGACCACAAATCCCTGCCAGATGCTTCCGTACAGGCCGGCCTTCTTGATCTCCTCCACGAAAATAGCATCGGCGTCACGAAGAAGGTCCAGACGCTCGCGTGTTATGCTCCCCAGAATGCGCACTGCAAGTCCCGGTCCGGGAAACGGATGCCGCCAGATCAATTCCTCCGGCAGCCCCAATGCAGTGCCCACCTCCCGAACCTCGTCTTTGAAAAGCTCGCGGAATGGTTCTACCAGCTTCATTCTCATCCGCTTGGGAAGTCCGCCGACATTGTGATGCGACTTGATCGTGACGGAAGGTCCACGAAACGATGTGGATTCAATAACATCGGGATAGAGAGTCCCCTGCGCGAGGTAGTCCACCTTCCCGATCTTTCGTGCCTCTTGCTCGAACACATCAATGAACAGCTTTCCGATGATCTTCCGCTTCCGCTCGGGATTTGTCACACCACGCAGGCCCGTGAGGAAGCGCTTCGTGGCATCGACATAGTCGAGACGCATGCGGAATGTATCGCGGAACGTCGAGACAACATCTTCCGATTCCCCCTTCCGCATGAGCCCGTTGTTAATGTGGATGCAAAAGAGCTGGTCCCCCAATGCCTTGTGAAGCAGCGCGGCCGCAACGGATGAATCCACCCCTCCGCTCAAGGCACAAATAACCTTTCCCTTCCCGACGGTCGCACGAATATCTTCCAACGTGGAACTGATAAACGACGCGGAACTCCATCCACCTATGCAACCGCAAATGCGGTAGAGAAAGTTCTTCAGAACGTCCTTGCCCCTCGGAGTATGCACGACCTCGGGATGAAACTGCACGCCATAGATCTTTTTCGCCGGGTTCCTAATCGCACAGATCGGCGCGTTTTCTGTATGGCCGATGGCCTCAAAGCCACCGGGCATGGAGATCAGGTGGTCACCATGGCTCATCCAGACCCGCATGCCACGGCGATCTTCAGGAGCAAACCCCCAGAAAAGATCGGAGGAGTCGTCAACCACAAGCGTTGCCTGACCGTACTCGCGGCGGGCAGCCTTGTCGACACCGCCACCAAGCTGGAGGCCTATGAGCTGCAGACCGTAACAGATGCCAAGGACGGGAATCCCAAGGTTGAAGAGTTCAGGAGAGGAAATGGGGGCCCCTTTTTCATAAGCGCTGTACGGGCTCCCTGAAAGGATGATCCCCTTCGGACGGAGTTCCTTGATCCGTTCCAGAGAAGTGTTAAAGGGATGCAGTTCGGAGTAGACGCCGAGCTCCCGGACGCGACGGGCAATCAGTTGCGAATATTGGGAGCCGTAGTCAAGGATGAGTACGAGCTCTGGGTGGATCATGGGAAAATATAAGGATTTTGCGGGTCGGGAACAATGGATCCACTCGGGGTCAGACCCCGATTCCCGCCATCCGGCTATTTCTTCCTCGATCGGCGCGTAAGATGCTTGGCAATGAATCCATCAAGGATTTCGGCCAGATCAGGCTTGGTCGTCTCCTGCAGGGCGTAGGTCACGCGGACCGACGGCTTCTTGATGGTGATCACCCGCCGCAGATCGATGGGCGTACCGATAATCACCGCATCGCATGGTACCCGCTCGATCGTAGCCTGAAGATCGTCCATCTGCTCCTGTCCATACCCCATTGCAGGCAGCAAGATTCCGATCGACGGATACTTCGTATATGTATCCGCAATGGACCCCACTGCATACGGGCGCGGATCAATCATCTCTGCCGCTCCGAATTGCCTTGCGGCGATCACCCCCGCACCGTACTGCATCTCGCCATGCGTCAACGTCGGACCGTCTTCGACCACAAGCACGCGCTTCCCGGCAATGATCGATGGATCCTCCACGGCAATCGGCGATGCGGCAAGGACGATCGTGGCGGTTGGATTCGCGGCTGATACATTCGCCACAACGGTCTCAATCCCCTCTTTTCCGGCAGAGTCCACTTTGTTCACGACGATAACGTCTGCAAGACGAACATTCGTGGCTCCGGGATAGTACCTCACTTCATGCCCCGGACGATGCGGATCCACAACAGTGATGGTAAGGTCAGGTTTGTAAAACGACGTATCGTTGTTGCCGCCATCCCACACGATGACATCCGCTTCTTTCTCCGCCTGCCGCAGAATCGCCTCATAGTCGACGCCTGCGTAGATGATCGTTCCCTCGACGATATGTGGCTCGTACTCTTCCATCTCCTCCACCGTGCAGTTGTGCGTGCGAAGGTCTTCGATGGAGGCATAGCGCTGCACTTTCTGTTTCACCAAATCGCCATACGGCATTGGGTGACGCACTGCAACAACGTGTTTACCCTGGCTGCGCAGATATCCGCATACACGTCGCGATGTTTGGCTCTTGCCCGTACCGGTGCGGACGGCCACAACTGCGATCACCGGTACTTTCGACGGAATCATCGTGCGCTCGGCACCGAGAAGGGTGAAGTCCGCGCCGCATGCATTCACAAGAGCCGCTTTGCCCATCACATACTGGAACGAGACATCGGAATAGGAGAACACCACCTGTTCGACCTTCAACTTCTTGATAAGCATCGGAAGGTCAGACTCGGGATAGATAGGAATACCCTTCGGGTATGAGGCGCCGGCGAGTTTGGCGGGATATTTCCGGCCGGAGATGTTCGGTATTTGCGTTGCGGTAAAGGCCACAACTTCAACACTCCGGTTCTTGCGATACAGCGTGTTGAAGTTGTGGAAGTCTCTCCCGGCTGCGCCCATAATGAGAATGCGAGATTTTGGCATAGCGTGTACTCCATTGGGGAAGATTTCAGTGTTGGGGTTTCAGTGTTCAGATATCAAGTGTCAGCTGTGCGTCATGCTACGCCTCCCGTATGATATGGGTACCCCCTTGACCGTGGATCGCGTCAATGAGATGTTCGTGGTTGGTAATGATTGCCTCGTTGCCACCCCGCTCGACGAAAACCATAGCCGCACCAATCTTCGGACCCATGCTTCCGGCAGGGAACTGACCCGCAGCCATATGCGTGCGGCATTCTCCGAGCGTGAGTCGATCCACCTGACGTTGTGTCGGCTTTTTGAAGTCGAGACACACCTTCTCAACCTCCGTCGCAATAGCCAGAACATCAGCCCCCAGCTGCCATGCGAGGATTGCCGAAGTATGGTCCTTGTCGATCACCGCCTCAACGCCTTTGGAAAGATCATGGTCATTGAACACGGGGATACCACCGCCGCCGCCGGCAATGACTACAAGCCCGCGGTCAACGCATGCGCGAATGGCCTCCAGCTCAACGATCTCCTTTGGTGCGGGGGAAGAGACCACGCGACGATACCCGCGTGATGAGTCTTCAACGATTGCCCAGTTAAACAGGTCGCGATACCGTTCTGCTACCTCTTTTGTATAGAACGGTCCGATGGGCTTGGTTGGATTCACGAAGGCCGGGTCTCTGCTATCCACCAGAACCTGCGTGACAAGCGAAACAACCGGCACCTGCAGCCCCTCCTGCTGCATGGCCTGCCACATGGCATATTGCAGAATGTAACCGATCTCACCCTGCGTTGCCGCCACACAGCAATCGAGCGGCAAACGATAGGCATGGGCGGCAGCGTACTCCGCACGCGTGAGCATGGCGCCCACCTGGGGACCATTGCCATGTGTCAGGACAACACGATGCCCGGCTTTGATCAGGTGCACAATGGCTACTGCGGTATCCACTGCATTTTCAAACTGCTCCTGTGCGGTCCCCTTCTGGCCGGCGCGGATCAACGCGTTACCACCGACTGCCACAAGGATGAGTTTGGACATGTCAGTCCCGAAGCAATTCGAACATGATGGCCTTCTGCGCGTGCAGACGATTCTCCGCCTCCTGGAACACCACGGAATTCGGGGAATCAATTATCTCGTCGGTGACTTCTTCGCCACGATGCGCCGGGAGACAGTGCATGAACAATGCATCCGGCTTCGCGTGCGAGAAGAGCTCCCGGTTCACCTGATACGGTGCGAATATCTGACGCCGTGCTTCCAGCTCGGCTTCCTGTCCCATGCTCGTCCACGTGTCGGTGTAAATCATATCGGCATCGCGTGCGGCCTCTGTCGGGTCGGCTGTCCATGTAATGGTTGCACCGGTTTCCGCGGCGACTTCACGCGCACGGTCCAGAATCTTCTGATCCGGCTTGTGCGACTCCGGAGTACCCACGAACATCGTCGTCCCCAGCTTGGCCGCAATCAACATGAGCGAATGCGCCACGTTGTTTCCGTCGCCAATATAGCTAAGCTTCAGATTCTTCAGGTTCTTGTGGTGCTCGATCACGGTGAAGATGTCGGCCATGGCCTGGCAGGGGTGCTCAAGATCAGTCAATCCGTTGATCACAGGAATGCCGGCGTGCTCAGCAAGTGACACACAGATGTCATGGCCGAATGTGCGGATCATAATGCCGTCAACCATGCGCTCCAGGTTTTTTGCCACATCGAACACCGACTCCCGCTTGCCGAGGTTGATGTCGGCCGGTGTGAGCAGGAGGGAATCTCCTCCCAGCTGCTTGATGCCGACGGTAAACGTGGTGCGCGTGCGCAACGATGGCTTTTCGAAAATCAACGCCATCATCTTGCCATCCAGCGACTTGCGATAGCGCCTGGAATGGGCTTTCATGTCGGCTGTCAAGCGCAGAATACTCTTGATCTCATTGGTCGAGAAATCGTCGACGGAAAGATAATCTCTCCGCTGAAGTTTCTTCACTATCATCTTCTTCTTGGTATTTTTCATTGTTGTGTCTCCTGAATATGGAAGATACCCCCCCAGGCGCAAATAGTGTGCCCGCCGCCCATATGAGTTTAAATTTCAGATTCGCTGGTTTCGCACTAATGATATTAGGCATTTCTTAACTTTAAGAAAAGGCATCCCACTAAATGGACTACATTTGGGGGCAGTTTGGAAAAAACTGACCATATCCGTATCTTTCTCCCCCAATCACGAATTGTGAAGAAAGCTATGTCGATCTCATTTCAGGTGAATGAGCAGTTTGTCAATCGCCATGTCGGTCCCGATCCTGCAGCCACAGCCAGGATGCTCGAGGTTGTCGGTTCAGAAAGTCTCGATGATTTCATAACATCCGTTATCCCCGGTACACTCCGCAGCAAAACATCGCTGAACATCGGAAATCCGCTTACGGAAAACGCGTTCCTGCAGGAAGCCCGCCGTATCGCTGCAATGAATCCGCCCTTCCGGTCTCTGATCGGGATGGGCTACTATGGCACAATTACGCCGGGGGTAATCCTCCGCAACATTCTCGAGAACCCCGGTTGGTACACGGCGTACACGCCCTATCAGGCGGAGATCGCCCAGGGACGGTTGGAAGCTCTGCTCAACTATCAAACAGCCGTAATCGATCTCACCGGAATGGAGATCACCAATGCATCATTGCTTGACGAAGCGACGGCAGCGGCAGAGGCGATGGTAATGTTCCACGCCGTAAAAGGGCATCCGGTGAACGGCGTGTTTTGCGTATCTCACGATTGTCATCCACAGACAATCGGCGTGGTCAAGACACGCGCAAAACATCTCGGCATTCGCGTAGAAGTCGGAGATCACACATCGTTCACATTGACAGGTGAAGTGATCGGTGTGCTTGTTCAGTACCCCGCGAGCGATGGTGCCGTGCGCGACTATGGCGACCTGGTCGCCCGGGCACACGCAGCCGGCGCGCACGTCATCGTCGCCGCCGACCTCCTCGCTTTGACGTTGTTGACATCCCCGGGCGAGTTCGGAGCAGATGCAGTTGTGGGTTCATCGCAACGGTTTGGCGTTCCCATGGGCTATGGAGGTCCGCACGCGGCATTTCTGGCGACGAGGGATGCATTCAAGAGACATATGCCGGGCCGCATCATCGGCATCTCCATCGATGCCCAGGGGAAACCGGCACTTCGCATGGCACTCCAGACGCGCGAACAACACATCCGCCGCGAGAAAGCCACCAGCAACATNNTATGCTGTCTATCACGGACCGGATGGACTGAAGCGTATTGCCACGAGAATCCATGAGCAAGCGCGTGTGCTCGCCCGGGCTCTGGGGGAAGAAGGGCATCAGATCCGGCACACGAACTTCTTCGACACACTCCGCATCATTCCGGCAAAGATGCATCTTCCTGCCATCCGGAAATATGCCGAATCGCTCCGATACAACCTCCGGTATTTCCAGGACGGCAGCGTCGGCATTTCGCTGGNNACGCACCCGGTCTTCAACCGCTACCACGCCGAAACTGAAATGCTGCGCTACGTTCATGGTCTCGAGGCCAGAGACCTTGCGCTCAACGTCAGCATGATCCCGCTGGGATCCTGCACAATGAAGTTGAACGCAACGACGGAGATGATGCCGATCACCTGGCCGGAGTTTGCTTCGCTCCACCCGTTCGCCCCGAAAGAACAGGCGGCGGGATATCATGAAGTATTCCGTCAGCTCTCCGGTTGGCTTGCAGAGATCACCGGCTTTGCAGAGGTCTCTCTTCAACCGAATGCAGGTGCGCAGGGTGAATATACGGGCCTGCTGGTTATCCGCGCATATCATGACNNGTGTGTCTGATCCCTTCGTCCGCTCATGGCACAAACCCCGCCAGCGCAGTCATGGCCGGCATGGAAGTCGTCATCGTAAAATGCGATGATCAGGGCAACATCGATGTCGCGGATCTGAAAGCAAGAGCTGAAGAACACAAGTCTGATCTTGCGGCACTCATGGTCACCTATCCTTCCACGCATGGTGTGTTCGAAGCAGCGATCAAAGACATCTGTGCCATCATCCATGCACATGGGGGTCAGGTGTACTTGGATGGCGCCAACATGAACGCC
>PMMO01000241.1 GCA_003162215.1 Ignavibacteriota bacterium
TGATATTGGCCGGAACTTGCAGGAGCACTCCTGACAAACCTGGTAAATGTGGTTCCGCCGTCAAGACTCAGCTCCAGTGTCACTGAATCAATGCCGGCGGATTTCCATCGGATGTCGTATGGCTCACCGGCGAGAACCACCTCCGACGTGGCAGGCATCGTCACTTGGATGCGGATGGCCGCTATTTTCTCCCAGCTGTCGATATACCACGCCGAATTCTCCCATGCATTGCTTTTCCACGCCTGCTCCAATTCGTCCGTTTTATTGCCGTTCGCATCATAGGTGAAGCTGTTCAACTGGGAATGCACCCATGCATTATTTGTCCATGTGTCATTCAGATCGGTAGCTTTACGGCCATTCCCATCATACGTAAACGTGTCTTGATCATAGTTCACCCAGGCGCCATTTTTCCAGATCTGCTGCAGGGAATATGTTTCGCGCCCGTTGGCATCATTCGTAATGATGNNGAGCCGCTCAGGTACCGACTCAAGATACTCGTTCTCTGTCCATCCGCATTATACATCTCCGTATCGATCGCGGACTCGATCCATGCACTCCCGTTCCAGCCCCAGGAGCTATGGGTTAGTTCATTCCCTTGGTCGTCAAATGTCCAGGTCTGGAGAAGACTGTTCTTCCATGCAGAATTCTCCCACGTTTGCCCTAACTGGCTTAGTTGGTTGCCGAAAAGGTCATAGGTGAATGTAGCCTGCACTAAGTTCTCCCAGGCGCCCTTGGACCAAGTCTTTGTGAGNNGTGAGATACCAGGACCTCACCCACCCGTTCGAGAGAACAGATTTTGATGTAGGGACATGTTTCCCTTGAGATATCACGCTGTTCATGAATGCGTCGAGTCTACGGTCGAGAGACTCATTTCCGGTGTTTCTTTCGCGCGCGTTAAATGCCTCGACCGTTCTGACAGACGCAGTTGCGCGTGTGTCCTTCAGGCCATTCAGCACTGTTTGAGATTGTACGGGAAATGTCACTGCGAGCAGAGTGACTAGGAAAATACACGGCAGGATTTTCATTGCGTCCCTCCTACGGAATGCATTTACGCGGCTCACCCCTTATATATAGATACACGGAATTTCCACGGGAATAGTGACAATGCGATATACGTAGGAATTTGCGAGGTTTTTNNGTGAAAGGATATCAGATTGTCAAGCAAGGGCCCGGTGATGATGCCGGGCCGTTTGCTTAAGTCATTGAAAGCTGCCGGTCATCGAAGCAAAAGGAGACACTGCACCGCATACCCGCCTTCGATTCGAGGGTGGGCATCTGAATTTGATACGACATACGAGCTATCTTTCAGGTAGAACACTGCCTTCTCGTTTTCGGGTACCATGTCGTTTGTGATTCCGATTGGAGAGTAACACCCGGCAAGAAAAACGGCGATTATCGCTTGGTAACACTGCGGCACAAGCAACTGCGGTTGGATGCTGAACGTCACTTTCTGGGAATCGCCTGGCACGTGGATTCTTGCGTTTCACATCATGACGGTTTCCTCAAGGTGATAATCGACGGTTCAACGCCTTGGAACTGCGGCATGCACATGCCGGCGTCAGCATTGATATAGGTCGGATCACAAATCACGAAACGCTCGCCCCGGACCTGCACGGCATCACCCCGCACGATTCCGCGGAATCGAACGGCCGTTGAGATGTGTCCCGGATAGTCAAGCCCCACGACCTCGAGCCCGGTCAGCCGGCGGACAAGATACGCGAACAGGATGGCCCGATCTTTACAATTTGAGTAATCATAGTACAGCACCTCGTCGGGGAACATCGGCTTTTCGCGTCCGAACAATTCTTTGTCGACTTTGTACCCGAAGGCCGTTTGCGAAAACCGGAGGAGAATATTCACCGCTTCGACTTCATTCCTATCCGCGAGTAACGGCTTGAACGCATTGTAGAGCGAAGAAGCGGCTCCATCGGAAATCGATCCATCGAAGTACACGGTGAAATCGGTCTGGGGATAGTTCTCGAAAAACGAAATGGCATCTCGGCTGTACTGCAACGGGACGTAATGCTTGACGCCGCCGAAAGTGAACGCGAGCGTTTTTGCCGCAACGGGATTGTTAAACAGCGGGATCCGCGCAACGGCAAAGCGCAATGGCCGGGTCGCGGAAGGATGTGTCCCCTCATACGAATAGAGTTGTGATGCATCCGCCGTGGCGCGCGTATTGAGGGGAACAGCGTAATAGCGGCGTTGGTCAGCCCCGAAGGAGCAATAGAGCACGCCGTAGAGCTGCTCTTCGGCGGCCAGGAGAAGAATCACGCAGGAAGGTGTGAAACCAACGCGCGCATCGAAACCGGACTTCATTAAAAGACACCACGTAAAGAGTGTCGCGCCGTCGCTCGACGGACCATAAATCCGTTCTCCCGCAGCATGCAGCAAGAGACAGTACCCCCAATCGTTCAGGTGTCGCGCTTCAGCGAATTTCTTGGTCTCCAGGAGCAGATCGTCACACGGGACGTGGCTCATCGAAGCAAAAAATTCCGTTATCGATTCCTTGCCAGGCTTGTCGTTCACGTGCAACCGCATCGTTGCCGTTATCGGAAGGGACAGTGTCGTCCCGAAATACTTCACTTCGACTCCCCCGGTGGAAGGCTGCGGAGTAGGCGAAACCGCAACGGATTCTGTTTTGGGCGGTGGCGGCAGAACGATCAGCGGCGCTACTGGAGTGGGTGCGGGCTGCTTGATTACCGAGGGCTGATACACGGGGGCCTGCGGAAGATCAGGGATGGGGTCCTTCACCATCCCCTTCGCCAGCTCGACTCCACGCCACTCCTTCTTCAGGAAGGCGTAGAAGGCACTGTCGTTGGCATCCGTGAATTCCTGGAACTTCTTCTGCTCGCCCTTAAGCCATGCTCGGAATGCGGGATCTTCCTGCGCCTGGAGAAGAGGCGCCGCGAGAAACATCACGGCCAACGATAAGGAAACGAAAGTCCTTTTCATAAGAAGTGCCCTTCGCCGAGCTTTTCGAAAATCTCAAAGAGATGCTTTGCAAGGAACGCGGCTGATACAAAATACGGCAACCGGGGAATAATCGCAAGAGGTGAGCCTGAGTAGTGTCAGCGCCCCCCGGACGGTCTGGGTTTGGGTAGAGCACTTGGAAGACGGCAGCAGCCTGGAAGAAGTATGGAGAAGACGGAAAGGAGAACTGCTAATTCATTGGTGTGCATCCCGGGAGAGAAACGGACCTCCGCGCCCCATCTTTCCTTTCAGCTGACTTGGACTGCCCGGGCCAGTGCGCGCTCAATCGTATTCATCATTTCGTGAAAATTATAGGGTTTCGGAAGGTAGTCGAACGCCCCCCACCGAGCACATTCAGCGAATGCGCGTAGGTCGTCGGCCCCTGTGAGCATTATGGGGCAAACCTCAATGTGACGATTCTTGATATAGCGGAGAACCTCAAGGCCATCCATCTTCGGCATCTCGATATCCAGAAGGACCAGATCAAAAGACTCGCTTTCAAGAAGACTGATAGCTTCCTCTCCATTGGCCGCTGTCTTTATCTCAAACCCCTGAAGCATCAGGTGCATAGACAGAAGGTCTTGAACTGTTTGTTCATCGTCGACAGACAATATCCGGATAGCCATGTTGGTATGCCCTCCCCTTTTTCATGATACCTTATGTTATGGAAAAGGCGAATGAAACGATGTGACATAAATCACTCTTCAACATTGGCAGTGATGTACCCTTCCGGGACACATGATCATCCGTATGGTTCTTCCCGGTGTCACCAGAATGATCCATTCTCGTACGACGTCTGATAGGTTGCGCGCAACATGCCCCCGTCTCTTCTTATCCGCACATCGCAGCCGAACCGACCCTTAGCCTGCACGAGACTTGCCCGGCGACCAAGTCATTGCGGGGATCTTTGATGATGCAATTTTAGGGTAGTTGTAGAATATTCATAGGTTTGCGCTCCAAACTTCACACCCGGGGGCAGGACCCGCGGTAAGATCTGGCATGTTTAATGCAACGAGGGGGGTGAACCATGAGTCGAGCCATCGGAACCTCGGGTCCTCTATAGGGCAAGCACCAAGACCAGCCAGAGCGGGTGGTATGGTGCGGAGCCAAGTCGAGCCCGACGCGGAGGGACATGACCGGCTGTGGACTGCCCTGTCGCAACGCTGCGACACGCCGTGACCTTCTGCGATTGAAGGAACGATGTCCGATCATCGAGAAGTGAGATTCTGAAATTCATGTATAAGGTGTCAACTATGGTACGTCGAGCGTGGATATGGGTGGGCCGGGTCCTCACGGGACTTATCGCACTGGGAATATTGACATCCGGCCTTGCGTTGGGTCAGGAGTCAGGCGGAACAAGCGGAGATATCCAGCTTGATTCGCTCCTGAACCTGACAGTTAGCAGCGTATCCAAATATGCGCAGACGACCAGTGAAGCGCCGTCCTCCGTTACCGTCATCACGGCGGAAGAAATCCGTCTTTTTGGGTTCCGCACGATTGAAGATGTCCTGAGAACGGTGCGGGGGTTCTATGTGAGCAACGACCACGACTACGGATATGTCGGGGTGCGTGGATTTGGGCGGCCGGGTGACTTCAATTCGCGCCTCCTCCTTCTTGTCGACGGCGTAGTAACGAATGATCCGGTGTTTGGGTCGGCATATGTCGGCACGGAGTTCGCATTTAACCTGGCGTCTGTGGAGCGGATCGAAATCGTCCGCGGACCTGCGTCGGCCGTGTACGGTGCGGGTGCGATGTTCGGAGTCGTGAACCTCATCCTGCGGAACGGCGTAAACTTCGACGAAACTCGCGCCAGCGCGGAGACAGGAAGCGGCGGTCTCGCGCTCGGCTCGGCTACGTGGGGAACGAATTGGGGAAATGGTTGGTCGCTCATGGTCTCGGGGCAGGCCCGACGGGACCGCGGCGAGGATTACTATTTTAGTGAATTCGATGTTCCTGAGACGAACGGAGGCATGGCGCGGGGGGTGGATGGCGACCGGAGTGCCAGCGTGCTGAGCCAGCTCAGGTACAAAGGATTTTCAATGAATGCGGGGCTCTCCTCCAGAACGAAAATCGTGCCGACCGCAGCGTGGGGTGTGGTGTTCAACGACCCCCGTGCCCAGACGGTTGACGAAATGCAATTTCTTGGGCTTCGTGCCGAAACGGAGTTATCTTCCACAAGTACACTAGATGTGCGCGTTTCCTACAGTGGAGTTGACTATCACGGCCAGTACCCGTACCACGTCGTCAACTATGATGCGTCCAGTGGCCGCACACTTGGGGCGGAAGTTCTGTGGCACTGGGATTTCCCGATCGGTGCCAGACTGACCGCCGGTGCAGAATTCCGGAGAGTCGCACGTGCGTGGTACAGCAGCTGGATCGGAGCGGATGTGTACGCAAACAGGGATGTTCCGTCCAGCGTCTCCTCGGGTTTTGCAGAAGGTGAACTCCAGGTGTTTAAACAAGTACGCATCGTTGGCGGGCTTCGATTTGACGATTACGGCGACTATCGTGGGTCGACGAGTCCCCGGATTGCCCTTGTATGCACCCCGTCTGGCACAACGACACTGAAAGTAATATATGGCGGGGCGTATCGCATTCCCAACTTCTACGAAGCTCATTACGACGATCCTATTGCTCGAATAAAATCCAATCCTCTCCTTCTGCCTGAGAGGATACAGACGATTGAAGCAGTTTGTGAACAGCGAATGACGAGGGTGCTGAGCGCAAGCGTTTCTCTTTACAGGTATTCGATGAACAACTTGATCGACGAAGATATCGACCCTGTTGATTCGATGAGCTATTTTAGGAATCGTGGAGCCATACGGGCAACCGGCGTGGAAACCGAACTTCTGGCTGTGGGCAAGAATGGTATACGTGCGAGCATGAGCTACTGCTATAACAATTCAGAAGATCTTGGAACGCAGGCAACGCTCACCAACTCGCCTGCACACATCTTCCGCTGTTCCCTCGGGGGTCCTTTGACCCCGTGGCTGACGGCTTCGGGATTCATCATGCACGAGTCGCCGAGACTCACCCTGAAAGGCCCGTGGACTCCGGGGGTCTGGATGGTGAATGCCAATGCCGCGATTACACTGGTTCCCGGTTCGGTGCGATTCGAGATCGCTGTGCACAACCTGTTCGATGTCAGGTACATGTTGCCGGCAGGCCCCGAGCACGAACAAACCAGCATTATACAGAGCGGCCGCTTATGGTCCGTGGGAGCATCTCTTGACTTCTAGAAGCCTGATCGCCGTGTTGCGGTCCTGCTTCCTTCGCGCCGCCACCTTGCTTGTGCTCGTCCGGGGGGATTGTGCGGCGCAAAGCATTGCAGCGCCCGTGGATGTGCATCTTCCTTTGCTCTCGAAGGTGATTGAATACGATCGCACATTCAGGAAAAAGATCAACAAGGTGGTCAAACTCGGTGTGATCTACCAGAAGTCGTGGCGGCCATCGGCGGCGGTATTTGACGAGCTTCTCTCCGTGACATCCGGGGCGTCATTCACGGTGTGCGGATTCCCAGTGCAGGTCGTCCCGATCGATGTCAGTGACGACGCTGATGTGCGTGAACTCCTGGGAAAGTATGTAGTCGACCTCGTGTATCTTGCCCCTGTTCGAGGCGTGTCGATGGAGGATATCGAAAGTGCGAGCGAAGAGCAGCATTTCCGGACGATTACGGGAGTGCCTCGGTATGTCGAGGACGCGATCGCGATCGGTATCGATTTGCGGAATGACCGCCCGGTGATTGTCATCAATCTCACCGCTGCGAGAGCATGCGGGGCTGACCTGAGTGCGCAGGTTCTTCGCCTAGCGCGCGTGGTGGAGTGATAGGCAAATGTCAAAGCTCAACATTTTCAACCGGTGGGGGGATGTGTCGATTCGGACACGTCTTGCAATTTCTTTTACAGTGCTGATTGTCCTTATCTCCGCCTACAATTTCCTCTACTTTCCGGGAGAGCTTGCCAAGGCGGAGAAATCCGCAATTCGCTCCAAAGCAGAGACAATGGCGGAATTGGTAGCGGGCAATGTCTGCACCGCACA
>PMMO01000068.1 GCA_003162215.1 Ignavibacteriota bacterium
CTCGGTATATCACCCGCGGGAGTCACAACCATCAGATGCCCCTCGGAATCCGAAGCTGCCAGCAACATGCCCTGCGATTCCTGCCCCATGAGCTTCGCGGGTTGCAGGTTGAATACCACCACCACCGACTTGCCGATGAGCGTCTCGGGNNATTTTCTCCGCTGAGATGATTTTGGCGATGCGCAGGTCAATCCGGGCAAAATCATCGTAGGCAATGGTGGGCTTTGCCGCGGCCGGCATTGCCGGGGCCGGCTGCGGAACAGGTACAACCGTGGTCCCCAGTGACTTCAATTCTTCTTCGATGGTCTTGTCCTCGATCTTGATGAAAAGGATCTCCGCCTTCCCGATCACATGGCCGTCACGAATCGCCAGATCCGACGCGGTGTTCCAGAACTGGTCTTCAACCTTGCCGGGAAGTTTTAGCATCGCCCATAGTCGCGACGAAGACTGCGGCACGACCGGGTGCATGAGAATCGCCAATGCCCGCGTGACCTGCAGACAGAGATTGATGGTTGTACCACAACGAGCGAGATCGGACTTTGCCGTCTTCCACGGTTCGCTGTCATTGAAATACTTGTTCGCCGTGCGGGCCAGGTTCATGACTTCTGCGATGGCATCACGAAAGCGGTATTGCTCGAAGCACTCGGACGACGCTGAAGGAGCCTTCCGGAGGGCTGCAAGTATTGTCTCATCCAGACCGTTGAGGTCTCCGCGCTTCGGCACGGCGCTTCCGAAGGTCCGCTCACAGAACGCCAGCGTCCGGTTCACAAAATTCCCGTAGATATCGGCAAGCTCGCTGTTGTTTTTTGCCTGGAATTCCTTCCAGTAGAAATCCGAGTCGTGGGACTCCGGCAGCGTCACCCCGAGGTAGTACCGCAGCTGATCGGCCGGGTACCTGGACAGAAACTCCTCGACGTCGATGCCCCATCCGCGGCTCTTCGAAAACTTCTGCCCTTCGAAATTCAAGAACTCATTGGCAGGGACATTGTCCGGCAACACGTACTTCGTGTCGTTGGCGTCATTCCATGCCATCAGCATGGCAGGAAAGACGATGCAATGGAAGACAATGTTATCTTTGCCGATGAAGGCAACATACTTTGTATCGGGCGAGAGCCAGTAGCTGCGCCACTCGTCAGGGTTGCCCCGCAGTGCCGCCCATTCTTTTCCGGAGGAGATGTAGCCAAGGACTGCATCAAACCAGACATACAGGACCTTGTTCTGGTACCCCTCAATCGGGACCTTCACACCCCAGTCCAGATCGCGCGTTACGGCACGATCCTGGAGTCCCGCGGTGAACCAGCCCCTGCAATAGTTCAGCACGTTTTCCTTCCAACGCTCTGCAGCGCTCTTCTCGCGGATATATGCTTCCAGCCGTTCCTGATACTTACCAAGGGGAAAATACCAGTGTGACGTCTCCCGCACTTCCGGCGTCCCGCCTGTGATCTTGCTCCGCGGAGAGATCAACTGGAGCGGGTTGATGTACGTGCCGCACTTCTCGCACTGATCACCCCGTGCATCGGGGTTGCTGCACACCGGGCAGGTTCCCTCGACATACCGGTCAGGCAGGAACTTCTGCGCTTTGGGATCGAAGAACTGCTGCTCCTGCTTTTCGTTCAAAATCCCCCGCTTGTGGAATTCGGCAAAAAACTCCCTGGCCGTTTCGTGATGCAGTGGAAGCGACGTGCGTGAGTAGTTGTCGAAACTCATCCCGAACCGTTCAAACGCCTGCTTGTTGCGCAGATGGTAGCGATCCACCACCTCCTGCGGCGGGATGCCTTCTTTGTCTGCCGTGATCGTGATGGGCACTCCGTGTTCATCCGACCCGCAGAGGAACAGCACATCGCGCCGTTTCAAGCGCTGGTAGCGCACATAAAGATCCGCCGGAAGATACGCGCCGGAAAGGTGACCAAGGTGAATCGGACCGTTCGCGTACGGCAACGCCGCGGTGACCAGGATCCGTTTGTGTTGACTCATGAGCAACTCAAAGGATATTCGTTTTCAGCCGGCCGGCAAGGGAATACAGCACAAGACTAATGTACACATTTCTCTCTACAAGCGAAATCGCGTGCTCGATGTCGGCCATGGCGGCGCTCAGGTTTGCGAGGGGGAATACCGCAACAAACTTCGACAATCGCTCCGACTGATCGACGTTGATGACCGACCCGCCGCGTGCGAGTACCATGGCATCGCGCATCCAAATCAGCATCAGATGAAGAAAGCGCACCACCCGGTCGCGATCGCGCTCTGCAGTGATGTGCTCGATGATTTCGCCAACCTCGATGTGCCGGCTTCCCAGCGTGTTGCTGATGAAGTCCACAACATCGATGCGTTCCTGCATGAGATCCTTTTCCAGGAGTTCCAGCGCCCAGCTGTAGCTGCCATCCGACAGCCGGGCCACCAGCAGGGCCTGTGCATTGTCAACACCTTTGCGCTCCATCAATGCGGACTGGATTTCCGGTTCCGTGATGGGATCGAAGCGTACCTGCTGACAGCGCGACACGATGGTCTGGGGCAAGGCTTCACGATGGGCCGTCGTGAGGATGAACATCGTCTGGGGCGGCGGCTCTTCCAGAGTCTTGAGCAGCATGTTCGCCGCTTCGTTGCCCATCTCGTCCGCGTTGGAAATGACATACACGCGTCGCTGCCGGCCGAGCGTCGAGAGCGGCACCTCACGCCGGATGTCGCGAATGCTGTTGATTTTGATGCTGCTCGCCCGGGCGATGGAAATCGCATAATAGGGGTCAGACCCCTTTTTCGCCAGCTCCGTCCGGATCTCTTCAATCTCCCCGGCAGTCAGCTTGTCCAGTGGTCCGTCGTCACGATCTTCGTTCTTCCCCACCGGAAGTGCCGTGATAAGGCGAACGTCGGGATGCTGGAGCGTATCCATTTTGACGCACGATGCGCATACTCCGCACGCGGTGTCGCCGCCCCGTTCACAATGAAGCATCCGGGCGATTTCCAGCCCCATGGCATCCTTCCCAACACCTTCCGGACCATAGAAGAGGTACGCATGCGCCAGGCGGTTGCTCCGGATGGTGCTCAGCAGCAAGCTCTTCACACGTGCCTGCCCTATGACGCGGGGCCAGAGGAGGGGTGATTGGGCGTCAGAAGGCATGGCCGATCCCGAAATTAAACACCCCGTCGCTGAATGTCTCCCCGACCAACCGGCGCTGTGTAATCCATTGATGCCCTTTCGTTTCCGCGGGATTGTAGATGCGAATACCCCAATCGAGGCGGAAAGGTCCGAACGGCGTCTCATAGCGGATACCAATGCCCGTCGCCATGGCAACCGACGACAGGCGAAAGTCCTTCATATCTCCCCAGACGTTGCCTACATCGACGAAGCTCACCACCCACATTTTGTCGAAGAATCCATCGCGCAAGCTCTGCAAGAGATTCACCCGTGCTTCAAGGCTGGCCTCAAGAGAGAGGTTCCCGCCGAGTTCAGGAGAGCCGGAGGCTATAAGATCGCGGGATGCCCATCCCCTGATGCTGTTCCCTCCGCCGGCATAGAACCGGTGCGTTTGAGGGATCGTGCGGCTGGAATCTCCCCGGCTCTCGCCATATTTGTCTTCGATACCCGCCTTGAGTTTGCTGGCGAGAATCAGAAACCGGTGATCGGTCTTGTCGGAATACCAGCGGCCGACAAGAACGGCGCGCACGAATTGCGTAAACGGAAGAGTCGGAAAGATGTTGCGTGCCACAAGCGGCAGGAAGCCGGCCTCCTCGATCGTTGCCGCATGCACGAACCCNNCCCCTTCCGTGGGAGAAAAAAGATCGTTCGTCATGTCGCGCTGTATCGTAAACGACAGGATCGAGTTGAACTGTTGTTCCTGCAGATAACTCAGCTGCTGTTTGATTTCAGGGTTCTGCTGCAACGCGAGGAAGTTGCCGTTCTTCCGCAGATCGATGTTTTCGAGAGTCCATTCCATCTCACCCGTGGTGAACTCCGCGAATCTTCCGGTGAATCCGAATTTGTTCCTGAAGATATACTGAAGGTACGGCTTCTGCTTGTCAAGGATATACGAAAACGACCATGTGCCTTTGATGCGATTGGTGAAGATATACGGCTGCATCAATTCAAACGTGAGATCGAGATTGGATACCGCATTGTCATCGACTTTGAAGTAGTTGGGGAAGTTGCCCAGCGTCTGTGTCTGAAAACGGATGCGGGGGTTGAATGTCCGCGCCCCGCCGAAGAAGTTGCGATTGATATAGCCGAGCCCCGCACCGAGATTGAATGCACCATCCTGATCGCTGAGGACCAATTCCGGAGCGAGTTCGTGCTTGTCGCGCGGCCGGATGGTCACGCGGCTGGGGATCCAGATTGTCGAATCCTCGGGCGGTGGTATGAAGGCTTCAATGCGCCGGAGGTCGAAGATGCTGAGGCGGTTCAGGTTGTGTTCGCTGACGACCCGTTTGGCCAGGCTGTAGAAATCGCCCGGCTGATAGTCCATTTGCCGCACAACAATCTCATCGGTGATATCCGCGTGGGGCTGTTCGCCCCGGAGCGAGTCGACCTCTTGCCGGACCGTGATGGGACCGAAGAGATAACGATGGCCCGAATGGAAGGAAAGGCGGACGATGTAGTTTTTCGAGCTGGCAAACATCTGCGACGATGAGCTGTCACGGACGAATTCTGCATTGGGGAATCCGTTGTCGGCGAACGCTCTGAGCACGCGCCGGACTTCTTCATCCACCAATTGTTTAATGAACGGATCTCCCACATAGATTCTGGGAGAGCTCCGAATATCCTCCCATACAGTTGCCGGGTAGTCGACGATGCCTTTGTAGATCACCTGTTGAATGATTGACCGGTAACCCTCGGTGACATGGATGGTGAGATCGACGGTTCCCCGTTCGCGGTCGAACCGCATCGCCGTATCGACGCGTACCTCAGAAAATCCCCTGTTCTCGTAGAACTTGCGCAGTCGCTCGGCGTCCCCGGCAAAGCCCGTGGCGTTGAAATACTCATTCTTGCGGCCCAGCCGTTCGCTGATATTGTTATACAGAAATTTATTGAAGAACCCGGGAGTCTCCCGTGTCGTCATCTGCGCGCGGAGCTCGCCTGTCGCAAACGTGGTGTAGCCTTCGAGCGTAATCGAAGTAATCTCATACTGCCGCCCGGGCGCGGGCTGCGCGTGCAGGGTTGTCGCCGCCAGAAGGAGGACGGCGAAGAGGGCTCTCCGGAGCCCGCACGGGCAGACACAGAGAAGCAGGAAGCGGTTTGCGTAGGGATGCACACGAGCCCGGCATGAAGAGTGATGGTTTGATGCAGAGAAAAAAACCCAGCCTGAGGGCTGGGTTTGTATGTTAGCAATTTCCGTTATGATAAGCAACGTATCGCCGGGTCAGTACTCGCCTTCGTCTTCGTAGAAGAAATCTTCCCCTGTGGGGTAGTCGGGCCAGATATCTTCCATGCTCTCGTAGGGTTCTTCTCCTTCCTCCAATTCTTGAAGATTTTCGACGACCTCAATAGGAGCACCGGTGCGTACAGCATAGTCGATGAGCTCCTCCTTGGTCGCCGGCCACGGCGCGTCGTCCAAGTAGGATGCCAGCTCCATCGTCCATATCACGTGATCACCTCATGTATCATCAGTGTTCAACAGAATGTGTGTTTGCCTGGGCAAGCAATGCCCGATAACGGGCCGCGTCAATATCATCGAAGAAGTAGTCGACGGGATTCTGACTCACACCGTTGCGTCGCACTTCATAATGCAGGTGAGGACCGCTCACCAGTCCCGTCCGCCCGCATCGTCCGATCAATTCGCCGCGCTTGATCGCCCGCCCGGTCGGAACGAGCACCTGGGAAAGATGTCCATACACAGAGTGGATCCCATAACCGTGATCGAGGTCAACGATAATACCGAGACCTCCCTGCGTCCTCCCGGAGAAATGCACAACACCATCTCCCGATGCATAGACATCGGTACCAACGTCATTGATGATATCGACGCCGTAGTGCATCCGGTATACATGGAGCACAGGGTGGAGGCGCATGCCAAAGCCATTTATCGAGTAGGGCCCTGCCATTGGCTTGATTGCAGGCAGGTGGGTGAAGAAGCCTGTGTTATACTTTAGACGGGTTTGTATCTCCTCGTAGCTCTGTTGCTGGAGGCGCACTTCGCGCGCGAGGCGGTCGATCAATGTCTGTGATTCTGTCAGCAAAGTGCCCGCTTCCCCGGTCAGAAACGCAGAAGTGGAAGGTTCGCGTGTGCCACCGATGGATGCAGACCGTGTGTCATCATCGATCCGCCGAAGGTCAACACTCAGTCGGAGTTCGTTACCCCTTTCCGCCAGTCCTTCAAGCGTTTTCTGGACAAGCTGCATTTTCCGGCCTATCTCCCGAACCTGGTCTTTCAGGACCTTGTTTTCGGTAACCAGCATGGACATTTCGCCATAGCCGAACCCGAAAACATCATTCAAGAGGCTGTTTCCGAGGAAAAGCAGGCCCAGAAGCCCGAATCCGAGAGCCATTCCTGAAGCGACCAGTTTGGTCTTAAAGAAACGGACTTCGCGGAGGTCAAGCGATGAGCTTGAGAAAACGAAGAATCTCGCATTGCGGAACATCATGCCTCCTATGTTATCAGCAGCGATCCGTTGAGCGGAATGCAAACACCATGCCATGCATATGCGGTGGTCGAAATCCCCGTCCAACGCCTGCATCACCAACGCCCACCAGAGGAGGGTTTCTGAAAAAGCGACGGAAAAATAAAGAATATTCAGGGGAGTGTCAAGGAAAAACTTCCCAGTTCACTCAAAATCGTGTTCAAAATAGTTGATTGCACGATTCCCCCGCCCCTTCTGTTTAATCATCCCCTCAAGCCGCTTTGTGAGAACCTTGGCGGCATCATAACCGTAGTGCTTGAGGAGATAGTTCAGTGAAATGACTTCAGTAATGACAGTGACATTCTTGCCCGGGAAAATGGGAAGACGGACAAGCGGAATATCCACGTCAAGAATCGAGAATTCCGAATCATCGAGGCCGGTCCGTGTATACTCTTCATTCTCCCGCCAATCTTCAAGCTCGACGACAATCTCCACCCGTTTCTGATACCGGATTGCCCGGATGCCAAACATGCTCCTGACATCAATCAGCCCGAGCCCCCGGACTTCCATGAAATGTTTCACGAGGTCCGTGCCGGCACCGATGAGGATCCCCTCCCCTTTGCGGGTGATCATTACGACATCGTCAGCCACCAACCTGTGACCACGTTCGACAAGATCAAGAGCAATTTCGCTTTTGCCGATGCCGGAGCGCCCCACAACGAGCACTCCGACACCGTACACATCAACAAGCGACCCATGGACCACCACTTGCGGCGCAAACTGATCGTCAAGGAAGTCCGCCAGGAAATAGGAGAACTTCGTGGTGCTGAACACCGTTGCGAAAACGGGGATTGCCTTCTCAGCAGCTGCCTTGAGAAGGTCGGCATCGATCACGTTCCCGTTTGTGAGAACGATGCACGGGATCTGAAACTCGAGCAACGTGGTGAATGCAGTCTGTCGCTGCTCCGGCTCGAGCGAGTTAAGATAGCGAATCTCGGTATTCCCCATGATCTGGACGCGGTCGTACGTGAACAATTCCACGTACCCTGCGAGCGCCAGGCCCGGCCGGTGCAGGTTTCTGTCTTTGATCTCGTTGGCGAACCCGCTCTGCCCGTTCAGGATTTCCAGCTTAAAGCGGTCTTTTGTCGCCTCGTAGAGAAATCCAACAGTGATGCTCTTCTTCCGGGTTTCGCTGCTTGGATCCAGCTTCATACTTTCTCCCGGATCGTGCGCACCTTCCCCTTGTTCTTTGCACGAAGTTTGTTCTTGTACTTCTTAAGCTGCAACATCACCTTTTCGGTAGCAACATCTATCGATTTGACGAAGTCTTCGGATTCCTCCGTTGCTGTGAGAATTCCTCCATACACCTGCAGATTGATTTCCGCGCGTTTGACACTGTTCGTGACACGTTCAAAACTCAGAATCACGGTTGCCGAAAGGATGCCATCATAGTACTTATCCAACTTCTTCACCGTCTCCAGCGCATGGTCTTTGAGTTCTGCATGAGGCCGGAAATGGCGCGCCGTGAATTTGATGTTCATTGTCTGCCTCCTCTGAGTGTCACTGAACAGTGCTCACGACCCTTTCGGGTGTGCCTGGGCGTACACATGTTTGAGACGATCGATGCCGACGTGCGTGTAGATCTGGGTTGTAGAAAGGCTCTCATGACCAAGCAGCTCGCGCACTGCCTGAAGATCGGCCCCACGGTTGACAAGATGGGTGGCAAATGAATGACGGAGAACGTGGGGGCTGCGCTGCTGGAGTTCGGAGACGGCGCCGATATAGCGGCTCACAAGACGGTTCACCCCTTTCGGGGTCATGCGTTTTCCGCGCACCGACAGAAACACCGTTCCCGGGTTCAGTGTACCGCGGAGCAATCGTGGACGCATTGCCAACCACTGGCGGAGTGCCTCACCGGCCTTCCGCCCGAATGGAATGATTCTTTGCTTGCTCCCCTTGCCGGTTACCTTCACCGTCTCTCCGGTCATGTCAACATCCGCCGGCCGCAACGCAAGCAGCTCACTCAGGCGCATTCCGGTACTGTAGAACAATTCCAGAATCGCCGCATCGCGCATCCCTTCCGGCGTTGAGCGATCGGGTTGGGCGAGAACCTGTGCAACCGCATCCTCTTCAAGGAACTGAGGAAGCCGCCGCTCCAACCGCGGAGTCGCCACCATCGCAGTCGGCACAGAGTCCATCATCCCCTTCCTTCTGAGAAACTTGTAAAAAGAACGCAAACATGCAAGTTTGCGGGCAGCGCTCCGCTTTGACAACCCGCGTTCCAGCATCGACCCCAGAAACCGGCGAATCACCAGATGATCCGCCGTGGTGATCGCCTGCCCACAGCCTTCCAGAAAAAGAGTATAATCCCGGAGATCGTCCTCATAGGCCGCAATGGTGTGCGGCGAAACGCGGCGCTCCCCTGTGAGATACTCGAAGAACTGGCGGATGTGCTTGACCTCCGCTGGCACCGTATTATCCTTCGCCTCCTACCTGTCGCTGCTCGTCCGAGGATACTTCCGCTTTGCACGACGGACAGAGCAGGTACTCTCCGCGGCTCTGGTTGTACTTCTGCACCATATACTTGTTGCCGCACGTGTCGCATGTCCGGGCAACGGGCTTGTCCCACGACGCAAAATCACAGTCGGGATATCTCGAGCAGCCATAGAAGACACGCTTGCGCTTTGTCTTTCGTTCGATGACATCGCCATCGGTGCACTTCGGACATTTCACACCAATGGAAATCGGTTTGGTATTCTTGCAGGAGGGATAATTGGAGCAACCCAGAAACGCCCCGAACCGTCCACCTTTGACAACCATGTCCCCGCCACACAACTCGCACTTGAGGCCGAGAACATGTTTGGTTTGTTCCTGCTCCTCGGGGAGCGGTTTCGTGGTCTTGCAGGCAGGATAGCCGCTGCAGGCCATGAAGCGGCCATTCCTCCCCCACTTGATGATCATCGGCTTGCCGCACGCCTCGCAGACCTCATTGGTGTTCTCCTGCAACGACTTCTTGATCGCAGCGCTCTTCTTGTCCACCCCTTCCACGTCACGAATGAACGGGTTGTAGAAATCCTCCATCACCTTTGCGTAGGACTGGTTTCCGGAGGCAATGGTATCAAGCTCCTCCTCCATCCTCGCGGTGAAGCCCACCGTGAAGATATGGGGAAAATTCTCCACCAGGATCTTGTTCACGGTCTTGCCGAGTTCCGTCGGATACAGCCGCCGCTCCCGCTGCTCAACATACTTCCGCGCCTGGATGGTATCAACAATCAAGGCATACGTACTGGGCCGGCCGATGCCGAGCGCTTCAAGTTCGCGGACGAGATTGCTTTCGGTATAGCGCGCCGGCGGCTTGGTGAAGTGCTGGTTCGGAAGCAGGTTCGTCAGCGCGGCGTCCTGTCCCGCAGCAAGTCCGGACGGAAGCTTCGAAACGGGATCTTCATCCGCCTGTTTCTCCGTTTCATCGACCATGTCGTCGTAGACCTGAAGGAAGCCGCGGAACGTGGGAAGTGTATCCGTTGCACGGAAGAGGTACTCGCCCCCACGAATGTCCACCGTGGTCTGTTCGCCGAGAGACACGCTCATCTGACATGCAAGGAAGCGGTTCCAGATCAACTCGTATACCTCGAACATCTCTTTGTCGAGATATTTCTTGACGGCACGCGGCGAATACTTCGTGTATGTCGGGCGAATAGCCTCGTGAGCGTCCTGCGATCCCTTCCCCTTCTTGAAGAGGCGTGCCTCGTGCGGCACGTACTCCTTGCCGTAGTTCTCAAAAATGTACTGCCGCACCTCTGTGACTGCATCTTCGCTGAGTCGCGTGGAATCTGTGCGCATGTAGGTGATGAGACCGACGCGTCCTTCTTCACCGAGCTCAATGCCTTCATAGAGCCTCTGGGCCAGCATCATGGTTCGCTTTGCCGGGAACCGGAGTCGACGTGCCGCCTCCTGCTGCAGCGTGCTTGTAATGAAGGGGGGTGGAGGATTGCGCTTGACCTGCTTTTTCTGGATGTCGGCAATGACATACTCCTGCACCCGCAGGTTCGCCAACAACGCCTCTGCCGCCGCCGTGTCGCCGACCACAGGGTCCGCACCCGACATCTTGAACAGCTTGGCCAGGAACGGATCACCTCCCGCGGCCCGGAATTCACCGATGATGGACCAGTACTCCACGGGGACGAACGCGTTGATCTCTGCCTCGCGCTCACAGATCAACCGCACTGTCACCGATTGTACGCGGCCGGCAGAGAGGCCGTAGAACACCGTCTTCCAGACGAACGGGGAGATTTTGTAGCCCACAATGCGGTCCATGACCCGCCGTGCCTGCTGCGAATCGACGAGATGCTTGTCGATGTGGGAGGGGTGCTGCATCGCTTCCGAGATCCCGCGTTCCGTGATCTCATGAAAGAGCACGCGGAAGATGTTTTTGTTGGCCGGCTCGACTTCCTGCGCTATGTGCCACGCAATGGCTTCCCCTTCGCGGTCAGGGTCTGTGGCAATATAGACCGCGCGCGCGCGGGCTGCGTGATCCTTCAGACGCGCAATGATCTCGTCTTTTCCCTTGATCGTTTCGTACTCCGGAACGAAGCCCGCTTCAACATCGATCCCGAGTTTGCTCTTGGGGAGGTTCTTGATGTGCCCGACCGAGGGCTCGACATGATAGTCGTGCCCCAGGTACTTGTTGATGGTCTTTGCTTTGGCGGGTGACTCGACGACTATCAGGGCTTTGCCGCTGCTTTCGGTGTCGTGCGCCGGCGCAGCCTTTGTGTTCTTTTTCCGTGGACGTTTTGCGGTTGTGGTCGCGGGTGATTCCTCTGCATCCTTCTTCTTCAGCTTCTTCACCGTCATCAGTGTATCGTATCCTCATTATTCAACATCGAGCGGCCCCCGCCCCCGGTGGGCCGATCTCCGGAAAAAAGTACCATGGCGACAAGATCCCGCACTTCCTGCACCGTCAGCCCGGCGTACCCCGACGACATCGCGCGGTCGAGAACGATTTCCACCTCCCGGTCATCAATCAGGCCCAGCTCGTTCAATTGAATGATGTAGCCCTGGGCGGGAGTGGAAAGTACGGTCTTCTCCGCGTCATGAAAAATGCGCCGTGATCCCGCACCCGCCTTCCCCGATCGGATCGATTCCATCCGATCGGTCCGGCTGTTCTCGTATAACCAGCTGAATGCTGCACTGATCTCCGATGTCGTGTATCCGCGGTCACGCAGTTCCGACAGGTCCACTTCGTGCAGTGATTTGTTCTCCTGCATTTCCGACATCAGAAAGACCAGGATCTCAACAACACGATCTTTCATGCAATACCTTTGCGGCCGGGTGCCCGAAACAAACGCGTCAAAACAGCATCTTCCCGAAACCTCATGCGCTTCCTGTCGTTTGCCGTGCGGTCATCGTACCCTGTCAGGTGGAGCGTTCCATGCACCACAAGACGGGCAAGTTCATGCATTCGGGTGACACCGTAGAGTCGCGCCTGCACCCGTGCACGATCGAGATTCACGTAGAGTTCCCCCTCAATGGTGTCCCCTTCACCCAGCGGAAAACTGATCACATCGGTGGTATAGTCGCGGCGGAGAAAGCGGCGATTGATCCGGCGCGACACGCCATCGCTCACGCACACAACACTGATCTCTCCGGTACCGTACCCTTCACCACGCAGAACCATGCGCACACCTCGGGCGATCAGTGACAACGGACATCGCTCACGGCGGTGGGTATTCACCACACTCACACTGATCATGCCCTCGCACGGCTCCGCACACGCCGGCCTGCCGTCTTGCGCTGACGCACCGGCGGTTCAAGGAACGAATCCGTCAGAGACAGGGCGATCCCCGACATCATCACCTGCGGGGCGAGAGTTGTGAAATCTCCCGACACCAGCGTACGATCGACGTTTGCGAAGAGCGAACACCCTGCACCTCTCTCGACGATCAAGCCCGACAGTTTGTCTCCCGCTTCGGCGACAAAGGTCACCTCACCCAGCGATTCGCTCACGACGAAGATGGTGCAAAAATGGAGTTGGAGATGGGCGTTCTCCGTGAAGACCGACACCATGTTCCCGCGTTTCTTCCCGATGCGGATGTTTGCATACACCTCGAGCACAAGCGAGCGATGGGGCGGCTCTGTGCCGGTGATCGTAAACCGCAATGTGTCACCCACACGGTGGACGGTGGTGCCGAGCACCTTTTCAATCTTCTTGATATCGGCTGACGTGAATGTCAGGGGCATAATACCCTCGCTGGAATGATGATAGCCACGAATCCGATGATTGTCAAGACGCGCTCCTCACCAATCGAGCTCCAGCCCCTCTGAAGCAGCGATGCATTCGAACCTGTAGCTGCGTTTCTTGATTTCGTTGAGACATGTCCGCAGTATATCCTCGACCTTATCGTCGCTCCGCGTTTGCTCATGATGGAACAGGACGAGCCTCTTGACCCCTGCTTCCGCCGCCACTTTCAGCGTGAACAGGTAATCCGAGTGCCCCCACCCCACATGATTCACATACTCTTCAGGAGTGTAGGTTGCATCGTGAATCAGAATGTCCGCACCCCGGGCGAAATCAAAGACACGCTGGTTGGGATCGCCCTTCTGTTTCATGTACCTGTCGACAACGTGCTTGTCGACATTCTTCAGCGACTTTGCCACTTCGCGGTCGAAGGGCTCGTTGTCGCTGATATACACCACCGATCGTCCGGCCACGGTGAGCCTGAAGCCCAGCGAGAACGACGGATGGTTCACAAACATCGATGTGAGCGTGCCGTTGAACACCCGGATCGTCTCTTCGCGCATCGAATGGAACCGGATGTGCGCCTTCAGCTCGTTGAGCTGGACGGGAAAAAAGACCTTGTCCATCTGGGAGGCGAGCATCTGCCGCAGCGTGATCTGTTTCGTCTGGGCCCCGACGATCGTAATCTCATTGCCCGAAATGAACGCCGGTTTGAAAAACGGGAACCCCTGGATGTGATCCCAGTGCGGGTGACTGACGGCAATGAACGCTTTGATCGACCCGCCGCGCTTCACCAATGCGTCGCCGAGGCCGCGCAAACCCGTGCCGGCATCGAAGATCACCAGACGTGTGTCGGTGAGACGGACTTCCACACATGGCGTGTTGCCGCCATAGCGGACGGTCTCCTTGCCCGGTGAAGGCACGGAGCCACGGGTACCCCAGAAGATTACTTTCATGTGAGCATATAGCTTCGAGCGTAATGCACGTAGTTGTCTGCAGACTGCCGTAGCATCATTCGCTCATCATCCGTGATGGGCCGAATGATTTTCGCCGGAACTCCGGCGACAAGCACCCCTTCGGGAATAACACTCTGCTCACGCACCACGGCACCGGCCGCCACGATGGCATACGGGCCGATATGGGCGTTGTCCAACACAACGGCATTCATCCCGATCAATGCACACTGGTCAATCCTGCACCCGTGGAGCATCGCCTGATGGCCCACCGTCACCTCATCGGCGATTTCCACAGGATACTGCCGGGTCACATGCACAATGACCCCGTCTTGCACATTCGTCCTTCTGCCCACGCGAATACGGTTGATGTCTCCCCGTAACACCGCATTGAACCAGGCACTGGCATCTTCGCCGAGTTCTACTTCACCTATCAGACAGGCCCCTTCGGCAACGAATACCGAAGGGTGTATGGTCGGCATCACGCCATGATGGCGGACAACAGGCATACCGCTGGTTTCTCCTCTGCTTACCGTCAGGTGAACAAGGAAGGATATCCCGGATCACCCGCGCGCGCGTGGCGGGGTCCATCCCAGACGGTTCCACTTCATCAACTCAATGGTGACGCTGCCGACGATGACACGCATTTTTGCGAGGATCGGGACGCGCGCCTCGTCATGGCTGAACCAGCCGGTAAAAGCTCCGGTCAGGCCGTAGATCCCTTCGAACTCCGCATTCCCTTCGAACTTGACAACATCCACAGGATAGTCAATTGCATCGACTTCGACACTCGTCCGCTCTTTGAAAAAGTCGATGACGGTATTCACGTGCTGTTCTTTCACGACACACGGGACATTCACCTTTTTCCCGGAAAAGAGCTGATCGCGCGCGAAGAAAAAGAGCGACAGGCCATCCTGGTGCACGCCGTTGACTTGCAGGGTTTCCCGCTTGGCAACAACGGTGTCGCGTTCACCTATCTCCATCAATACACGATGACGATCGTAGTCAAAATGGTACCGCGCGAAGTCCCACTGATTGTCCTGCTTCACCTTCCCGACGAAATCGTGCGAGTAGACGGCCGAATCCATGCGGCTCTCGAATACCGCGTGCAAATCCACAAAGGGAATGCCCCGGTACGAATCAATATATGCCCTTGTATCATACGCAACGAACGTGGCCTGACGGGTCTTTCCGATTGTCTTGATACGTATCTGCCCCAGATCGATGAACGTGTACCGGACATTGTAGACCAGTTCTTCCCCCTCGGCGAAGATACGGGACGGCGGATCCGCAGTCGCCTGTGCGCGGACGTCGCAGAGCGAAAGAATAGTGACACATGCAACAAGGGCGACGAGCGCTCGGGGTACAATCTTCATTGCCCGCTCGTCATTGCTTTGGCGATTTTCTCGGCTTCAGGGAAGAGCGACACGGCCTTTTTGAATTGCGCGTCTTCCTTGAGCATCACCTGCACCGAACCCTCATTGCCCCAGATTCCGCGCGCAACATATGCCTTTGTGAAGGCCTTCACATACCGCAGATCTTTGTCAAACAACTCCTGATTGAAGGCGATCCCCTTGGCCTTCGCGATCTCCTTGAGATCTTCAAGCATCTGGGGTGTCACATCGGACTCCTCGACGAACCGGCGGGAATCTTTGCCGTAGTTCGCCCGCAACTCGGCCCCGTGCTGATCGAGATACTTGTCCGCTGCCTGCAAAAACACGAGCTTGCTGCGCAACTGCACGGAGTACTCATTCAAACGGTCTGACTTAACGATGTAGTCCGGTGTGATGCCCCCGCCTCCGTACACAATCCGGCCACCCATGGTCTTGAACTGTTGGCGGGTGGAATCCTTCTCCGCTTTATGAGAGATATTCTCCCCCTCCTGTTCATCACGTTCGAAGGCTTCACGCTGATACTTCATTTTGTCCTTGTCATACGGCCGTTGAATCAAGCGACCGCTCGGTGTGTAGTAGCGCGCCGTGGTCAACCGGAAGGCGGATCCGTCCTTGAGATCAAACTGCCGTTGCACCAATCCCTTGCCGAATGTCGTTTCCCCCACAATGAGACCGCGGTCCCAATCCTGAATCGCTCCTGCGACGATTTCGGAGGCGGAGGCGGAGCCGTTGTTCACAAGAACCACCAGCCCGATGTGCTGAAGCCGTCCGGCGCCCGAGGCGATGTACTCCTCATCGAATTCGGGCCGGCGCCCCTTCGTATACACGATCTTTCTCCCCTTGGGAAGGAGCTCGTCCACCATCTTGTAGGCCTGTTCGAGATAGCCGCCGGCGTTCGTGCGGAGATCCAGCACCAACCGCTTCATTCCCGCAGCCTGGAGCTTGCCCAATGCTTCCATGAACTCATCATGCGTCGTCGCGGCAAACCGGTTGACGTTGATGTAGCCGGTCTCTCCATCGATCATGAACGATGCATCGACAGTATAGATGGGGATTTTGTCGCGAACAATATCGAACTCCAGGTTGTTCTTGATCCCCGTGCGCACAATTGTCACTTTAACGTGGGATCCTTTGGGACCACGCAACTTTTTCTGCACACCCTCCTGCGTAATTCCGATTGCGGAGGAATCATCGATTCTCACAATCTTGTCGCCGGACTGAATGCCCAGCGCTTCGCTCGGCCCTCCGACAATTGGAGCAACAACCAGAAGCGTATCGTTCAACACCTGGTACTCGATGCCGATGCCCTCAAAACTCCCCTGAAAATCTTCGGTCACCTTCTTCATGGCCGATGCAGGGATGTAGACGGAGTGCGGGTCTAGCTGCCCGAGCAATCCGTTGATTGCCGACTCGGTCAACTTCTGACTGTCGACATCGTCAACGTAGTACTTGTAGGTAAGGTTCAGGACATCGTTGAACTTGCCGACCTGCAGGTAAATGTTGTCGCCGGAGAACATCCGGTTCAATTGAACGCCCGCCAGCAACGCCAGCACCACGACGACGCCCAACGTGATCAGCGAAAAACGCTTCCTCATACTTAATGCTCCCTCTCAATCTCCGTTCTTAAGTGTAGATTTTATTGTATCCAAAATCCCTGCGAAAGTCAAACCGGCATCCCGGAGCTATCGAACCGGCGTCCACTCGCTGAGAATCGACCGGCGGAAGAAAAATACCGAAAGAAAGTTCAAAAACCAGGATGCCGTTACGTAGGCATAACCGAAACGCCTGTAACGGCGGGGGGATTCATACACTACGACATCCCGGAGAAACCTGATCCGCCCCAGTCGTTCCAATCGCCGGAACATATCATAGTCCTCTCCGGCTGCGATCCGGTCTGCGTACCCGCGAACCCTGTCAAAAATGTCCCGTTTCATCACGTGGCATTCCCCTCTCCCCATTCCCATCCCGACACGATTCATCATATAAAAGAACCAGTTGTAGAACCCGTGAAAAGCCCTGTCTGTCCAGCGTTCTTCTTCCGGGTAGACGCCGACTGCACAGGTCACTGCAACAGTTCCGGGTCTTCCCAGCTCTTCTGATATACGGAGAAAAAAGGTCTCAGGTTCCTTCAAAAATGTGTCGGCGTTTAAAAAGACAAAAATATCTCCATGTGCCTTCCGAGCCCCTGCATTACGACCGGCCGAAATAGTCTGCTTCACAAAAGGAATGTTTTCTACCAGAACCTGTGCGTGTGCCCGGGCAATGTCAAGGGTTCCATCCGTGCTCCCTCCATCACTTACAACAAGCTCCACGCTGCGGCGTTCCAGAAGATCCGGGGTGAATTGGCCGAGCATTCTCGGAAGGAGTTTTTCCTCATTAAGTGCGGGGATGATAATGCTTATGCGGGGATTATTCATGACTCCCAATGCGACAGTTCTTGAGGGTTGCGGGTTGACTCAGCGCCCATGTGGAAGCGACATGCATCCAATCGTCGGTGGCTTTGAAGCTTTCCACGTCGGCTTCGATGCCCTGGCTGCGCAGGCGGGGGTCCGCAGTCTGCAGATTTGAACGTCCATCGTCAGTAGTCAATGGACTATTGACAATTGGTGGGGGTCTAACCCCTATCTCCAGAAACCGGTCCGGGACATCCCCCGCCATTCCTCCCAGGGCAAATTCGACGCCGAAATGCGTCTCGATCGGGCTCTCTTCCAGATTTGAAACCAAATAATCGACTGTGAAACCAGGCTCCCTCTTTGAGTTGAGAGCTTCGAAGAGCTTGCGGTGGGAGGCCTCTTCTCGCCGGCTCAGGACATCAAGGAGGTTCACAGCACCAGTTTTGAAGCTGAGTTCAACCAGACATCCACCAGCATCTGGCTTGAAACAATACTCGGTAAGTGTCGATTCTACAATAAGTTCATCATATCCATCACAATCAAAATCAGTATTCTCTACGTGGAACGATTTTGATCTTCCAGCCTGGTCTATGGCAGCCTCTGCCTTCAGCAAACTGCGGTACAGAGGAAAACGAAGGTTCGGGAGATAGAGGCCACCAAAAAGTCCGTGCCAGTAGGGATCATTGCACTGGCCTGCCCAAAGGCTCTCAAGTATCTCCACAGGCGTGCTCCAGGGGGCAAATGCTCCATGCACTTTCCGTGAAACCCGGAGCATCTTCTTGTGCATGTGGTTCGATTCAGGGTATTTGGCAAAGAAATTCCTCCAGTAGCCTCCCCGGACGAACATAGCATTCTGTTCGTAGACTTCGCCGAAGTGAATGGTTTTCACTAATTCTTTGTGAGACTCGATCATTGTGCAGAAACGCTCAAGCCATCCGTCTTCAAACACATGGTTGAACGTTTTGGGCCACACGCCGAACTTCTCGCCGTCATCGGCATGTACTGTTACCCGCATTCCATCTTCCGTCGTCGACAACGACAAACTCCAACTCCATCCCCGCTCTCGCAAGAGACCCGGCAAGATGGGGTTCCCAAACGCGCTCGGCAAGCCACGCTCCCCTCGGCACAACGTCAAACACCGATTGCACGAGATCAGTCAACTTGCGGATCTGTCCGATCCGATCAGCTTCGGGAATGACGGCAAGTACGACGGGCGATAGGCATCCTCCACCACCGATTCGAAGTTGCCGCTCGGTTGGTGGTTATACACCGCGAACACAAGAGAGAGTGAATTCATGAGATCTTCGCGGTTGGATCGGGATAAGTGATGACGCGTTCCGCTCGTGCCCTCCCCAGGCGAAAGTCCCACATGCGAGCATGAGGACGACAGCGAGGAAACGATTCATCGTTCCGGTTTCATCTGTGGGAAGAAGATGACGTCGCGAATGGATTCCTGGCCGGCGAGGAGCATTGTCAACCGGTCGATGCCGATGCCGAGGCCGGCTGTCGGCGGCATTCCGTACTCCAGCGCTCGCAGGAAGTCCTCATCCAGGGGCTGGATTTCTTCTTCACCGCGGGCACGCGCCTGCATCTGCTCCTCAAAACGCGAGCGCTGATCCAGCGGATCATTGAGTTCGCTGAAGGCGTTGCACAGCTCGTGGCCGTTGCATATAGCTTCGAAGCGTTCCACGAGACCGGCCTCGGAGCGATGCCGTTTGGCGAGCGGTGACATCTCCACAGGGTAGTCCGTGATGAAGGTGGGCTGGATCAGAAGATGTTCCACCTTCTCACTGAAGATCTCATCGATAATCTTCCCCCCCCCATCCGTCGGCGCGACATCAACATGAAGACCCGTTGCGGCACCGCGGAGTTCGGCGACATCCATCCCTCTCAGCGACAGCCCTGTCTGTTCCTTGATCGCATCGAACATCGATATCCGCCGCCACGGCGGGGTGAAATCGATTTTCTGGCCACCGATTCCCACGACCGCAGAACCGTTCAGGGCACGCGCGACTCCCGCGATCATCTCCTCCACCATTTCCATCATCCAGATGTAGTCGCGGTAGGCGACATACACCTCGAGCATCGTGAACTCGGGATTATGCGACTTGTCCATCCCTTCGTTGCGAAAGTCCTTCGAGATTTCGTACACCCCATCGAATCCGCCGACGATGAGCCGTTTCAAATAGAGTTCGTCGGCGATACGGAGGTAGAGATCGATATCAAGGGCGTTGTGATGGGTGACGAAGGGGCGCGCAAAGGCTCCACCGTACTGGGGTTGGAGGATGGGCGTTTCCACCTCCAGAAACCCCTGACCATCGAGAAATGCTCTGATCGCAGAAATGATGCGTGCGCGTTTGACAAACACTCTGCGCACATCGGGATTCACGATAAGGTCGACGTAACGCTGACGGTACCGCAGCTCCTTGTCGGAGAAGGGATCATACACGATCTTGTTCCCCTGCTCGTCAGTCTTCTCCTTCGGTATCGGCATCGGCCGCAGCGATTTCGTCAACAGCTCAAGCTGCTGCGCATGAACGGAGACCTCTCCGGTCTTCGTTCGGAACACATATCCATGGACGCCAATGATGTCACCGATATCCATCAGCTTGAACGCCTCATACCGCTCACCGAGATCGTCGCGCTTGAGATAGATCTGGATGCGTCCCCGTGAATCCTCAATATGGCAGAACGAAGCTTTGCCCATTCTTCTGAGCGAGAGGATCCGGCCGGCTACGGCCACGGTGGATTGAGGTTGATCCTCCCGGAATTCCGCGATGATGTCAGCAGAGAAGGCGGTGCGCTCGAAGAAATAGGGATAGGCATTGATACCGCGACGTGTGAGCTCGGCGAGCTCCTCACGGCGCCGCACCATGAGTTCGTTCAGTACCTGATGTTCGGTAAAATCCTCCAAGAGATCGGCTCCGCAAAGTGTGGCTCATGATGAAGAACTATGGTAGCCAGAAACGTAACGAGAAGCAAGAATTGTCCCTTCCTCTCGTCACGCGCCGTCTTCGATCTTCAATCCTCTTCCCTCGATCCTCGATTTTCGATTCTCAATCTTCAACTAGCGTTGTATCCTGGCGCTTCCTCCCCCCATCACATGCTTGATCTCTTCCATCGTCACCATGCTGGTATCGCCGCGCGTGCTCTGGAGCAATGCACCGTGTGCAGCTCCCATTTCCACGCACTCCTGCGGTGTCATGCCGTGGAGCAGACCGTACACGAAACCACTGCAGAATCCGTCACCACCACCAACGCGGTCTTCGATCTCGAGATTCTCATAGCGGCGGGAATGATAGAACTGACCGTCATACATCATGATTGCCGACCAGTTGTTCACGAGTCCGCTCACAACCTCCCGCAGCGTCGTTCCCACCGCCCGGATATGCGGATACGTCGCCACAACCTTTTCCACCGTCTTCTTGTAACCTTCGATGGGAAGTTTCTTCAAATGCTCATCCGTGCCTTCCACTTCGAAGCCGAGGACCTTCTGGAAATCTTCTTCATTACCGATCAGAACATCAACGTAGGGAACGAGCTTTTTCGTCACTTCGATGGCCTTCTTGCTGGACCAGAGTTTGCTCCGGAAATTCAGATCATAACTGACGATTGTGCCAGCATCGTGGGCCGCCTTCATGGATTCCAGCGCCACATCTGCGCAGCTGTCGCTGAGCGCAGTGAAGATGCCGCCCGTATGAAACCAGCGGGCGCCGCGTGTGCCGAAGATGCGTTGCCATTCCACGTCGCCGGCTTTCATGTGCGCGACGGCGGTGTGTCCACGGTCATACATCGTCACGCTCGCGCGAACGCCGATGCCGACCTCGGTGAAATTCAATCCGATACGATCAGCGCGGCCGACACCATCATAGGGAACCCACACCGCCTCGCTGACATCCATCCCGCTTGTGCGCGCATGATTCTTGATGAACTGGCCGAGCGGATTGTCGACGAGACGCGAGATCCATCCCGTGCGCATGCCGTAGCGCGAAAGGGCGTATGCTACATTGTATTCTCCCCCTCCGGCATAGATCTCCAGTACCGGCGAGAGTTCAATCCGTTGATGCCCCGGTGGGCTGAAGCGGATCATGCATTCGCCGAGAGCCAGCAAATCGAATTGAGTACTTTGCGCAGTTTTGATTGTAAGTCCCATTGTATGCTCCAAAAAAAAGGGTCTGGGGTCAGGCCAGGTGTTCGACGTTCACGGCGCTGCTATCGGGGGAATCAGTGCACGTTTGCCGATAAACTCATACCTGGATAAGGTGGACGGCAAATCCGGCGATATCCATGTCGACATAGACCGCATGAGGTTTGCCGTTCTTCTCGAGCATCGTCTCCGGGAGGATTCTCAAGCCGCTGCGCTCGAAGTACGCAATTGCGCGTTCGATGAAGTGGGTGCCGATGGCAAGATGACCATGCACGCCGGGGGAAAGCGCTTTCCGGAACTCTACCTGCGTTCCCGCAAAGAATGCCGCGGAGGTCTCGCGCGGGGCAACCTTTAGCACGCCACCGATGAGCCCCGCCAGCCGGGCCGCTTCCTCTGCACTGCCGCTGTTGATGCCCACATGGGCAACATGCAAGCCCAGCATGGTCGCTACTGCTTTTACCGAGAGATTTTTTATCTCATCAAATTTTCCTGCGGCAATCAAATCGGATTTTACCATCCAGCTCCCCCCGCACGCGTGCACGCGGGGCGACTTGAGATATGACAGCAACATGGATTCATCGATGCCGCCTGTGGGGATAAACTTCATGGCCTTGTAGGGAGCGCCGATCGCATCGAGATAGGCTAATCCGCCCATCGCCTCTGCCGGGAAGAACTTCGCCACCTCCAGCCCGAGTTCGATCGCCACTCCGACCTCGGTCGGTGTGGCCACTCCGGGCGTGACCGGGATGTCGTGGGCAAGGCAGTACTCCACCACCTTACGGTTCAATCCAGGCGACACGATGTAGCGCGCACCACAGTCAACTGCAGTGACCACCTGGTCGATCGTAAGCACTGTGCCAGCACCCATGAGCATCTCGGGCACTCCGGCTGAGATCTGCCGCATGGCATCCTTCGCAGCATTAGTCCGGAAGGTGATCTCGATGCATGGGATGCCACCATCCATCAGTGCCCGGGCAAGCGGAACAGCATTGTTCGCATCATCAATGGCGACGACGGGAACAATGCCGGTCAGGCCGATCTTTCTGAGAATAGGATTCACAGGAGTAGTCCTTTATGGGATGCGAACAGTCACACCAACATGCCACTTCCTTTTTCGATCGTAACGACCCCTATCGCTTGTTGTACTTCTCCTTCAAATCCTCAATCGTGAATCGCCCTGCCTTCTCCTGCTCCTTCACCTGCCCTTTGGCCTTCTTGTGAGAATGATGGGTCGGATGCTTGTGACGGGCACCAGGAGTCTTCATCGTCAAACTGATGCGCTTTAATCCTTCGTTCACCTCCAGCACCCTCACCCGCACCACCTGCCCCACCTTCGCCGCCATCTTCGGATCGTCAACAAATTTGTCGGCGAGCTGCGACACATGGACCAAACCATCCTGATGCACTCCTATATCCACAAAAGCCCCGAAGTTGGTCACGTTGGTGACGACAC
This sequence comes from Ignavibacteriota bacterium, assembly GCA_003162215.1. Taxonomy (GTDB): domain Bacteria; phylum Bacteroidota; class Ignavibacteria; order UBA10030; family UBA6906; genus Fen-1255. Next base: position 23,125 of record PMMO01000068.1, read on the forward strand.
CTTCGAGTTCCATGCCCGGCGTCAGATCCTTGATCTCCTTCACTCCCTCTTTGAAATTCGCATACTTGAACTCCGCACGCGGATCCCGACCGGGCTTCTGCAACTCGGTCAGTATGTCCCTGATTGTTGGTTCGCCCACGGTCCCGCTGACATATTTCGCGATCTCCACATGCCTCAACTGATCCGGATTGCTTCCCACCTGCTCTACGGTGAGACCGATGTCGAGCAGGATGCTCTGTACTAGTCCATAACTCTCAGGATGCACGGAGGAATTGTCGAGCGGATTCTCCGCGTCACGAATGCGCAGAAACCCCGCTGCCTGCTCGAACGTTTTCGGTCCAAACTTCGGCACCGAGCGCAGTTCTTCCCGGCTCTTGAACGCCCCATGCTCATCCCGGTACGCAACGATGTTCTTGGCAATCGCCGCGTTCACCCCGGCGATGTACTTAAGCAGTTCGCGCGACGCCGTGTTGATGTTCACACCGACAAAGTTCACGCAGCTCTGCACGGTTTCTTCCAGCCGCTTCCTCAGCAGTTTCTGATCCACGTCGTGCTGGTATTGCCCCACACCGATGGACTTCGGATCAATCTTGACAAGCTCGGCAAGCGGATCCTGCAGCCTGCGGCCAATGCTGATGGCACCGCGCACCGTCACATCCAGGTCGGGGAATTCCTCTCGGGCGGCAGGACTCGCAGAATAGACCGACGCTCCGGCTTCGTTCACCATGACGAATACGGGCTTCTCGTCGAGTGCGGCGACCGTGTCCCGCACAAATTGCTCGGTCTCCCTTCCCGCGGTGCCGTTGCCGATGGCAATGAGTTCAGCTTTGTGCCTGGTGAGCATATCCCTGAGGGTTTCCCCGGCACCCTGACGTTGCGCATCCGACTGATGCGGGAAGATGGTTTGATACTCCAGGAGCTTTCCCGTGGCATCCAGGGCGACCGTTTTACATCCCGTGCGAAGACCGGGATCCACACCAAGCGTCGGCACCATCCCTGCCGGAGCCGAAAGGAGCAACTCGCGGAGATTCGTTTCGAATGTGCGGATGGACTTCTTGTCGGCGTCTTCTTTCCGGATTGCTCTCACCTCCCCCACAAGAGACGGATGGATAAGGCGATCGAACGCATCCCGGACGACCGACTTCAGAAACGCGCGCACGTGTGCTCCGCATGCTGCGATCTCGGCTTTCTCCAGATACGCATACACAGGACCTTCGTCAAACACCATGTCGATCGTCAGGATGCCCTCTTTCTCACCGCGCAAAAGAGCAAGCATGTTGTGCGGATGGATCTCCTTCGCACGGACCTTGAACGAACGATACATTTCAAACTTCGTCGAGCCTTCCATATATTCAGGCTTGACAGACGATGCAAAGACCCCGTGCTGCAGGATATGTTCCCGTAGATGCGCACGGTGCTCTGCCTTGTCAGCGACTCCCTCGGCAATGATATCCGAGGCGCCGGCGAGCGCCTCTTCAGCCGCGGCCACACCCTTCTCGATTGACACATAAGCAGCTGCTTCGGCCTCCAGATCCAGATCCGTCGCATCCGGTACATTCGCAGCCATGATGCGCTCCGCCAGCGCTTCCAGCCCTTTCTCACGTGCGACGGTCGCCCGTGTCCGTTTCTTCGGACGGTACGGAAGATACAGATCCTCCAGCTCCGTCTTCTGAAGGCACGCCATGATCCGCTCCCGGAGCTGGTCAGTGAGTCTGCCCTGCTTTTCAATGGACTCCAGAACAACTTTCTTGCGCTGGGCCAGGTCCATGAGATAGGCATAACGATCAAACAGTGCGCGCAGCTGCACTTCATCCATCTCGCCGGTGCGCTCTTTCCGGTACCGCGCGATGAACGGCACGGTCCCCCCCTCTTTCAGCAGTTGAAGCGCGTTGGCAATCTGGTGGTGCTTGAGATTGAGCTCTCGTGCGAGAAGTTGTTCAATTTCCATCATGTCCTGCCTCACGGTTATTTCCCTTTGCATTCCTGCTTCGGTCGACACTGCGTCAGTCGCAATGAAACACTTCTTCAAGATTCGACCACCACTCACCCTGCTTTGCGGACGCGACCGGATGCTGGCAGGGATTCGTTTCCTTCCACCACGTTTGTGTCACTGAGTCGGCTGCCATCTTCGCCATGTCGGCAGCGAAGTCCGTGCCGACGTAATCAAAATACGAGAACAGCATGT
>PMMO01000127.1 GCA_003162215.1 Ignavibacteriota bacterium
GATGTATTTGTCCAACATGGCCTCGTTGCGCAGGATAACTTCACTTGCCACAGAAAAATACTGATTCAGAAAATGCACAAGATCCTTTGGCAGGGTGCGTTCGGCAAACGAGGTGAAGTCTTTGATATCCGAGAAAAATGCCGTCGCCTCGATGATCTTTCCGCCGAGTTCGACCTGAGCGGAGTTGTCGAGAATGTCCGCCACAACATGCGGGCTGAAATATCTGTTGAATGCACGCCGCAGCATTCTGCGTTGCTGGCCCTCCACTGCATAACTGGTGACTGCTGCGAATGCGTACGTGATTGACACCGTTGCGAAAGGTGTAATGAGGGGTAGCCAATAGAGTTCCAACCGGAACAGGTAGAATGCGATAACACCATATGCGGCTACCAGAAGAAGAACAAGCAGAGAAGCGAGCCAGACGCGATGGATGCGGTAGAAGACTACCGCAGCGATGATGGCGAGCAGTACCGCAATAAGGTCGTTGCTCCATGCCGGTGTCTGCGTTACGAAATGGTGGTTCAACAGGTTACTCAACAGGGTGGCCTGGATTTCCACGCCGGGGTAGATCTCGAGGAACGTAAAGGGTGTCGGTTTGAAGTCCCAGAGCCCCGCTGCTGAACCGCCGATGAAAACGCACTTGCCGCGGAAGAGATCCGGGGAAATATCCGGCGCAATTCCCTTGCGCAGTTTCACGCCTGAGACAATAAGTGCATGAGCGGAATAGTAGCGGAAGACTCCGTTGGGTCCGCCGTGACCGTACCAGTACAGGAGGAACTTCCCATCCTGGTCTCGCGGGATAGAGGCGAGGAGCGAGTCGGTGCTTTGGAGCGGCGTGTCCATGGCGGTGAGAGCAGTCGCAAATGCGAACTGCGGGACTCTGCGCGCATCGAATCCATAGACGAGGTTGCTGTGCCGGGCGATGCCGTCGTCGTCCGTGTCAAAATTCGTCGCGCCAAGTCGGGCCGCGCTCTGTTGGAAAATGGAAAGCGGCGCGATGGCCCTATCGAACCGTGCGAGCCCGGTGGTGTCGTCCCCGCGAAATATCAGGTGTCGGGGGAGCAGAGCACCGCCCGGTTGATCGCCTTGTTCGCGCATGGCGAGGCTGAAGCCCAGCACGACCTTTCCGTTTGCAGTTATGGCGTCTGCAAACGCCGCATCGGATTCGCTGCCGTCCACCTCAAGCCTGTCTTCGTCCTTTTGTGAGAAATCGTAGTCGAATGCCACCACTTTCGGATGGGCTTCCTGCAAGAAACTCAGGAGGAGAGCGTAGTATTCTCTGGGCCAGGGCCACTTCAGCCCGCGGGTTGAGGCAAAGAAGTCGAGGCTGTTTTGATCGATTGCCACTATCACGATATTTGTGTCGGCCCATTCCGGGTGGGATCCATTGCGGAACCGGAAATCCAGCGTCTTGAGTTCGAGGGTCTCAAAAGGAGCGAGGTGGGACAGACCTATACCCACAATGCATCCGACGATCACCACGGCTGTCAACATCGCCGGGCGGGATTTCTGAAGACGGTTGGCAAGCGAAGAGAAAGGTATCATGAGACTTAAAAGTACGGTTTGATGCGAATAAACGCAAGCGCTCCATTTGCTTGTTGTGTCGGAATCCTTTACATTCATGCAATTTTGTTACATTGTATCAAGCCCATAACAATTGGAGGAATCCATGCGCTCTTACTACAAATATGCCATCGTGTGTGCCCTGTTGCTTGTTGCAGCGTTTGGTTTTGCCCAGCAGCAACGGGGAGACGTCGAGTTGCAGTTTCAGGGGTCGTATTTTACAACTATTGGAACAGATTATACCTTTGGTTCGGGAAATATCTCAGCAAAAATCGGTCCGTATATTACAGATGCCCTGCAAATTGGTATCGGGCCAACACTGAGCATTACGACCACGACGACAACAACTGTGGGTCCTGCCCCGCTCTACGCACTTCAGCAAGAGTCCAAGACCACCACCACGTTTGGCAGTACGGCGTTCTTTGTGTACTCGTTCCTCATGAGGGGTGCGAAAGCTGTCCCGTATCTTGGTGCAGAGTACTTCAAGAGCGATTTCAGCAATAGCGATGACAAAGGGAGTGTTGGTATCAGCGCTGGTTTGAAATACTACTTTGCCAAGAAAACGGCGTTTGACGTCAGCGGCAACTACCTGTTCACCTTGAACTCGGAACAACAGGGTGGCATGCTGCTGTTTGCCGTGGGTCTTAGCTTCTTGTTGTAACATCATCTAAAACAATGGCACAACATAGGCGGGACACGATAATGAAACGGTGGCCGCTATGGTCGGCAACCGGGTTGCTCTCACTGTTACTGAGCATCCCGGTGCCTGCTCAGGATATAAGGGTTTCGGCGCATGCTGTTCTCCAGCCTGAGGAAAAGGAAGAGGTGACTGCGCTTGCATTTTCCGCTCATGGACCACTTCTCCTTTCGGGTGACAAGAGCGGCGCGGTGTTTTGTTGGGACCTCGAAAAGAAACAGGTGATCGGCACTGCAAAACTCGACGACGACGTGCTGTTCCTCGCGTTCCTGAGCGGTGACCGGACGTTTGTTGCCGTAGATAAGGCAGGCGGAGTCACCGTTCACGATCTTCTGAAAGGTCCAACCGGAACCTCGTTCCACACAAAAGGCAAACCGCTCCGTCTTGCGATCGACGCCGGAAGACAGTACCTTGCCGTGGCAACCCGCGACGAACGTATCGAGCTGTTCGACCTCAAGGGACTCATGCCTGCCGGGGCCATCGACGCCAGCGGGAAGATCGATGATATTCTCTTCCTGGGTTTCGATCGGTTGGGACAGCAGGTCGTCGCGGTGATGCAGCTGGGCGATGTCGTTGCATGGAATCCTGCGACCATGAAACCTCTGCGCACAATGGCGCTGGCGGGCGGTGAACTGCACGGCTCGCAATCGGTGGTTCATGCCGCAGCAACCAATCGGGCAACGAACGTCTTTGCGGTCTCTCTCGAAGAAGTCGCTCTCCCCAAGGGTGGTGTGATGAGCGGACGTGATCTCGAGCGCCGCAGCACAATTATCGCCTACGACTGGCAGAGCGGATCTGAAGTGAAGCGGGTGAAGATGCCATCAACCGCGGAATACATGGCCCTTGGTCCGGGCAATGACCATGTCGCCGTTGCGGGAGATGATGACAAAACCATTGCCCTCGTCGACCTCCGCAAGGGCGAAAGTGGAAGCACGGTAACGATGTCGCAACGTCCGAAAGTGCTGGCAGTGTCCGACGACAACAGCTGGCTTGCGGCGGGCGGCGACGATGGAGATGTCGCCGTCTGGAAATTGCAGTTTAAGGGCGAAGCCAGTGTGGCGTCGGGAGCGCTGCCGTCGTTGAGCGGTCGCATCCGTGCACGGGGCGGAAACACCGATCCGGCGCTTCCTCCTGACGCTCCGGTCAAACTTGCCATCCTCTCATTCAAGGCGAAAGGCGTGGCGCCCGAAGTCGCCGATGTGTGCATCAGCACGATATCGAATGCACTTGCGAACGTGGACTATGTGACGCTCGTCGAACGCGACCACATAGAAACGATCCTCAAAGAGCAGCAATTCCAGCTGAGCGGGTTGACGGAGGATCAGGGAGTAAGCGTCGGGAAAATATTGAAGGCCGACGTTGTGCTCCTGGGCACCGTGGGGAAACTCGGGACGAGCATTGTGTTCTCAGCGCGATTGATCAACGTGGAAACCGGCAAGGTAATGAAAGGCCGTGAAGTCATCTGCGAGGAGTGCCGCGATCAGGATATGTACGACGCTATCAATATGTTGGTATCTACCATCGCTCGATAATCAGGAGAATCACCATGAGTCGATGGATCGTGTTTTTTCCATGTCTTCTGTTGTTTGCGGGAACGATGGGGAATGCGCAGGATCGCCCGGTGTGGGCACGTGATCTGCCGAATCTTCCCACGAGGGCGGGCTGGTATCAGGGTCTGGGGATGGCCAAAGCCGCGGGAAAAGGTGACTCAGCCTGGGAGGATGCAGCAGGGCGCGCCCGTTCCCAGATCGCATCACAGATTAGAGTACGCATAAACAACACCGTAACACGTGCCGTGCAAGAGACGGCGTCCGGAACTGACATGAGCCTGACCGATGCCTACGCATCGACGACGGAACAGATCACGACCGCCACGCTCGAAGGTATCGTGCTCGAACGGTGGTATAACGAAGATACGGAAATGCTATATGCCTACGGTGCAATTTCACAGGCGGAGGTCGAGCAACGCTTCCGTGAAAAGATGCAGGATGCGCTTGCGTCTGCGCGGGTCTATCAGGCTGCCGCACGCAAAGCCATGGAACAGGACGATCCGTTCACGGCATGCGGTCAGTTGCTCGAGGCCATGAAGGTGGTCTCGCTCGCGGAGGCATCTCTTGAGAGAACGGTCTCTGCCTCTCTTGAGGGTTCAGGACCGAGTGTGCCGGTGCTTCCTGTTCTGCAGAGCCAGATGTGTGGATATCTGAGCCGGCTGCAGTTCGAGGTCCTGAGTGGCGACCATCAGGAAGCGCAGCGTGGCAAGGCGCTTGCAGAGCATCTCCGCGGCCGTTTGTCGTTCCGGTCTGACCGGGGCGTTCTTCCGGTGCGCAATGCCCAGGTTGCCGCAGCGTTCGTTGCTCCTGCGACAGGAAAGCTCCCTTCGGATTTTCGCACCACGGTTCAGGGGGAATTCAGCATCCCTGTCAATGAGATCTCCTCCGGCGAAGCTGCCAACAGGATACGCGTGACGTTAGCGCTGCCGGGCCTTGCAGCACTCGCGGGGCGATTCCCCGATCTGGCCCGGTGCACTGGTTCCGCATTTCTTGACTATGCCTTCTCATTGAAGAGCCGAAGTTCCTCGACCGTGGCGATCCGAATCGTGGAATCCAACCTCGGTGTTCCACGCGTCAAATCGTCTGTGCAGGAGCAGATTCAGCATCTCCTTGTGGGTGGGCGTTACACAGTTATAGAAGATTCGAAAGTGCTCCGNNGGTTTCCGAGAATCAACTCACGCAGGCAATTACATCCGGCGACTACCATGCGGTTGTCGGATCTCTCGGGAAGATCGCGGAGATTGCCATCATCGGCCAGGTCGAGGCCACGCAGCGGAACAATCCGGTGCCGCAAATGTACTTCAGCGCGGGGCGGGCAGTGGTGCGTGTGCTCGATTGCAAGACCGGTGTGATTCTGGGAAGCGTGGTTCTTGAAAATGAGAAAGAGGGGGGTGCGACCTACGAAAACGCCGGGAGCCGTCTGCTGGAGGCCATGGCGAAGAAGGTCGGTGATCGTATCAAGCTGGAATTGGACAAAGCGCTCGAGTAGTTCCCTTACCAACTGTTCACAATAGGAGGCAGTTATGCGTACAACGATGATGGTAGCTTTGCTCGTGTTGGCTGCGGTTGCTCTGGTGGGATGCGGCGGAGGGCCGCAGACACTGCAATCGACGGCAACCGGTGACATGCCGGCCTGGTATCCCAATCCGCCTCAGGATCCTCTCTATCTGCGATCGGCAAACTCGCAAGCCTCGCAGGACATGCAACTAGCTGTTGACAAGGCAACAGCCGGCGCCCGTGTTGAACTGGGCCGCATGCTTGAGACCAAGGTGAATGGCCTGCAGAAGAAATTCGAAGAAGAGACGGGCGTAGGGCAGGATGCCCAGTTGCTCATGCAGTTTACACAGGCGTCCAAGATCGTTGTGTCCACCACGATGAACGGCAGCAAAATGAAAGATCAGAAGACCTTGAAAGATGGTGCGATGTGGCGGGCATACGTGATGATGGAACTCCCGATCGGCGCAGCGAATGAAACGCTCCTGGCGGAGATAAAGAAGAACAAGGATTTGTATACACGGTTCCAGGCTGCTCAAGCCTACAAGGATCTTGACACCGAAGTTCAGAAGTATGAGGAATCCAAGAAAGAGACGAAGTAGACGCAATCTCACGAGGATGCTTTAACTGAGTCCTTTCGTACCGGGGATGCTGCACCATTCTCATGCGGCATCCCCTTCTTTTCGTCTGTGGTTTTTTCCCCGCAACTCCGTATCTTGTCCATATTCCATGCAGGGAGTATGGCAGCCCCAACGAAACAGATCGCGCATCTGGACCTCGATTGCTTCTTTGTCTCGGTCGAACGCCTGAAGGATCCCACGCTGATCGGAAAGCCGGTGGCGGTGGGTGGCGCCCCCGGAGGCCGTGGCGTTGTGGCCTCCGCATCCTATGAGGCCCGGGCGTTTGGCGTACGTTCTGCAATGTCCACGGCACGGGCACTGCGTCTCTGCCACCATTTGATCGTCGTCCGGTCGAGGCATCACGAGTATGGGGAAATCTCGGAAAAACTGTCAGCGCGGATGGAACAGATCGCCCCGGTTGTTGAACGGGCTTCCATTGACGAAATGTACATGGATTTCACCGGATGCGAATCGCTCTACGACAATGACCTTCCCGGTTTCATGCGGACTATACAGAAACTTGTGGCTGATGAATTCCATTTACCCTGTTCGATCGCACTCGCGACCAGCAAGACACTCGCCAAGATCGCTGTCGGCACCGTGAAGCCCAACGGTGTCTGTGTCGTGCCCGCAGGCCAGGAGGAGCAATTTCTGGCGCCCCTCTCCATTGCCGTTATTCCCGGTGTGGGTGAAAAAACTGAAGAGGTGCTGCGTGCACGGCAATTCCACAACATAGGTGATCTCCAGAAAGCCACGGAAGAACAACTTGTGCGTCACCTGGGAGCCTCCGGCCGCTGGCTCCATGCAGTTGCGCACGGACGCGGGAGTGATACCCTGTCGGCGGACCATACCTGCAAAAGCATCAGCAGGGAAGAAACCTTTGGCCAGGATCTCCGATCACTTCCGGACCTCGAAGAGGAACTCCACGCACTTGTGGAGGATGTGAGCGCAACTCTGCGGAAAAAGGGGTGGCGGGTCTGCACGATTCAGCTGAAACTGCGGTACGCCGACTTCACAACGGTCACCCGCGCACGAACCATCGATCCAACGGACGATGATCCCGTGGTATTCGAAACAGTCAAAAGCCTGTTCCACGCGGCATACGACAAACGCCAGGCGGTGCGGTTGCTGGGCGTGCATCTCTCCAATTTTGACGATGCCTCACAGATGGAACTTCCTTTGAACCCGCGACGGGAACACCGGGAAGAACTCCTGAAAGCGGTCGATAAGATACGTGCCCGTTTCGGCGACGACGTGATTCACGTGGGGCATGCATGAACGAACCGCTGGCCATCGTCGATCTTGAAACAACGGGGATGAGCGCTCTCTATGGCCGCATCATTGAAATCGGCATTCTCCGTGTCGAAGGTGAAAAAATCCAGCGGACGTTTTCTTCACTCGTCAATCCGGACTGCTACATTCATCCGATGATAGAGCAGCTTACGGGGATTTCCAATCGCGATGTAGAGGACGCTCCGTCATTTTCTTCGATCGCACGAGAAGTGTCAAAAATGCTTTCCGGCGCGGTGTTCGTAGCGCACAATGCGCGGTTTGACTACGGGTTTTTGAAAGTCGAATTTGCGCGTACCGGCCGGGAGTTTTCGCCTCGGTGTCTGTGCACAATGAGACTGTCGCGGCGGCTTTTTCCGCACCACCGCCACCACGATCTGAGCAGTCTGATCGACCGTCACGGCCTCTCGTGTCCTGACCGCCATCGGGCGCTCGGCGATGCGCGGGCGGTGTATGAATTCCTCCGTCGCGTGGAGCAGGATGAGGACCCCGATCGGCTCGCAGAGGCGATACGGCACGTCATGAAGGAGAAGAAGCTCCCGGTACAGATTGATCGTGTCATGCTGGCTGATCTGCCGGACAAACACGGAGTGTATCTTTTCTACGGCCCGCAGAATGAACTGCTCTATGTGGGGAAGAGCAAGAATATCCGTGGACGTGTGCAGGGGCATTTTGCAGGAGATGATCGCTCGGCAAAGGGGATGGAAATGTGCCGTCAGGTGCATCGCATCGAGACGCGCACAACTGCCGGAGAACTGGGGGCGCTCCTGCTGGAATCGTCGCTGATAAAGGAACTGCATCCGATCTACAATAGAATGTCGCGAAGCACACGCCGGCTCATCCTTGCGCGCAAGTCGTTGACGCGCGAAGGGTACCTTGCTGTCACGCTCGAGAAGACGGAGCACATCGCATCCGATACTGCATCGAACATTCTCGCCGTGTTCAAATCACAACGACAGGCGGAGGATTTTCTGCGCGACGCTGCCAAAGCGCACCGGCTCTGCCAGAGGCTTATCGGCCTGGAGTCGACACGGGGACCCTGTTTTGGTTACCAGATCCACACGTGTGACGGGGCCTGTGTTGGGGAGGAACCCGCTCTGCGCTATAATATGAGAGTCGAGGCGGCGTTCGCGGGAAGAAAGGTCAAAGCATGGCCGTTCAAAGGCCCCATCCTCGTCAAGGAACAGACGTCCGATGGCGAAACGGGCGAAGCGTTTCTGGTCGACAACTGGTGTCTCGTCGGATCCGGTCGCTTTGCAGATGGCACGGAACATTTTGACAGACGTCCCTCTCAACGGTTCGATTATGACACGTATAAGATTCTGTTCCGCTTCATCAGTGAACGCTCGCACGGCCGCATGATTCGCAATGTGCCGGAAGGAATGATTCACTCGTGGGAGGGTGCAAGTCATGAACAGCTATGAACGCCCGCCGGCGACCCCGGAGGATGTCATGCATGATGTTACTGTGGATATCATCCGTCGTGCCATCCCCCTGGGAAAGAAACGCGCGCGCACTATCACGATATCCAAAACCGCGCGAGGAAAGGGTGTCGATCTGCTCACGCTGGACCCGCGGTCACCGGAGGGGGCACAGCGCCTTGAAGCCTTCCTGACTCCCGTGCAAAGGCACTACACATTTTCCGGTCTGGGTGCGCCGGAAGAGCCGAATGCCATCAACTGGCGCAATATCTGTCTGCCGTTCTCAAGAAGAATGTTGCTTCTGTTTCAGGTTGGTGTATCATTCATCTTGAAAGGCACACCATTCAAGAACCGATGGTATCGATGGATGGGTGCTCATATCGGAAGGAATGTGGAAATCATGCAGATGGTCTGGCTTGATCATTTCAGGCCTGAGCTGATCTTTATCGGCGACAATACGCTGGTCGGAGCCTTCAGCCAGATGACGGTGCATGCGTATGAAGGATGCGGAACGTTCCGTTACGGTCTGATCGAAATCGGCGCGAACTGCAAGATCGGTGCCGGCACGGGGATCGGACCGATCAAGATTGAAGACGGGGTGCGGACGCTGCCCGGGACGACACTATCGCCGTATCTCGTCCGCATACGTGCGGGGTCGGTGGTCGGATATACTCCACCACCCGTGAAGCTTCCCGAACCGCCTCCCGGTGAAACAACGGTGGCAACAACCACATCCACGCAACTCTCACATGAACGGAGTCCACAGTGAATATCCATGTCGCGAATCTGCCTCGGGAGTATGACGAAGAAAAGGTCCGCGCTCTTTTCGCAGCACACGGGACGGTGGCTTCTGTGAAACTCGACATCGATCGTATCACCGGACACCATTCCGGGTTCGCATTCGTCGAGATGCCGAACGATGATGAAGCCCGTGCAGCAATGGCCGCTTTGCATGGCAAGAAACTCACTGACTACGCTATGAGCCTAAAGGAAGTGCTTCCGCCGGAAGCGGAACAGCACGGACCGGAGGGTCGCAAAGGGAAAGCTCGCAAGGGCACCGGCGGGGGCGGCGTTATGGGAAAGGGCAAGGGGGGCGGCTTCCACGGAGGCGGATTCCAGGGTGGAGCGCCGCGCCGTGGCGGGCAGCGGGGGAGCTGATGCATCTTCGGGTTCTCGCAAGCTCGAGCGCCGGCAACTGCACGGTCTTCTGGAATGACGGCCATGCGTTGTTGGTGGACATCGGGCTCAGTCAACGGTACATAAGCAGACATCTTGATGACTCGCGGATCTCCTTCCGCACGGTGGGAGGCGTACTGATTACGCACACCCACGGTGATCACGTACATCCCGAGACATTTAAGACCGTTCTCGAACTTCAAATCCCGGTCTATTGTCCCGCTCCCATTGCCGCAACGCTGCAGAAGCAGTTTGCCGCCGCCCGGAAGGCTGCACATCAGGGACTGTTACGCGTTCTGGAGAATGGCGTCAGTGTCGTGGCGGGATTCGAAGTCGAATCGTTTCCCGTTCCACATGATGCGCCGGGGGGATGCTTTGGGTATGCCATCCATCATTCGACGCTGCAGGGTGATACCACGGCGGTCATCGCCACGGACCTCGGATACGCACCGGACGGTCTGGCCGGGAAATTCGCCGACGCTCAAGCGATTGTGCTTGAATCGAACCACGATGTGATGATGCTGCAAAACTCCAATCGTCCCGACTGGCTCAAGAAGCGTATCAAGGATATCGGTCATCTATCGAACGAACAATCGGCCTTGTTGATGCAGAATATACTGTCGGCATCGCGCGAGCTTCCCCGGGCGGTCATTCTGGCGCATATCAGCCGGGAATGCAACACTCTTGAATGTGCGCGGACCACGATGCAGGCGGGTCTTCATTCCGTCGGCGCCGGGGAGCTTCGTGTGGTCGACAGCTATTGGAACGAGCCCAACGAGATAGTGACGCTGGGGGGGTAGTGCTGAGGCATTGACATTGACGTGAATATTCAGTTATCTTCGCAATACCATCCTTCTCTTCCAGGTCGAAAACCGCCATGAAATCGCACCGTCTTTGGTTATTTCTCTCTTGCGTCCTCCTTTTGCATCCTACAACTCCTGCCCAGTCGAAGTTCTACAACTACTACTCGGATGGGCTGGAATACGTGGAGAAGAAGGACTGGCTTCGGGCAGTTCAGGAATTCCGGAGCGCGATCTCCTACGAATTCGAAGATGCGGCGCGAAAGCGCACATACGGAACGCATTTCATCGAATACTATCCTCACCGCGAGATGGGGATTTGTTACTATTACCTGGGTGAAACAGGAAATGCAAAAAAGGAACTGGATCTCTCAACGGCGTACGTTTCGAGTGGACGCGCCAATGAATTCCTGGGATTCTTGAAAAACAAAGTTCCTCCATCCGTTGCGAGCGTGCAGGAACACAAGAATCCTGAAGAAGAAAAGCCGGAGGTTGTTCCGGAGACCGCTGAACGGTCCAGGATGGAGGAGACGAAAGGCACAACACTTCCGGTGGGGGCGCTCACCTACGACCCATCACGGGTTACGCAAGTCGGCTCGCGCCTCGGCATTGCGGTCATGCCGATCGATGTGAAGGGGGACCTGAGCAGCTATGGCGATGCTCTCACGGACAAAATGGTCTCGCAGCTGGTCAACCTGCGTCGGTTCAAGGTAATCGAACGGACGGCATTGGACAAGGTGCTGCAAGAACAACAGCTTCAGGTCTCGGGCGTCGTGGATGAGGAGACCGCGGTCAAAGTGGGGCGGGTTGCTGGAGCCGACGCCATCGTGATGACGAGCGCGATTCAACACGGGTCAAGCAGCAAAGTGAACGTGCGGGTCATCGACACGGAAACGAGTGAGACGATTGTTGCACGGGGCGAGCAGGTTGCCGGAAACGATGTGGAGGACTTTGAGAAAGCGATTGATGACCTGGCTATCATGATCTATAACGAACTGCCGATCGTTGAGGGATTCATTGTCAGTGCCGACAAGGACGTCTACTATATCGATGCCGGCTCATTGAAGGGAATCCGCAAAGGATCAAAATGCGTGGCCTTCCGCGCCGGTGAAAATATCCTCCATCCGACCACCGGTGAAGTGCTGGGGAGACACGTCACGAAGCTGGGAGAGCTCGTGGTTGTGCAGGTGCAACAGAAACTTGCTCAGGTAAGGGTTGTGGAAAAAGAGCAAGATATCAAAGTCGGTGACAAGATCGTTGTAAAATAAACCGTTCTTCCGAATAACGATCAGGAGCTCTTATGCAAACCCGGACTCTAGTTGTTCTCATCGCCATGCTGACAATTGTGGCTGCAGGAAACGCGCAGGAGGATTGGAATATCACAGGCGCGGGTGCGCGTGCAGAGGGGCTTGGGGGCGCATTCATCGGCCTTGCAGATGACGCCACTGCAATCTCCTGGAACCCCTCAGGCCTGGGTCAACTCGAACGGGTGGAGTTCTCGGCCGTCGGACGATGGATGGGAGAAGAGTACGATTACAGCAACCCCGTGCATCCGTCAACGAACTATACGATTTCGCAATCACACTTCACGTACAACTTCGCGAGCATTGCCTTCCCTCTGCACGCCGGTGCGGTCAATATCGTTCCTGCTGTGGCGTTCCAGAAACAACTTGACAATTATTCGGAGTACGATATAAGAACCGAATCCTATGAATCCAGTGGCGGGGCAAACACCATCACGCCGGGAATCGGTATCAAACTCCATCCGATGATCTATGTCGGAGGGGCAGTGAACAT
>PMMO01000180.1:0-26290 GCA_003162215.1 Ignavibacteriota bacterium
CGCGGTTCCGGCAGGATACAAGACGAAGTAATCAAACAAGTGAAAGGAGAGGCGGCGTATCGCGCGAGGCGTGTGGGAACCCTCGGAGGCCGATCCAATTCGCATATGAAGACTTGGCTCAATGGCAGGGTCAAAGGAAAGGCGAGAAGTGCGCACGGAAACCGCAACCCACATGTAAAGCTAAAGAAAATGCCCCGATGTTCAGGGGCATTTCTACTCTACGCCCTCGCGATCTGAATGAATATCGTGAGCGCAATCCCGCGGATCGAATCCACATCTCACGGCACCGTGTTTACCGCTTTTGTCGCCTCGATCGCATCCCGGAGAGAGCGTTCCATAACATCCCGGAAACCATCATCGGGAATCTCGAACGGTACCCCATCCGCGGGTCGAGGCACAGCAGCAGTGGCTTTCGCAACAACTTCGAAGTTGACCTTGGCCGTGACCTTCTTCCCATTCTGCACAGCGACCTTTGAGATCTTGAATTCATCGCCAATCTTCAGACCAGCTTCCGCAATCTTCTGATGCAGATCCGGACTGGTGAAGAACGCTTTGTCGACTCCTTCGTGTGACACGCTGTAGAGATAGTACGACCCGAAGCTGTTCTCTCCCGAATACGGTTTGTCCTTCATGAGCTTGAGCGTTGCTGTCTCGTTGAGACCGATCTCAACCTTCGGCTTGTTCGTCCCGTTCCCGTTCGCCATTGGAATCTCCGTTTGTGGTGTATGAAAACTTCGTTTCCGCAGGAATGAATTCCACGCCTGGCGGTACTTCACCCGTTCGCTTTATGTATGCCAGAACTGCTTGAACATCTGGTGTGTATGACTCCGGAATCGTCCGTAGGAAGCCAAGGGTCTGAGCCTTCTCCAGGAACTGCTCCATTGCCACGACGGCCACTTTGTCTCTTCCTTTCCTCAACTTCAAGATGCCATGTGGCAATCGCATCGTTTTCTCGCCGGTGGATCTGGCAAATCCTTCCAGATTGAAAAGTAGCCAACCGCGCTTTTTGTCCAGCCGGGCAAGTTCCGATGAGCGATATTCCTCCAGCAATCGCGTCTCTTTGTCCACCAGCTCATTGACATCATTCATCTGGTTCTCAAGTATCGCAATTGCTGTCAGAAGCTGATCCGCACGAAGACGGTCCATCTCGATCCTCTTTGTGGCCTCGGCTTCATCGGATTCCCTCAACAGTTCCGCAATGAAATCGATGCGTGGTTCTTCCATGAGTCATCCTTTCTTCCGGGGCTTGGACGACATAATGGTTTTTGCTGTCTCTATCGCACTCTGCACAATTGCAATGATCAGAAGCCAGGTACCCTTCGCCATCTTTGACATAGCAGTTATCCTTTCTCAAGTGGAATAGAAAAGCCGGTCCCCATTGCTGAGCACCGGCCTAATGGTGAATGATCTGGAATTCAGTTGTTCAGCCAGGTGCGAGCCAATTCAAACGCACGGAGCTTGAGCTTCTCGCCACTGCCGAACCACACCGAAGTGAGTCGCTTTTCTGGGATTGTGCTGTTCTGAACGTGGTCCGTGTACTCGCTGACGGCGTTCAAGGCACCCCAGAGCGATCCACGCGAATGTTCAGCACTTGCGCCTGTCTCACTCAGCTCCAGAATCTTGGAGCGCATGTTCTCGGTGCGAGTGTTGAATGACGCTTCCTGATTGTCGGGAATGAGGGTTTTGACAAACTCGAGCAGATGCCTCTCCGTAATCCTCTTCACGTTCATCCGATTGAAGATCAGGTCCAGCTCCTGGTACAGTGCATTTGTAAGCCCCAGGATCTTGTGTGCTTCTGCCAACCGATCCACGGCACTTGGAGTGTGGCGAATCCGCACTTCCTGTTCAGCACCCTCTAAGGCTGCAGAGAGAGTATTATTGCATACCACTCGCACTGGCGTCAGTTTGGCCCGAACCATCGATTTTCCGTCGTGAGAATTGGTGAGAAGTAGATACTTCTTCACTTCATCATTTCGTCCGATGCGAATGAATCCGGGCAACTTCGCAAGAAGCCAAATAGTCTCGCCCTGGCCCAATGCACCCGATGTTTCGAATATCGCTTCGCCTGCACCGACGAGGGAATCGAAGAACGTGAATGCGTCCTTGTTCTGGAGGACCGTATACCGATCTCCGACAATCCCCAATACTGTTTCCGTGTCACGACGGACGGTGCAGAAATTGCGAGGAACATCGACCAAACGACGCCCGTTGGGCTTGCAGAACAGCTGCTTCTTGTCTACTTCATAGTCCAGTCCCGCAGCTTCAATCGCTTCGGATGATGTTGCCAGTTTGGGAAGCTTCACCCCGAGCCGATGCCACGGGGCTTCTCCCACATACATCATGGATGTTTTGCCGTTGGTGAAATTGAGATTGTGTGGCATTGTCATCTCCTTTTGTCGTTCAGACGAATCGGCATAATCAACCCCACGCATCCCTCCTCCTGATTCAGGGGATGTACCATCACTGCTTCTGTGGAGTTACCGCACTCAAGGACCAGCTCTTCGGACCCAAGTGCATCCGCCAGATCCTTCAAGTAGGCTGCGTTAATCCCGATTCTGTAGTACTTGCCTTGATATGCTTTCCTCAGAAGATGAAATATCCTCGGCGGCTTGCATTCGTCCGGGCGCGTCATGACAGTTCCGTCCGATAGTATCTGAGCGCCGTTCAAACCGATCCTAATAGGATCCAGCCCTTTGCCGGAGACTTTGCGTGCAAGCTTCAAGGCTTCGGGTGTCAACGAACCCGCTTCGTCGTCCTTGTCACATTGCACTGGTACGATTGCAAGGATCTTTCCATCTGTGGCCATTGCATGGCGCCGGGATACAAACACGTTCTGCAGATTCTCGCGCGTGGGATCCGTGGACACCGCCTTCTCGATCTTGAACTTCCGGTCAATCTGCATTTATGCCTCCTACTGGTTAACAACGGTGGCTGCTTCATTGACCGCCTGCTGGAACGAGGCGACGGATTCCGAGAAGATGCGGATGACCGAGCGAGACTTCTTGTCGCTGGCGTCAATCCGTGTTTCCGTGATCGCCAGGTACTTCTTGCCGTTCTTGGCCTCCTTCACGTCGATGAAATACGTGGTTCGACCTGCCCGCAGCATAGAACTGAACAATGCATCGTCTGCCATATATCCTCCGTGTGTGGGTAGTGTAATCGGATTACCTGTTCTTATACCAGATTCTGGTAGTATATTGCCTATACGACAAATATGTCGTATCCTCCTTCAAGGAGGATTTGGCCATGACAACGAGAAACGAGATTGAAAAGCGGCTCGAAGAATTGCGATCGGAATACCGGAAAGTCTACAGCATGCTATCGATGCTTGAAAAGGGAACGAAGCTCGAAGACCTGGTGAGACTGCGGAAGGAACAGTTGGATCCGATTAGGCAGGAAATTAAGAAGATGGAGGGGGAGCTGGCATTGCTTTCCTAGCGGGTCCCATCTGAGGTACTGTTACAGGAGATCCTGGGAGTAGCTTCTACTCCGATATAGGCCGGGAATCAATATTTCGCAGATCAGAAAAGACAGCACCAGGTAGTGAGCAAAGTGGTTTCCTGGATTTTTTTGTTGGGATTTTTTCGAGTCTCTTCGGCGATCGTCAAATGATGACCAAAGGGTAGTGAAGGGATCCTCACACAATGGCCAGAGGATAGTCCATAGATCATTTCCGATAGCAAAAGGGTAGTGAAGGGATCGTGAAAGAGTCGCGAGAGATGACAAAAGACTGGCGACATGATTGCGAAAGGATGACAATATGATCACGAAAGTGTACAGTACCTAAGTCACGTGGGATGAATCACTTAGGCTGGCCTCGTCGCAAATTTCCACATCAAATTGCCCACCGGACCTCAAACAGGGCCGGAAATCGCATCGTGGAGCGTCCTGGATAGCTTCAAATCCAATTTTTGGTCGCTTGGGGGAAGCAGATTTCGACGGATTCGAGCTTTGATCTGGTGCAAAATAGGGCGGGCAACCGGGAGAGAAATCCGAGCTAATCCGATTTACGGTATATATAGATATGCATTGGAGACGCTCCCGTATTCTGGCTCATCAGCTCCACATTTACCACAACCTCACGCTGGTGATGGTGGACTTTTCCCTTTTTTCGGCTAACTTGAAGCGGGGAGGGGGATCCACTTCGACTGCCATCGTGACTTTCGAACGCATTTCCTTCTTGGAATACGCCGGTCCGAATACAATTCAATGAAGAACACGGACTTTCCTTTACCGCTTGGTGCAGGTCAGATCGAAAACAAGTAACTCATCGTCTATCACACTCGAAGGCCGACTGGGCGATATTCGTATTTGCGGCGGTAGCTTCCACGCGAATCCCAGGAGACAAATCAATGTTTGACCCAACCCTTTATGGCGTGATATCTCAGATCGAATCTGACAGAATAGTGCTACCTGCTATGCAACGACCTTTCGTGTGGAAAGAGGACCGCATAACACGGCTCATCGATAGCCTCCTTCGAGGATTTCCACTCGGAACAATCCTATTGTGGAAAACGAAGACAATGCAGCGCTATCGAAGGTTTCAGCGAGATATCGATTCGGATGTACTCGAAGTGTTCAAGTTCGAGAAGGCCGAGGACGACGATAGGTATTTGGTCTTGGACGGACAACAGCGTCTCACGAGTCTCCTGTCTGCTCTCCGAGGCACGTACAACAATAAGAGAGTGTTCTTAGATGTTCTTAGCGGCGATTCGACCGACAAAGATCCGGGCGATGAGTATTATGATAGCCGCTTCTTGACCGACGGCGAAGTACTCAAGCTCAACGACACTTCCAATGGGGTAAGCTGCTACTACATTCCTCTCCAAGAGTTAACCAAGGTCGAGGCTGTATACGCAGCCACCATCGCTTTTGAGAAATCTCAGAAACTCGGATTGAATGCTGAGCAGACCAAGCAAATCACCAATACGTATCTTCGTTGTGCCACGATCATGGGTGGGCATAGAGCACTTCAAGTACATCTAATCGACGAAAATGAAGTCAACGTAACCCCGCTTGAAGAAATCCTAGAGATTTTTGTTCGAGTGAACTCAGGCGGACTAGTTCTCCAAAAGTCAGACTTGTTGATGAGCCTGCTTGACTTGAAATGGAACGACATACAACCTCATCTTCAACTTCTTGTTCGTGAACTCAACAGCAACAAGCCATTCAATTTTACTCGTGACGACATTCTGAAAGAGCCTTCTCATCGCAGTTGGTTCGGAGACTAGGTTCGATAGACTTGTGGCTGATCGGAACAGAGTTGAAGAGTTGGCTGGGAGAATGCCAGAGAAACTCCCTACGGTGAAGAAAGCCTGGACAATGTTGTCCTACATCCTCAATGACAATTGCAGGATCTATTCTGAACGATTCTTCCGAGGCGGTCATAACTCGTTGTTGCCCTTCGTTCAGTATCTTGCCCTTAACCCCTTGCCCACCCCACAAGAGAAGAAGCGAATTGTAACTGGAATCTACCTCACGATCATGAGCGGCATTTTCGCAGGAGCTGAAGCCAGAATGGGCAACTTTTCAAGGAACGACGTTAAACCCGCTCGCTCCTTCCCATTGAAGAAGATTGCTGCCCTTGCAAGAAATCATTATGGGATACTTGGTCTTGATAGCCTTTTCGTAAGGCACCTCGATCTTGCTCTGAATATTGCTCACAATGGAATCACGATCGATGGGAACCCTGACGAACTTCAAAGAGACCATATCTTTCCAAGATCAATGCTTGAAAAAGAGGGCTATGATTATCGGAAAATCAACCATTACTCGAACTTCCATTTCCTACGTGGAAAGGACAACGGAAATAAGTCTGACATAGCACCTCATCTTTGGTTTAGGAATCCCGGAAAGGATATTCAGCCCTACTCAGATCGTGACTTGGAAGACAGACTGTTGACTTGGGATCTTTTAGAACCCGGCTCGTTTTCCAGAATGATTGAATACCGCACCGCTAAAATCAAGGATCGGGCTGAGGATCTTTTTGGATTATCTTCGGAAGAATTCGATGCTCTGTTCATTTAGTCGCACGACGGTCAACACCTACAAAGCACGGCACTCGGTTCATTTGGTGAAGCATCTCGCAAACGAAAGCGGCCGTTAAGACGTTCTTGCTAATTCCGCACGTCGTCTGTATCACCCGCCAGTGCTGGATATTGCCACAATTCGGTGTAAATTGAGGCGGGGAGATTGCAGTAGGGCGCGGTTTGCGAGGGGATCCATTGGGAAAAGAGATCATTTCAGGATCGGGCCTCGCCGAAATCGATCTCAGGTAATTCATGCGCAATACGCTTCCCGATTCCCAAGAGTCGAGGCCGATTTGACTCGATGAACGGACATTAAACTGAGACCTACATTAGATAGTGGAGGACCTCCACATGGCTATGTTGCAGCCTTTTGGTCAGATGAAAACCCGCGTGGATGCTTCAAGGTCAGAATCAGATGTGGCATTCTTTCACGAGCTGATGTTTTATGGTGAAATGGTTCTGAAGCTTCTTGTTGCAGGATTAGTCGCCGGTATCGAAGAGGAACGCCATCGACAGAGATACCAACAGGTTCATCGACTTGTTCGTGCCTCTGGGATCGGTGAGTGGAGCGCGTGCGCTGACGAGATGCTCGTAGGAGTCGCTGCGCAATATTTCCTTTTGGAGGCTCGAGAGGTTCAACGGGATTTTACACAAAACGTAGATAGTTCCCAGTGGCAATACAAAGCAGTGGCTCTCCTCCACAAGTGTGTTCAAGCTGTGGAGCCCAATATCGTCGAAGCTCTTCCGTTCAAGGTTTCTTTGCGTCGATGGCTAGGTGAATTCTCTCAACTGCGAAACAGGACTCGGGGACATGGTGCAGTTTCGCCCCATGTTCTTTCTGCACTTTGCCCCTTGCTAGAAGAATCAATTGACGCAGTAGCACAAAATGCGCGTGTATTCTCACTTGAATGGGCATATCTTTATAGAAACCTATCCGGCAGGTACCGTGTTACGCCCTTAAGTCATTCGGCCGCCGACTTTGATGCTTACAAGAAGAGCCCCCCGCCCACTACCCCGTCAAACGGCGTTTACGTCTATTATGGCTCTCCATGTGTGGTCGAGCTAGTTGAATCTAATCCTGATTTGACCGATCTGTATCTGGCGAATGGCAATTTTAACGACAAGCGGTTTGAAATGCTCTCATACCTTACTGGGCAAATCAAGCTGGTTGATTCAGACAAGTACTTGGCACCACCTAGTGAGCTACCAGTTAGTGTCACGCAAGGCCTCAGCCTACTTGATGTGGTAGGGAAGGTGTTCACAAATCTCCCCGGTCCCCCCACAGAATACGTGCGCAGAACCGCATTGGAGGATGAACTCAATGCAGCGCTGTGCGATGACCGGCATCCGATCATAACGCTTGCTGGTCGGGGCGGGATCGGCAAGACGTCGTTGACATTGCGAGTCTTGCATGACCTATGCCAATCTGACAGGTTCAATGCGATGCTTTGGTTTAGCGCCAGAGACATCGATCTGCTGCCAGAAGGAGCTAAACCCGTGCAACCTCGAGTGCGAACCATTGTTGAAATGGCTGATGAGTTTCTCCGCCTTACTGGTCCAGTTGACAAGCGAAAACAGAAGGGTGAGGCTGAGAAGTCGCTCGCCGATGCTCTAAATGTCGGCGTTACTGGGCCAACACTATTTGTTCTTGACAATTTCGAAACGGTGCGTAACCCAATTGAGACGTACCAATGGTTGGACACGTACATCCGAAACCCGAACAAAGTACTAATCACAACCCGTCACAGAGACTTCAAAGGAGATTACGAAATCAATGTAGGCGGAATGTCTGAAGGAGAGATTGACGAGCTGATTGATGGCCATTCAGTTCGTCTTGGAATAAGTCAGTTTATTGATCGGGAATATCGGCAGTCACTGTTTTTGGAATCTGATGGGCACCCCTATGTCGTCAAAGTACTATTGGGTGAGATCGCCAAGACGCAAAAGCCTGTACCAGTTGCACGAATTGTTGCAAGCCGGGATGACATCTTGGTTGCATTATTTGAACGGACATACTCAGGCATGAGCCCGGTTGCGCAAAGAGTCTTTCTTACGCTGAGTAGCTGGCGTTCAATTGTGCCGCAGATGGTGCTCGAAGCGATCCTTCTACGCCCGGAGAATGAGCGCATGGACGTCACTCAGGCTATCGAAGAACTCAACAGGTATTCATTTCTGGAGAGAATCCCGTCGTCCCAAGATGGAACCATCTTCGTCAGTGTCCCACTGACAGCTGCAATCTTTGGCCAGCGCAAACTGGGAGTTAGTCCCCACAAAGCGGCAATCCTATCGGATAGGGAGTTGCTGCAGGAGCTCGGAGCAGGTCGTCGAGTCGGCACACGCCATGGCGTTGCACCAAGGATTGAGCGACTCTTCAGGGGCTTCGCCCAGAGGATCAGTGAAGGCAAAGGCTCCCTCGATCAATATGTCCCAATGCTGAATATGATTGCCAGGAGCTATGCACCGGCATGGCTACTCATAGCGAGGCTCTATGGGGAAGCAGGAGGAGAAGGAACGTCTGCTAGGGTACAAGCAGCTCTACGAAGCTACCTTAAGGTCGTTCATGGCCCAGCGGCGGCTCCTGTCTGGCTCCAGCTTGCCGACGCCTATCGGTTGGAAAACGACTGTCTCGGTGAATTACAGGCCGTAGTGGAATACTGTCAAACAAGCGATCTTGAACTAACCGATCTAAGCGAGGCTGCAAATCGTATCAACAATATCTGTTTCCAAAATCGAATTACGCTTGATCGGGAGCACAAGCAGATCCTACAACAGGTGACTGACATCTTCCGACGACATGAGAGCGATGCTAACGCAACAGACCTGTCAAGGCTTGCTTGGCTGTATCTGCATCTTCGCGATAATGCCGAAGCATCACGCGTTGTAAGATTGGGTCTTGAGCGCGACCCGAACAACTACCATCTTCATAATCTAGCAGACAAGCTTCACCACGAGACTATCTGACAGTCACCTGGAGTCGTGCTACGAATGATACCTTGGTGTGCGGACTCGATCTCGACTGGGGTGGGTTTGCCAATCCAGTGTGAGCCCTCTCAGTGTTGCATTGATCCTACTATTGGATCTGTCGTTGCTTCGACCTCGTTGCATTTCCGCTGGCAACGGTGTAGATTGGTGCAAAACGCTGCATGAAGTAGGGGACTTCCGCTTTAATCCGAGCGCAATATGACCATTGAAAAAGCCCGTTGGATGGTGATACTCCCGCATTTGCCCCAACCAACGGGTAAATCGTTACGCGCCAAAACCTTTTGCTCTGAACTAAGCACGATTATTCGAGAATTGTGCGCGTGTGAGTGTTTGCGTCCCAAATCG
This sequence comes from Ignavibacteriota bacterium, assembly GCA_003162215.1. GTDB lineage: Bacteria > Bacteroidota > Ignavibacteria > UBA10030 > UBA6906 > Fen-1255. The sequence goes on from PMMO01000180.1 coordinate 9,357, forward strand.
AGCATGTCAGGAGAATGCCAATGCCACAGATTTCAGTAAATCTCGAAGGAGTCCCCGTTCTTGTCGAGAATCGGCGAGTATCGTTGGACGCGTTGAAGTTGGATGCACATAATCCACGCATTGGATTATACAAAGATAGCCAGCCGAGCGAGGACTTATCAGAGGCGGACATCTACCATGCAATTGCCAATCGCAGCCCAGACGCATATGCAAAACTTCGAGACTCAATAGAGATCAACCAAGGGATAATCAACCCCATCTGGATTGGTCCATTGCATGATGGTAAGCATTTGGTCATAGAGGGAAACACTCGTGTTCTCATCTATCGCGAATTGTTTAGCAAGTATCCGACCATGGACCTGTGGAAGCAAATACCTGCCAATGTTCTACCAATCGGAGTTAATGAATCACAAGTCAACTTCATTCGGCTCGAAGCTCACTTAAGGGGGACAACCCCTTGGGATGCATATGAAAGAGCCCGATATCTTTATATCCTTAATGACCGAGAAGGCTATTCTGCAACTCGCCTTGAACAAGTGACTCGATTAGGGCGAGCCGAGATAGAAACAGAAATTCGCGCATTCAGAGATATGGCTGAAGTCTACAGCGAGAAATTCCCTGATGATCAATATCAGTCACAGAAGTTTAGTTATTTCGTCGAATTTGAAAGAAACAGCCGACTAAAGCAGCAGATTCAGAAGGCGGGCAAGCAGGTCGACGATTTCTGTGAATGGGTGGGCACCCAAAGGATACCAAGAGCAGAATACGTTCGAAACCTCAGCGATATTTTCACAGATAACAAAGCCACCGATTTCTTTCTCCAGGATGGATATGATCGGGCAATTCAATATTTGGCTATCGCCCAACCGGATCTTGTCTCTCCACTCTTCCAACGGATTGAAGATGTGATTGAAAGAATCAAACGACTGACCTTCTATGAGGTAGAGGAAATTCGGGAAGGTAATCAGCCTGGAAGAAAGCGGCTACTGGGTGAGCTTGCGAATGTTTCGAACCAAATTTGGCAGCGCGTGGAGGAAGATGACAGCAACTCGGTAAACGATGAAGCTGGGAGGTAGGTGTGACGGGATCGGAGGAACATGAACTGATTGTGGCTATGGTTGCGCGATACGTCCGCAAGCAGGGTTATGAGATTGTCGCGCTGGAATCCTCCCTGGCATGGCTATTCGGTGTTTCGTTCCGGTTACCTCCTTCAATAGTTAAACACAGGCCCGATGTGCTGGGTGTCCGGCAAGAATCACCCCACATTTGCATTGGCGAGGCAAAGACACGGAATGACCTTGGAAGCTTAAGAACTAAGCACCAAATACAGGACTTTGTCAATTCTCTGATTGGTTTAGCGCGAGTGCCTTGTGACGTTGTCATTGGGATTCCTTCAGACTGCAAGGCCAGACTTGAGAAGATAGTCTTGTCTATCGGTGTGGATCCCCAAAGACTGAAAGTTGTTGCTGTCCCGAGACCGTTGCTTCCGGCAAAAAAAGTATGATTAAGAAACGAATGACATTTGACTATTCGCCTCGTACCATACCAATGCATCATCAAATCGATGCGAGCCGGTTTATTATCGATCGAGAGTGGGCGGCCCTCTTTGACGAACAGGGACTCGGCAAAACAAAGATCGTTATTGATGCGCTGGCGCAGATGTTCGCTTCGCAAAAGATCCAGGGGGCAATAGTAATCTGCAAGAAGAGTCTACTGAAGACCTGGGAACATGAAATTGTCAAGCATTCACACCTAAAATCGGTAGTCCTGACGGGCAGCAAGAGGCAAAAAGGACTTAAGTTCATGTGGTTTGCCCACTTCTATTTGCTCAACTATGATTTGGTGCACTCTGAGCTTGAAAGACTCAAGGGATTCCTGTCGACGAGACCCATGGCGATAGTTCTGGATGAATCGCAGAGAATCAAGAATCCTGAAAGCAGAGCTGCCGAGGCAATCTTGCAGTTACAGTCGCTGGCCGCGCGGAGATACATCATAACAGGAACGCCAATTGGCAATTGTCCTCAGGACATTTGGACTCAGGTCTATTTCCTGGATGGGGGCGCAAGCTTAGGTGCGACAATGGGTGATTTTCTACATAGATACAATATTCAGGCACAACCGCACAGAGAGCCTTTCCTCGATCCAACTGGCCTATCCCATCTAAGAGATGATTTGGCCGTCTTCTCAATGCGGCGCCGAAAGAATGAGGTCCTCGAATTGCCAGAGAAAACCTTTGAGACTCATGAAGTATCTCTAGAATCAACCCAGCAGATCATGTATGATCGCCTCCGCCAGGAGCTGCAATTAGAGATAACGAATCTAGCCGGTGATCAGATTATCGATAACGCTGAGAATATTTTGAAGCGGATGCTCAGACTTGTCGAGATCGCTAGCAATCCGAAATTGATTGACTCTGGATATGAAGCAGTCCCAGCAAAGTTCGTCCTTCTTGACGCCCTTCTAAAAGAAATAATAGAGAGGGGAGAAAAGGCAATTGTCTGGACAAGTTTTGTCGGTAATATTCGCACGCTGAAGAAGAGATATCAAGAGTTTGGATCTGAGGCAATCTATGGTGCGATTCCAATTGAAGCCCGCGACAAGCTCGTAACGCAGTTCCAGGAATCATCAGCCATCAGGATCCTTGTGGCAAATCCTGCCGCGGCGAGGGAAGGGCTTACACTGACAGCAGCAAACCATGCCATCTACCTTGACAGAAACTTCAACCTTATCGACTACCTCCAATCACAGGACCGAATTCATCGCATCAGCCAACAGAAAAAAGCCCACATCCACAACCTAATAGCACGAGGCACGATTGATGGTTATATAGAAGACGTAGTATACCGTAAACAGATGATATCAGAGTTTATCTACGGTGATAAACAGAACTTGGAGCAACTCCCACAAACATTCACAAGGGAAGAGGTTCTGCGTCTCTTGGGGCATTAAAAGGAGGACCCAGTCATGCCTGCACAAGCCAGCGAGCCCAGAAGCAGCATCGTGGTTGGTGATTTGGTGATAGAAACGGAAATTTGCTTCAAGAGGATTGATGAACTACGGTACTACAAAGAGAATCCAAGAATCTTCAGCATCCTCAAACAACTTGGTAATGCTGTTACCCAAACCGAGATTGAACGAAATCTCTGGGCACAGGAGTCCACGAAGGATTTGTTCCACGACATCAAACGGAATGGGGGGTTAATTGAGGAGGTAATTGTTAGGGAGAATGAGGTCCTTGAAGGCAACTCGCGACTTTGCGCATACAGGCATCTTTATCGGAATGCAGAGGAGGATGGTGACACAGAGGGAATGCGCAAATGGGAGACAATTAGGGCCAAGGTACTTGACCCGGGTACTGAGGACAGGACAGTATTTGCGATTCTTGGCATGCTCCACATCCGAGGGAAAGCTGAATGGCGTCCGTATGAACAAGCGAGCTATTTGTACAGGCAATCGACTACATATAAGATGAGACCAAGTGAACTGGCCGAGCAGATTGGTCATAAGGAAAGCGAAATAGCGAATATGATCGAGGCGTATAAGCTGATGGACAAACATGAGATAACCGATCCAGCTCGGTTCAGCTATTTCGTAGAGTTTGCGAAGAGCAGAAAACTCGACAAGGATGAGATCGCTCAATACCTTCCTCCCAATTTTGATCTTGCGAAGAACTTCAGTGACTGGGTTAAGAATGATAAGATTCCTCGGGCCGAAGCAGTGCGGGACTTGCCGATTATCCTTAAGGATCAAAGTGCCCGGAAGAAATTCCTTGGAGATCACGCGACATTTGACGACGCATTGGAGATTGCAAAGGACCGGCATCCTGAGACCACTAATGCATTCTACAGCAAACTCAAACGCGCTACTGAGGCATTGAACGATGCAGAAGAGCTGCAAGTGAAGAAAGAGATAGCTGAAGATGCGCAGAAGAAGCACATTGTCCGCGAGCTTTACCGCACTGTGAAAAAGTTTGCCCGTGGAGTGGGGATTGACGTTGGGACAAACTAATCCTCGGAAAGTACGAGATGGGCAGTACAAGGCCTAAGCGAATTCTGTTGCTCAATCCACCGGTCTACGATATACGATTGGACTGGGGAAAATGGCATCAACCATGTGGATTGCTAAAGCTTGGGAGTCAGTTGCGTGCCCGAGGCCATGACGCGCGATTGATTGATGGCCTTCACGTATCTGGCACGAGAGTGCTGCGAACAAAGCATGATTCCTGGGAGGTCTCGGGTACCAAGATTGATCGATGGCAGTTCGGGCTTTCATGGGAGCAATTCGAGCGTCGGGTACGCGAGTTGACAAAACAACAATGGAAACCCCATGCCATATACGTAACGTGCATGATGACCTTCTGGTGGGAATCTGCAAGAGATCTTGTCGCCAAGTTGGATGATTGGCTTCCAGGCGTTCCAATTTGGCTGGGTGGTGTGTACCCAAAGTATGCCTCATCACATGCAAAGGAGCATTTCGAGACCGTTCATTTCGACCAGGGTATAGGACTCAACGCGAAGCATAGCACGACCAATCTGGATCTTTACTCGACTTACCCCCCATTTGCAGGGATATCGATTCAAGGTTGTACCTCCGAGAGAATTGTAAGAGATATTGAGAGAAAATTAGAGGGAGGGACACGGGAGTTTGCATTCTTTGACGAGGAGATAGGCCCGCGAAATGTGGATCGTTTTGTCGAAACGTTGGAGGAACTGGTTCGTAAAGGGTTGCGCCCCAGAATGTTGGCGCTTGGCAACATATCTCCTCAAATATTCGATCGATCCACAGTTAAGCTTATGAGGAAAGCTGGATACCGACAGATATTTCTTCGTGATGACAATCCATTCCGAGTTGGGATGAATGGAGACCTGAGTATTTATGAAAGAGCAGTATCAAATCTGTTTAGATATGCTGGCTATCGCCCGCGAACAGATGAAGTCACCGCGATGGTCGTGGTCGGGGTCCCGGGCGAGAATCTCGTCGATGTTGTGGAACGCTTGGTCCGGTTGTCACATATTGTGGGTTCTGTCAATGTCGTCCCTTTTCAACCAACGCCTGGCACGAAGTCTTATGAATTAGGACGCACATACCTTGACAAGATCCCCCTCGAAAGGATGAATGGCAAACTGTTTCCATTGGCGAAAGTGAATGGGCACGCCTGGTCAGATTACGAAGACCTTCTCAGGCTTGCGAGGCTCCTAAATAGCAAGTATCGTAGCAAAACTTTTGACTTCCTGGCAGAGGGGGGTATCAGCGGGATGGTGAGGCAGAGCATTGCGAAAGACGGATGGAAACCTATCTCTAAGCCACTNNAAATTGGGATGTGTGATGATCATACGTGATGATGTCTCGCGAGTTTTGAGGGGTGCGGCGAGCGCCATTCTCATAAATCCTCCCATCTATGATACTCAGTATTGGGCCTACTGGAGTCAACCGCATGGTCTTCTGAAAATCGCCACTTGGTTGAAGAGTAAGGGATATGCCCGACTGAGGCTAATAGACTGTCTGGCAACTGATGACAAACGACGTGTCCCAATGAGGCGGAAGCATGTAGTTGAGAGGGACGACATACGAAAGCAGGTGTATGAATTTGGGATGTCCTTAACGGATATAGAGAAACACCTCCGATCCACAGATTTCGTACCTGATGAGATATGGATTACGTCTACCATGACATATTGGTGGGAAAGCACACGAGATATCATTAACGTTGTCAAGCGGGTGTATCCTGGGCACACACCCCGAATTCTGGTGGGGGGGATCTATCCGACCCTCTTCCCTAAACATGCAGACAAGAACCTGGGGGCGGATTCGGATGTCGACATTGTGGTTGTTGATGGTGAGATTTGTGATGATGCCGCTAACGCTTGGAGTGATTTGTCCCTCTACAATGACGACCCATTGTACAAGACGAAACCTCGCTATGCGCTGATTACGGGAAGTCGCGGGCNNCGGGTGTCCATTCGATTGTTCATATTGTGCTCAACTAACTCTAAACCATGGTATACGCAAGGTTAGAGGACGGACCCCGGAGGACGTTGCAGATGAGATCGAAGACAAGTACATGAGGTACGGAGTCCGAGAAATCGCCTTTTACGAGGACAATCTTCTTTTCAATAGAGAGGATTTTCTCGCTCGCCTTGCTGAAGTCCGGAAACGTAACCTGAAAATCTCGATATTTGCCCCTGAAGGTATCGAGCCACGCCTAGTTGAACTCGACCTGCTGAAGGAAATGAGAGCGACTGGGTTCAAAAAGCTCCACCTAGCCCTTGAAACCATCGATGACGAGATTGCTCGGCAATGGAATCGACGCCAAGGCACGATAGAGCGATTCGAGGTAGCTGTTGAAATTGCGCGGAAAGCTGGGTGGGCGATCGGCAGCCAGGACCTCAATGCCTTTGTCATGTTTGGACTTCCTGAGGAAAACCTCGAAGCCGTGGTGAATACAGCCCTCTATGCCTCATGCAAGGTGGGGTCTGTAGTCCCTATGCTTTTTACCCCCGTGCCTGGTTCGAGCCTCTTCAGGCAGCACGAAGAATATCTGTTCTCCAGGATTACCGCCGATGGACGACAATGGGATTTGCAGGATCTAAATGGCAAACTTCTGCCTTTCTTGGAGTTCAACCGGGCCCGATACTCTTGGTTGAGAGGGTCGGACTACTTGAGTCTAGAATCATTCATGATGCATCTGAACAACTCAAAGGTCCGGCGGCGTACTTTCAATTTAGCAGGGGAGGGAATTGTTCCCTCCGCCTTCAGGCGAACGCTCATTGATTACGCTCCTTCAAATAAGAGATTCCTGCAATCTGCGTCGTGTGGTCGCATGCTATGAGACATGAACCAGTCGCCAGGGGAAATCTCTGCAAATCCAGGTTGGTGCATGGGGTCAAGTTCGATAGGCCGCAGAGGGTAAGAAAAGTCTGGTAGACGGGGTTTGCTCGTGAAGATATCTGTTGCTCATCTTCTGTCATCCACTAGATCATCCATGGAGCTATGGAAAAACGAATTGAAACAGAAGTAGATCTAAAGCAATTGCTTGGCCAGTACGAATCTCTTCGATTGGAATTCAAGGCCTCAGGTCTTCTTTTACAGCCCGCTCAACGGATTGTCGACCAACTCGCACAAGAAGTATCGGCATTTGCGAACACCGAAGGTGGTACCATAGTGATCGGCATACGAGAAGGGAAGAGANNAAGAGTGGGAAGAAAAGTATCGCGGCCGAGATTGATGAGGGCGTTGAGCCAGCCACAATGTCACCCGAAAGTTTAGAGCAACTTGTAGCGTCCAACATCAGCCCAGCTTTGCCAGGCTTGACCGTCCGCGCAATCCCGCTTCTGGGGACAAGGGAAGGCCGCCTCGCCTTTGTCATCACAGTTCCCAAAGGATCGACTGCATATCAAGCCAGACCTTCGCTTCGTTACTACACTCGTACTGAGTTCTCGGCATCTCCATTGCATGACAATGTCATCCGTTTGCTAATGATCCGCGGAAAGGCTCCTCATGCAGTAATCGAACTGTCGTCTTTTACGCGGTTGACGGCGGACGAGGAGTATCTTCAGAGGCAATTGGAACTCAATAAGAAATGGGAGGATGATGGGAGCGAAGATCTTCACTTGATCCCACTGACGCAACGAGCGGAACTTGAGAAGCCCAGACGCGGATTTGACGAATACACCTTTGTGCTGTCTATTAGAAACGACGGCCCCGTTACGATTAAGGATTGCTTGTTAGTGGTGAGTTTCGAACCTCCTTTCGAGACGAAGATCGATGTCTCAGCAACCAGAAATCGGCCAATGTATTTCCGCTTTGCCCCTTCAAGACGAGCAACCGCAAAAGGTGGGTGGAAAGAGTATGAGGACCTTCCTGGACCCGGCCTTTTTCCCGAGCAGGAGGTGCCGTTTCCCGGCGCATCATTCACAGTCGATCTCACATCTGTGACAGACTTGTCAAACCACTTTCTAAACTGGCGACTGTATCTGGATGACGCTCCAATGGAGTCAGGGCGGTTCAGCCTCGAGCATGAGTTCAAGGCCCACAATCGAGAGACATCATCGCCAACTGCCAATCTCGACTTCTGAATCAAAAGGCTTGACGGGACAGGGGAACACCGTGCGTTTGACTTATCGCTGCAGAAGGATCTCAACTGGGAATGGTGATGACGTGTCCTCCCTGGATCGAACTAATTGGAATGTTGGAGATTGGAACACCAGTCGTGGAATTATCCCTGATGACCTACCCCATCCGGTAAAATTCATCTACTCCAACTACACCACCCTCCGCGCCGAATGGTCCCGCAAGATCGACGAGCATGAGAACATCGGTGCATTTGTGTTCAAGCCAGAAGGCTATCCGCCGGCGAAGTCATTTGACTAGGTTCGTTACGAATTCTGGCCGATCACGGTGATGCAGGCGTATCTGGATNNCAAAAGGGTGGAGAGACGGACGAGGGTCTGATTAATCTGGTTCGGGATGACGATTTCGCGGAACAGTTTCTGGTGATGATTATCGAGCATGTTGATGGGCCGAAGAGACATGCGGTGCATGTGCACAAGATAACGAGGGTGGGGTTGAGCTAAGGATCCACGCTTTTTCGTAGCATGAAACGATTCGGATTCAATGGTGATGACCATGGCAAAGAGAAGTGGTGGGAAGATGAAAAGCGCTGCAACCAAGAAATTGGACCGCAAGGGACAAGGTCGACTGAAGGTCGTCCAAGAAGGGAGCCAAAGCCCTGAATACGTGACTCAGGTTGTTAGGAGAGTCTTGCATGTAGTATACAGGCGCCACAAATTGTTGCTCGGTCTTGATGATGAGAAGTGGGAATCACTGAGTACAAATGCGAGATTGATTCGAAAGCATATACAGCAATTTGTCAGGGCGCTAGAAGGCAGACTGGTGGTCCTCGATGATTTGATATATGGTGATGACCGCGTCTCGTCGGCGCTGGATCGTCATTCCGATTCAGTAACGGACCTTCTTGACCCCAAAATGGAAGAATGCCGACAGCTGGTACTAACGTATCGCAGATTCAGCCACCCCGAGTACATGCAAGAGCGAGCTGAGATTGGCGATAGCCTAACGCTGCTAGAGGCAACAGCACTTGCGCTCAGCAGTATTGGGGGGAAGCCGATTCCTCAATCTGAATTGAGGATTCTCCGTCACCTTGAGGGAATGCTAAAACGAAGCGAAATGATGTATGGCAGGATGAGTGAGGTAGGCCGTTGGCAGGTTGGGGTGGCCTGGTTCCTACGCGAACAATTTCCGAAGGAGGAAATCGATCCGAACAGATTAAATAGACTTACTCCTCAGATGCGGAGCCTCGGACAGCAATATCTCAAGAAAATGCTCGGTAACACCCTCAAAATGCGCAACATGATAAGGGAAGTGTTCCGTCCCGCAAGGCGATCCAAGGATAGATCTGAGGAGATTCACCACACAGTAGGAGATCCAGAACAAGACGAATAAAGCCAAGAAAGTGTCTTGACGGTGGCAATCTGCCACCGACCCATTGCACTTAGGATAGTGACATAGTTATCCGATAGTGCAGGTAGTTGAATGGCCGCAGTCATCTTTGCGTCAGCACCGAAACGCAGGGATGCTCTTGCGGCTTTTTTGTTTTTCCGGAAGTGCAAGAACGGAGCGCGAGATATTTGAGAATGGGCTTGACGGTGGGACTTTGCCACCAATATCATAGTGGTAGATGCTTTACAACGGCCAAGCCGGCACGCCGAAAAGATGCTGGCACAATCAACAAGGTAGGCACAGCGATGAAAGCTCCATCAGTTGAAGTAATATCTGTGAGTAGTTCATGGCACACCGACTAACGGTGGCCTCAATCGCAGCACCGGCGAGGGTCGCCGTCGTGATTGTCAACGCGGCCACTATCCTGAAAGGATCAACAAGATGCAGTTTTCAATTGTTGTTCTCAAACGTCACCAAATCACCGGTGATGCGGACTTCTTGGTCCGCGAAATTGAACGCCATTTCCGAACGTGGCAGCGGGAAAGCAAATCATCGCGTTTCAAGCTCCAGTGGATCGGATCTGATCTCGTTCTGACAACCAACAGCCTAACTCTCGTGAACCAATGGTTGGAGGCCGAACGTGGCTATGTTGAGCACATGCTCGACATGGATAGCTCAATCGAAGTACCGGAAGATTTCTCCGGGGAGTTTTTGTACCCGTCGGTTGCATGAAATGAACCGACCGGTGTTACAAGCTGGCTGAATTCACGGTAGTCAAACAGTCGTCCCACGGTACCGGACCTGCCAGCGGAAACCGAGGACATCAACCCATGAAACAACAGAAAGGAGGATAACACCAATGGACATGATCGAAATCAAAGGCTACCTACCCACAAGTGCCAGAACAGCCAAACACTCGAATGCACGACAGATGGAATCTGTCGTACGAGAGATGGCCGAGGAAAACGGTGGGAAGCTAGTCAGTTTCGAGGTCCCGGACGAAGGAACGGCTCTCTTGATGGTGATAGGCGAAGCTGCCCAGCAGTTCATCATCAAGGAGTTCAAGCGAATCGAAGGAGCCCTAGTTCGGCAGATTCCGGCCTTGGATGTGTACCGTGAACGAAACAAGCAGTCATAAAAACGGTCAGATGAAAGCCGAGCACGGTTCGCGAAACTACAGGGCAAGTAGTGGGTGAATATCCACTCTGCCCGAGAGTAAGCCGGTAAAACAATCCGCGTGTCAGTGTCCGGCCGGCGCTGGCACCCTGGTTGTTGAGTCAGAAGTCACTAAAAGAAAGGAGGTGAAAAACAATGCTGGTATGCAAAGCGTGTTGGGAAGTATATGATCACTTCGTCCAGGAGAACACAGTTCTAGAGCATTGCCCCAATAGCAAGTGCATGGGTAATGAGCTTGAACACATCGACGGGGTGATTCTGCCGACAATAATGGTTCTTCATCAGAAGGGCTATTTTGCCGATCACTGCTCTTCATGTCACTTCTACGATTTCGGAACAGCTCTTACGCCTACTTGTTTCATTGTCTTTGATGAACAGGTTAAGCGGACAGACCTGCCCGAAGCTCCGCAGGGGTTCAACTATGAAGTCTTCGATGATGACAGAATATCCATGCGGAAGAAGTACGTGGCAGCAAGTCGACTGGATCTTCATGAACAGATCCTCTCGACCGGGCTGGACCTACTGAGATGGTCACAATCCATCGAAAACAGGTCAAAGGGAGACGAAGATGAAGAAGAAGACCCGCGGTCGTGGGACGATGATCGAGATGAGCCCCACGGACGTATGAAGTAGAACGATGTTGGTGACCAAACAAGGTGCACAGCTATCCTAGGTGGCTGTGTGCCCTGATTGGGGCGAAAAACGGTATAAGAGAATAGCACTGAAATCACTATGGAAAAGAAAGAACAAAATAGCCCTTCACAGACAGTACTTACGGTTGTTGATGCGGCACTGTTTCTTCGTGTGTCGGAAAGCGTGGTTAGACGGCTTATCCGGGAACGAAGGATACCGTTCTTTCGGATTGACGGTCGCTATCTCTTCTACCGTCCTTGCGTTGAAGAGTGGATGCGAACTATAACGGTTTCACCGGAGGGTCAGACAGGCAATCAGATGGCCCAAGTGATCTCCGAACATCTTTGGGAAATAGGAGGCAAATAAGCGAATGGCACAGCTAAGGAAGCGGAATTCCAAAAAAGGGTTCAGCTATGTTATTGATTTTAGATTCCAGGGCAAACGTCATGTTCTTTCAGTAAAAACTACTGACAAGAGACTGGCGGAAAGAGTGAAGGAGGACCTCGAGGCAAAAATCACTCTGGGCAAGTTTAATCTGGCTGACTACCGGGGGAAAGAGATCTTGCTCTCAGAATTCTTCAAGATCTATCTTGATGGCGTTCAGGGATCGAAAATGGAATCGACGCTGAAGGGAGAGAGGATATATACCAATACATTTCTCAGCCTCGTAGGAGATCTGCCTCTGCGCTCAATTACCACCGTTAGCCTTGATCGTTGGCGATATAAACGGCTAGAAACGATCAAGCCGGTTACTTACAATGATGAGCGGAGGGTCTTAAGCCACGTGTTTAACAAGGCTATTGAGTACGGCTACTTGCAGACGAATCCCTTCAAAATGTTAAAGAAGATACGCGAGCAAGAGAAGCGCTTGTACATGACATCCGATGAGGTCGTACGATTCTTCGATGCCGTGGACGCACTCACAAGAACGGCGAGGAACAAGCAACATCGCGAAGGGTACCGCAAATTCAAGCTCTTTTGTGAAGTGCTTCTTAGTACTGGGATGCGTAGAAGTGAGCTCTTGAACTTGGAGCCGAATCACATTGATCTTAAGACCAACATCTTACGCGTAGAGCAGGCCAAGGGGAAAAAGCGACGGGAGATCCCCATGACAGGGAAGGTGAGAGAGATTATGATGGCACTAACGCCTGTATTATTCCGTGACATGACAAAAGACCAAGTGACGCATAAATTCACGGATTGCGCGAGAGGGATGGGTTTGAAGGGCATGAAGCTCCATTCGCTGAGACATACTTTTGGAACCTACCTGATTGCGATGGGCTATGACATTACGGTCGCAAAGGAACTCTTAGGGCACGAGGATATTAAGACGACCATGATCTATGCAAAAGCCGATACTCGGCTCATTCGAGATGCGATCAGGAGCTTTGATGTTCTCGAAAATAATGGTTACAAAATGGTTACAAAAGGCGAGAGAGGAATACGGAAACTACTGAAGAAAAATCCGGCGAGTTCAACTGGTGAACCAACAATAACTTAGAGTGCCCGGAACAGGACTTGAACCTGCACGACCTCACGGCCACTAGCTCCTGAAGCTAGNNCTGCCAATTTCGCCATCCGGGCGGGGAAAACAAGCTGTTTTCGGGATGTAAGATTTTCGTAAGAAATTGTAACCGTCGTCAAAGAGACCGAACCGCTTGTGTAAGATAAAGGTAATGATTCACGCGGAAAAAACCAAGAGGGAAAATGGTTTCTGGCCCGTACCTGAGGTTAACGCGCAACAGGCTCGAACCGGATTGTACGAAGAGAAAACGACTCAAGTGAAACATGGGCACCCCCGATGGGCGAGCATGAAATGAGCCCGGAAAATGAGCCGGAAGGGGCTGTGGATAGTATGCGGAGCGTGTCACCTTTCGGAGAAAACACACCCGTCGTCTCGTCGGTCCTGATCGGCTTTCCGTCATCGCGCAACCAGGTCACCTGAAAGAAAACAGTCGTGGGCACCAATCGGGATTCTCCCACGCAGGANNAACGCCCCACCAGCCACTCTGGCTTGCACTCCGAATCACCCGATCCGTCCCGGATGAGAAGGTGGCTGATTCCCATCCTGTTGAGTTCCCGCAGCAAATCATCCTCTCTGCCCCCAAACAGGTTGGTCAGTCGGCTGTAGCGCCACGGGCCGAAATGATCGCCACGGAACTCTCCTTCCGTATAATAGGCCATACGCGAATCACCGTAGGAGTAGAGCGTGTACGACGATCCGACAGCATGATTCAAATAACGAATGGCGCCATACGATGCAAGCCGCTTCTCCAGAAATTGGACCCGTTCCTCGCGTGTGACAGGCGGCGGTCCCATGGAAGTCATGTTATGCATGACGAAACGCCATCCGGGGAGCATGAGAAGGATCGCGACCACTATTACTGCTAGCATCCTGGCCGACTTATGGGAGGGGAAGAAACGCTCGAAGAGGTGGCTCATGCCAGCCGCGGCCAGCACGCATACGAGTGGCAGTACCGGGATAAGATAACGGAGGATCTGCGCGGTGTAGAACCAGAAGAGCCCGAAGCTCAATGCGACAACTGCAATTCTTCGGGCGTATGCCTTTTGCACTATCTCATAAAGGGCGAAGGGAATTCCAATCAGAAGCGACATCGAGAGCTCTCCATCCGTGTGGAAATACTCGATGTGCATAAAAAGGTTCCAGGGGAGGAGCACCAATGCACGCATGCTGGTCCCCGTGCCGTAAGCTGTAAGAAGGTCCGCAGCCTGCCCCTGCACATCCGCGTCATTCCAGTATGCGTGACCGAACAGGGATGAGAAAAAAGGCCATACAGGATTGGCGGTATGATATGCATTGTACAGATACCACGGCAGGGCAGTTATGATACAGGACATGGTGATCGTGAGAAGCGGGCGCACCCAGCGTTGTTGCCGGGACACAACGATCGACATGCCCCCGAGAACCAGCGGGAAGAATAGCGCGGAGTACTTGGTTCCCGCCGCACAGCCTGTCATCAGGCCGCTGAAAACCAACCATGCATCGTCCTTGTTTTCACACCAGCGTTCGAATGAGAGAACCGCCAGTGTTACAAACGCCATGAGTGCCATATCGGTGAACGCCACTCCTGCCAGCACGAGCAGAGCGGAGTTAGAAAGCACCAGCGCCGCCCCCCAATACGAAGACGCTCCGTGGCCGATGCGTCTGACAAAAGCAGCGACGGCCAGCGCGGTGATGAGAAGAAAAATCAGGCTGATGCACTGTGCAAGGATATCACTCCCCATCATCAAAGCGGCCGTAAAGAGCATTTCCACCAACTGGGGGAAGACCACATACCGGTACTGTGGTGTCGGTTGCACCGATCCTGTATGCGCGTAATGCTGCGCGATCGCCAGATGATATGTGATTGCGTCGGATGCCGTCGGCGGATACAGCGGAAGCGTAAACAGAGGAGCGATCACGAGTACACCAACAAGAGCAACGAGAAGATAGGAACCGGGGATATTCTGCAAGCGGTTGAGCGGTCGGTCGGCGTGGCGGAGAATAAATACGCTTGCCATGAGGAGCAGGGCAATCGCGAACACCAGGACCCACCAAAAAAGGAGTCCATTGATCCCGATCAGAAATACCACCAGGGCAATGATGCCCAATCCGGCGGCGATCGAGCAGGCCGTTTCCTCGGGAAAGGAATCAAAACGCAACCGTAAGAGCTCTGCTGCGGACCGACCGATGATGAACGCGAGTGCAGCGATCATCAGGGTTCCGACAAACGTCGTTCCGAGGAACAGGAGGGTATTCACATTCATGCAGGCCCGCATACTCTGCAGGTAATGTACCGATATTCGCGGATTGAAGAAAGGATTGGAATTCTCACGTGGATTTTCTACCTTGCCTGCACCCATGGAACCACATAAGCGTACCATTGCGGTTGTCATCCCCGCATTCAACGAGGAAAAGACCATCCGCGGTGTGGTAGAGGATGTCTGTTCTTCGCTTCACGGGCAAGGTATGGATGCGCATATCATTGTGGTCAATGATGGCTCCTCCGACGGGACCGCCGTAGCCGTGCGCTGGCTTCCGTGTACCCTCCTCAATTTCCCCTTCAATCTCGGCATCGGTGCAGCAGTTCAACTCGGATTTCGCTACGCACGGAAGCTTGGATGCGACGCCGCGGTCCAGGTGGATGGTGACGGCCAACATCCTGCACGTGAGATCGGGCGACTCCTGGAACCGATCCTCAATGACAGCGCGGACGTTGTCATAGGCTCCCGTTTTCTGTTGAAGGGAGGCTCCCGTTCGACCCTCGGACGCCGCATCGGGATCCGGTACTTCAATGCACTGGTGGGACTCCTGATCGGGAGGCGCATTACCGACAGCACATCGGGATTCCGGGCACTCAATTGCCGGGCGCTTGAGATTTGTGCGGAAGAGTACCCCGACCAGTACCCCGAGCCGGAAGCAATTATCTCGTTCACGAAACAGAATCTCCGTATTGCCGAGGTGTCTGTCCTCATGAGCGACAGGCAGGGTGGTCAGTCATCGATCAACACGTTTGCCGGGTTCGTCTATATGATAAAGGTTTCCCTCGCCATGCTTGTTGCAGTCCTCAGAACGCATCAGGAAAGATAACGCTCATGGACTCGATCGTCCCCCTCCGGATACAAATTGTCAGTATTATTGGAAGCATCATCTTCCTGATAGTGATCGGAAGGCTGATCCTAAAGGGAAAGCTGCGTGAAGAATACGCCATCGTGTGGATCTTTGCGACAGCGGCGCTGCTTCTCCTGTCGATATGGCGAAACGGCCTGGAGGTGCTGGCCGCCGCTCTTGGCGTCTTCTACGCTCCGTCTCTTCTGTTTATGGTGGCCCTGTTTGCGATCACCACTTTCTTGGTTCACCTCTCGGTCGTGGCGACAAAACTCCAGAAGCAAAACAAGATACTTGCCCAGGAGCTCGCCCTGCTCCGGAATGAAATGCAGAAAACAGGGTAGATGTCGTGAATTCCCGCTCAACAGTTGCTCTACCGGAAACAACGGGATGAGAAGAAAATTCTTGAGATTCCTCAGCCCCTAGCCCCNNCCCTGCTTTCCTCACTTCATCAAGCATCGCCATGTAGTTTTCATACTTCACGTACTCCGGGATGCTGTTGCCGGAACCCGCGCAGTAGCCGGTGCCGTTCCAGGCCGCGGCGATGTTCTTGCGCACCTGCGCACGCACTTGCTCTTCGGTGCCCCGTGCCAGCATATCGACGTCGACATGGCCGATCAGGCAGAGACGGTTGCCGTACCGCCTCTTCACCTCCGCCAGCACCATAGNNAGCCGGCGAGACCATCAGTCCGGTAGCGTACGCGATGTCATCACTGTACCAGAGGGCGTTCACGGCGGGGTCGCCAGCCATTTTCTCGAACATCGCCAGAACGATTTCCCCCACCCGTTGATTCAGGTCGTTCACAAGATCGGGCTCTTCGTAGACCGCCATCGAAAAGCTCTCAAACCCCATCATTTCCCATGTCATTGTGAAAATATCGCCGTATTGACCGACAATTCCNNGGCTCTATCGGGTGTAAGGCATCCACGCCACAGGCGATGATCTCTTCCATGACATCATACAAGACGCCGTCGGTATGGTAGATAAGAGGCTTGCCGGCAGCCCTGGCCAGATCTCCGACCCGCTTGAGCCATGGGAAGAAGTACCGTCGAAGAG
>PMMO01000180.1:26302-43489 GCA_003162215.1 Ignavibacteriota bacterium
CGTATTGACCGACAATTCCCATCCCCGGCGGGAGGTGTCTCTTGCCTTCGTTGATCCGTTCATACCCGATATGATCTATCCGGGGGAACACATATTGGTCGAGGTCGGTCCGGCTGACGATGATCCCATTCTGCTCGGAAGCCCATTTTCTGACGACGGTTCCGTCTTCATTTGCCATGAGATTCCGTTTTGCTGCGATGCCTGCCGGGTCGAAGTCCACAGTGGGTTGGAGCTTTACATAATCATACCCCGCCTTCCACCAGAATTCAATCTCATCGACGACCGACTTTATGGGATGGCCAAGGAACCGCTCCTTGACAACTGGGTGGATTCCGAGCTCGGCGTTCGGTACGTACGCTGCCGGTTCACGACGAAGCGTCTTGAGAAACTCTTTGACGTCTGGAGGTCGGGTGGGCATAAGAAAGCTTACCCCTGTAACTATGAATGCTTTTTAATTTTACTTTAAGAACTTCTTTAAGGTTTCGTGCGTATATTATTGTGACATCGATCACAGAGATTGGTGCTTGGATTGAGTATGTTATTACAACGACCCAAATGGGGGAAACCATGATAAAGACAATGTGGACAGTGGCAGCCTTACTTGCAGTAGCGGCAATTCCGATCTACTTGGTCAGGCGGAAAAAGGCAGAAATACCTGTTGCCGGTGATGCAAACGACATCTTCGAATGGGATAAACAACCCTGGGAGTGACTGTCAGCTAGTGCTGCAATAGGGACGAGGCGGGAAAAAACAAGGTGTGGCTCCCTTTGTTTCCTCTTCGTCCCTTTATTGTTTTCATCCTCGAGTCTCGATCTTCCATTTCACTAAGAATTCTGAGTTCTTAGTTCTTCATTAAAAGCTTTGAGTACCAAGCCCTTCTTCGCCTTCTTTCCACTTCGAACTCGTATGCTTGTCGCATCTTCCGGGAAGCGTCTTGGACGTGAAATACTCCGTCATCGTTCTCGGACAGAATTCAGTGGCAAGCTTTTTGGTCTCGGTGCAAATGGTTTCCTGGAGTACACCCTCGGGTTTCACAAAATACTCCAGCGGCAAACCGATGTTGGGGTCTTCGTAGGTATACTTCATGAAGCGACCCCAAATCGGAGCGGCCGCGCGACCTCCCTGACCATCCCACGTCTTGAATCGTACAGTCTTGTTGTCGAAGCCAACCCAGACGGCGGCCGCGAGTTGAGGCGTGAAACCTACGAACCAGGCATCAGCAAACTCCGAGGTGGTTCCGGTTTTCCCGGCGGCGGGTAGCTGGAAGAAGTCACGCACATGGCTTCCGGTGCCGCCATTCACAACACCTTCAAGCATGGAGGTCATGATGAATGCCGTCTCTTCGCTGATGACTTCACGCTGTGCAGGCATGTTCTCTTCGAGAATGTTCCCGTCTTTGTCCTCTATGCGCAGAATGGCATTCGGCTCAACATACACCCCATGGTTCGCGAATACCCCGAATGCAGCAGCCATTTCCAGCGGTTCGACATCGCCCGCACCAAGGGCAAGTGAGGTATAGGGAGGAAGAGGCGATGTAATTCCCATCCGCTTTGCGTAGTCGATCACCTGGTTGATCGGTGCGACTTTTTGTTCAACGGCACGGACAGCGACGAGATTGATGGACATCTTGATGGCTTCGCGAATGGTGCTTTTTCCACCGAAGGTATTGTCCGCATTGGATGGTCTCCAGCTCTTGCCATCAGGCATCATGATAGTCACCGGCTGGTTCAACAGCTCGAATGTTGGGGCGTACCCGTTATCGATGGCGACGGTGTACACAAACGGCTTGAACGCCGAACCTACCTGGCGCCGTATCTGTGTGATATGGTTGATGCCGTACTTGAAGTTCTTAAAATTGGCGCCGCCCACCATCGCAAGGATGCCGCCGGATTTGGGATCCAGCACAACGAACCCGACCTCAATCTGCTTGGCGACCCGCAGCATCGAGTCAACCCATGCCTGGTTGTTCCTCAACGCCGCCGAAATGCTGTCGCGGTCTTCCGGTGTCGACACCTTGCGAAACTCCGGCGACGTTCGCACTGCCTGGTCGAGCACGAATCCCAGCGCTTCACGCTCCTTCCCCCAATTCCATTGCTTATCGAACAACTGCTGGTAGATCGTGAGATGCTCCTCCACAGCGCGGTTGGCGTGGCGCTGCATTCTGCTGTCCAATGTGGTATACACCGCAATGCCGTCACGATAGACGTCGAAGCCGTACTTTTCCGCTTTTTCCGTGAGCATCTGCCGGATGTACTCAACAAAATGCGAAGCGATGCCGGTGCGCGAGAATTCATCGGAGAGGCGCAGCTGGATCGGTTCACGTCGTGCCATTTCGGCGGTTGTCGGCGTCAGGTATCCGTACTTCTCCATTTGACTGAGAACGACGTTGCGCCGCGAGAGTGCTCGGTCGGGATGCTTCGTGGGATCATAGAAAGCCGGACCCTTGACGAGCCCGATGAGCATGGCGGATTCTGTGAGCGAAAGGTCGTTCACGGGTTTCCCGAAATACAACTGGGAGGCCGACGCGATGCCGTAGGATCCCCGGCCGAAGTAGACGACGTTGAGATATGCTTCGAGAATCTCGTCTTTGGTGAATGTCTGTTCTATCTGAATCGCGGTGACAAACTCGCGAAACTTTCGCGTCACAGTCTCGAAGATATTGGTGTCTTCATGCCCGAGGTAGAGACTGCGCGAGAGTTGCTGGGTAATGGTGCTGGCACCTTCGCGGCGTTGGAACAGCGATAGCACGTTCTTCACCATCGCCTTCACAAAGCGGACAGCATCCACGCCCCAGTGGCTGTAGAAATCCTTGTCCTCGGTCGCAAGGAGCGCTTCGACCGCAGTCCGGGGGATTTCTCTGAGTGTTACCTGCGAACGGTTCTTAATGAAGAACTGATCCAGGATTTCTCCGTCGGAGGAGAACACCCGCGTTGCCAGTTCGGGCTTGGGATTCTCGATTTTCTCGAGTGACGGGAGACCGTTGAAAAGGTAGATAGTGTACGCGATGGACAGAAGCACGAACGGCAGACCGATAAAGAGTGCGAGACGCAGCCGGCGTCGCGAGGGCTTTGGGCCCACGACCCGCAAACGCTGCTGGCGAAACTCCGGATCGTTAAAGTACCGATCCATCTCTTCNNGACGAGTATTGTCCGGGTGTTTTCGTTGTCATGCTCTCAATCCCGAGTTGCGCCCCACGTCGCGAGGCGAATGGTGCCGGCCTCCATAATGGCGTAGGTGTTGAATGACACCCAGTCACCGAGGTTCACATACACACCGCCGTTGATTGGCACAAAGGAGGGTTGGTGGCGGTGTCCCATCACCACAATATCCATACCTTCCTGAATTCGTTCCCGCGCGAATCTCCGGAGACCTTCCTCTTCGCCGTAGTCTTTCTGTGCTGTGTAGGACCGGCTTGTGCGGGAAGAGCCGCGTGCCAGGGGCACGCCGATGTCGGGGTGCAGCCACCGGTAGAGCCAGATGGCCAGCCGGTTTCGCAGGAGGGGTTTGATAAGCCGATATCCGAGATCGTTCTTGGCGAGTCCATCGCCATGGTGCAGATACACACGGCGTCCCTGAATGTTCGCCTCGAACGGTGTCATATGGACCTCCATCCCGAGCTCTTCCGAGAAGAAATCCTTTATCCAACAATCGTGGTTCCCGACCAGGAATTTCACCGGAATGCCCCGATCGGTAAAAGCCTGCAGTGCGGCAAGCGTGCGGTGAAAGCCANNGTCCGGTATTCGAACCAGAAATCAAATAGATCCCCCACGATATAGAGCTCTTCGGTGGTTGGAAGAATGTTCTGGAACAGTGCGAGAAGGCGGTTCTCCTTGTCGCGTTCCTCTGCACGCGGTCCGAGGCCGAGATGCACATCGGAGATAAAATAGACAGGCATTCTCCAATTTATGAAAAGAGCGGTGGAAAGTAAACAGAGGGCTACATAGGTTCTTCGGCAATAGGGTCTTCGGCGTTGTGAGGCGGCTCGGTGACGCTCTGCAAAAGGATAAATCCTGCGACGAAAAAGGAGCCCAGTGCCAGTGCGGCGATCCGTTCACCGGTGAGGTCCGCCAGAATGCCATACACCAGCGGTCCAACGACCGCCGATGCCTTCCCGCACAAGCCGTCATAGAGACCAAAGAATTCGGCCTCGCGGCTGCGCGGTGTCAACAATGCCATAAGACTCCGGCTGGCCGATTGGGAGGAACCCATGGCCACGCCGGCAGCCAGGGCGACAACATAGAACTGCCCGGTCGACCTCACAAAGTATGCTGCAATGACAATGCCGATCCAGAGAAGGAGGGTAATGCTGATGGTCTTCTTGGGGCCAATGTTGTCTGTGATGACCCCGAAAACGGCGGATCCGATGACAGCGCTGGTCTGGACCACGGCGAAGAAACCGATGATTTCCACATCGCTCATCTGCAATACTTGTTGTGCGAAGATTGCAGCGAATGCAATGACCGTCAGAACCCCATCGTTGTAGATGAAGAAGGCAATCAGAAACCGCGCGAGGGATGGATGCTTCCGTTCAACGAACAGGAGCCGAAGCGTTCCAGCGGCGCGTTGCATCCCTGCACGAAGCAGTGAGGGGGGAGGGGGCCCCGCCAGCGGTGGTTCGGACACGAACATAAACATCGGAAGCGAGAAGAGCAGGAAAAACGCTGCAGCCACGACAAAGGAAAGACGTACGACAAAGAGGTAGCCAGGGTCTGACGGTGGCGGCAGCATTGCGTTGACGATGAGCAGGATTGCCAGTGAGCCCATGTACCCCATGGCGAATCCGTAGCCTGAAACGCGGCCATAGCTCTTCCGTGTGGTCAGGCCGGGGAGGAATGCGTCGTAAAAAACGATCCCGCCTTCGAATCCGATGTTGGCGATGATGAACAAGAGCATCCCTACGACAATCATGCCCTGTTGCACTGTAAAAAGCAGTGCTGTACAGGTGACGGATGCCAGGGTGAACATCAGGAGATACCGCTTGCGTTTGCGCGAAAAATCCGCCGCGGCTCCGAGTGGCGGAGCAAGCAACGCTGCGCTGAGCATTGAGAGGCTTACTGCCAGCCCCCAGAGCCACCGCTGTCCTCCGGCCACATGGCCGATAAAGTATCGGGGAAAAATGACGGTGACGACGACGACCGAGAACGCCGTATTCGCAAAATCAAAAAGGGTCCAGCTGAAAATCTGTCCTCGCGATGCGATGTCCGGTCGGGAAGGCGCAGGAATCACTGTGGCTTGTTCCGCGGTTTGGAGGATCGAGTATCCGGATCGCCGTTGTAGAGACCACGCCCCGTTTTTGTCACTGCTCCCTCCACGAGGGCCTCCGGGCCATCTTTTTTTATGTCTGCGAGCACTGCATCCAGAACACCATTGACGAATTGACCGCTCTTCTCCGTGCTGAACAGTTTCGCCAGTTCAATGGCTTCATTCATTGTGACTTTGGGGGGGATCTCGCGGAAATACAGCAGCTCGCAAATTCCCATGCGCAGGATCAGACGGTCGAGTATGGCGATGCGTTTGAAATCCCAGTTGGCGACACGCGTGCGGATGATCTTGTCAATCTCGGCGCTGTGCGTAACGGTCGCCTCGACGAGGTGCTTCGCGAATTCATGTGCCGGCTTATTCCCCGCAAGGCCGGTCAACACGCAGGCGTTCACATGCTCCAGCGGGTCTCCTGATATTTCGTGTGCGTACAGTGCCTGGACAACCTTTTCGCGGATGATGCGTCGTCTCACGAGAATGGATCCTTTCTTCCGCTCACCGCAGCACCGTGACGCGTGGTGAGTCAAGCTTCGGGTGGCGGTCGACGAGAACGTCAGCCTTGAATACTGTCCGGATGCGATCGGCCGTGAGAACATCTTCGGGTGCGCCCAATGCCGCGAGTGTCCCCGTCTGCAACATGGCAATGCGATCACTGTGCATCGCTGCAAGATTCAAATCGTGAGACACGGAGATCACTGTCAGTCCGGAATCGGTACTCAGTGAACGGAGCAACCGGAAGATCTCCACCTGATGCGCGATGTCAAGGTGGGCGGTGGGTTCATCCAGCAGGATGACGGGTGCCTGTTGAGCGAGTGCACGGGCAATGAATGCACGCTGGCGTTCACCACCGGAGAGATTCGTGATGGCATGGTCCGCAAGATGGCCGATGTCCGTCAATTCCATCATACGGCGGGCAATTTCCCGGTCCTGGGCACTTTCAAACAAATGACCGCCTGCGTGCGGGGCCCGGCCCATGAGCACGATTTCCTCTACCGTGAACGGGAATTGTGTCTCCCTTTCCTGGGGTACGAAGGCGATTCTGCGGGCAAGATCCGTGCGCGTATAGGAAGGAAGGGGTTTCCCCTCGAGATAAATAGCGCCTTCAATGGGGAGAAAGATGCGATCAAGAAGCTTCAGCAGCGTAGACTTGCCTGAGCCGTTCGGTCCAACAAGCGTCAGGAATTCACCGCGTTGGACGGTACACGATACGTTTCGCAGCGTCGGAACCCCTGCGAGATAGCTGAACGAAACGTTGTCAATAGTGAGAACGGGCATGCTTCTGAGAACGGTCAGTGAAGTTGTAGTGCTCTCCAATCTACGCAAAAGAGCCAACGAACGCAACGGAAGGGAATTGAAACCTTACTGTGCGGATAAGGGTGGATCCACCATCGGCGATCGTCTATCCCCGGCGAAGGAGATACACGAACACGGGCGCACCGAGAGCTGCTGTCACGGCGCCGACGGGAATCTCTGCCGGTGCGATAACCGTCCGCGCCAGCGTGTCCGCCAATACGAGGAATGCCCCGCCGAGCAGGAATGACGAGGGAAGGAGCATGCGGTGATCGGGTCCGAACACCATCCTGCAGACATGGGGGATAATTAACCCCACGAAGCCAATCACGCCGCTCACCGACACTACGGCGCCGGTTATGAGTGATGCGAGGATGTAGGTGCGCTTGCGCAGAGCGCGCACGTTCACGCCCAGTTGTGCTGCGGTCTCTTCTCCGGTGGCGATCAAATTGAACCGTCGTGCGTCAAACCCTCCCAGTGCCACTCCGAGCAGGGTCATAGGTGCAGCAATCAGCAACGAATCCATCTGTGCGCTGCTGAGGTTCCCCATGAGCCAGAGAAACGCATTGCGCAATTCCTGATTGAACAGCGCGAAGGTGAGAAGAACGGCGGCATTGAAGAACGCGCCGACCATGATTCCTGCAAGAAGTAATGTATAGGGGTCCAGCCGACCCCGTCGGTGCGCGAGCATGTAGACGAGCAGCATGACGACCCCCGAGCCGGCGAACGATGCAGCAGGTCCGAACAGTGCACCTGCGCTCCCGGCAATTGCGGCCACCAGGATTGTTCCCATGGTCCCTCCGCTGGATATCCCCAGAATGTAGGGCTCGGCGAGAGGGTTCCGCAGCATCGCCTGCAGCATTGCTCCGGCCACGGAGAGTCCGGCGCCGACAATGATCGCAAGCAACACTCTGGGCAGGCGAATGACAAGAACAATCATACGTTCAGGATCAGTGACATTGCCGATGCCGGTGAACGCAGCGATGACATGGGAGAGAGGCACGCTCACGCTGCCGACCGCGAGTGCAAAAAGTGACGCCGCGAAAAGGGCACCGGTGAGCACAGCCAGGGTGGTTGCGAGGCTGGTTGCCGTGAGAGGACCCCGATGACGAAGAGACGTGAGAGTCACGCACGCCCCGATATCGTTGAGCGGGACCGGCGGGCAGCACGCTGCGGCTTCTTAAGGGTTTTTTCCGTTGCCTCAACGAGCTTCCGTACGCCCGCGCCGCTCACTGCGGAAATGAAATGCATCTCACGCCGTCCGAGTTTGATCGACCGGAGCTTCTTAAGTGTGGGAGCATCGAGAATATCGATCTTCGTGACCACAACGATCGATCTCTTTCGTGGAAGCTCCTCATCAAAACTCTCCAATTCATTCATCAGCACTGTAAAGTCTTCCTTGAGCATGCCACGCGATCCCTCGAGGAGAAACACAAGAACCTTTGTCCGCTGGATGTGCCGCAGAAATTGAAGGCCGAGACCTTTCCCCTGGTGAGCCCCCTCAATCAATCCGGGAATATCTGCGACCACAAAACTTCTCCCTTCGGCCACCCGTACGATGCCAAGGTTCGGAACGAGCGTGGTGAAGGGATAGTCGGCAATCTTCGGCCGGGCCGCTGAGATTACCGAGATCAACGTTGATTTTCCTGCATTGGGTAGACCCACCAAGCCCACATCTGCCAGAAGCTTCAACTCGAGTTCTATCTCACGTTCTTCACCCGGTTCTCCGGGCTCCGCCCTCCGGGGAGCTTGGTCAGTCGAAGTTGCGAATGTCGCGTTACCTCGTCCGGCTTTGCCTCCCTTGGCGATCACGCATTCTTCGCCGTGTTGTGTGAGGTCCGTCAGAATCGTTCCTGAGGCGACATCCCGAACGATTGTCCCTTCCGGAACTTCGATTGTTAGATCCTCACCGCTCTTCCCGGTCTTTTTGGCTCCTGCGCCGTTTTCGCCTTTTCCGGCGTTGTAGAAAGTGCGGTACTGGAAATCGAGAAGTGTTGTGAGATGACGATTGGCGCGCATGACAATGCTTCCGCCTCTCCCGCCGTTCCCCCCATCCGGCCCGCCTTTGGGCACGTACTTCTCGTGCCGGAAACTGACGACTCCATTCCCGCCGTTACCGGCCTTGATATGGATCTGTGCTGTATCGACGAATTTCATTGCTGTGCCATCCGTGAGTGGTCACATCTCTTTTGAATAATGTCGGTAAATGCAATCGCGGTGTCGTTGAACGGATCGATGCTGTTGATCTCAAAAAGCTCCCGGATATACGTCGACGCCTCAGGCCAGGAGTGCATATCATCAAGACGGGCAATCACGAGATCGTAGAACTCTTCATCCTTCCCGCATATCACGTTGATAAAGCGGCGGCGAAGCATACCGGGGATTGTTTCCTTCAGCGAGAGGGAAGCTGGGGCAACTGGAATTTCCGGTTCAGCCGGCAGGAATTCCATGAACGTCAGAGATCCCTGCACCGGTTCAGCTGGTAGCGGCGGTATTTCTGGTAGCTGCGGTATTTCTGGTGGCGCAGGTATTTCTGGTGGCGGCGGTATCTCTGGCGGCGGGGCATTTACGGTGGCTGCCTCCGGAGAGGGAGTCTCGGGAAGTGCCGACTCCGGAGGTTCCGTCGCTGGTGGGAGTATTTCCGGCTCAGGCGGTTCAGGCGTTGGTTCCGGAGGCGGTTCGGTGATGGTTGGCGTTGGCGCGAACGAAGAGCGTCCGATTGCGAAGTCCTCATGTAAAGCGACAAACTCCGCCATCGTGATTTCGGACTTGCCACGGATTTGCCATACCCCCTCACAGTACTCGCGCAGCGGACCGAATTGCTTGTCTTCGAGGAAGAGGAGCAGTGCGCGAAGGGCGATGGGTTTGTTCTCGATATCGGAAGACAACAAGAAAAACTGGAAGATGGGCTTGGTGAGAAGAGCTCGTTCGCGCGGCGTATGTTCACGTATCACTGCGTCGTCGATGCGTGTGATGTGCGCGATGCATTCGTGTGAGGTGATCACCTGTTTGCCGCTGTGCGTCACGATGCGTCGCAGAAGCTGCGGGAGATATGCGTAGTCGGAAATGTATTCGAGTTTGCGCAGGAGCATTTCGGTGGTGATTGCCGGTTGGTCCAGGAACAGAAAACTGGAGAGGGTCCACCGCGGCCGGCAAAGATAATTTTCGGTGAAGCGGGCGGCGTTCTCGAGCATTCCGAGGAATTCTTCGCGCGGAAAAATATACTGTCCTGCCGCGTGCGTGAGGAGTGCATCGCGGATGGCATCGGGGCCGGCGCTCGGCGGTGCGACGCGTGAAAAATGGGGCGCATGCGAGAGATCTTCGGCGAGTCTGTTGAATATTTCCGCGCGCATATACCGGAGAACTCCCGACGGTACCGGGGCGGCAAGCAGCACGCTCATGGCAAGAACGGACTCCTCGCCGATGGTGCGTGCGATCAGCGTCTCGAGCAGCATGTCGCTATTGGCGGCGTTCATGGCTACTTCGGATTTTTTTTGAGGATGGCGTTCACGCGGTCGATCTCCTTCCGCGCTCCTGCTTTGAACGTTTCATCGATACCCGGGCGTTCGATGATCTGTTTGTACATTGTCAGGGCCTGGTCAGAGCGCCCCATCTTTTCGTATGATTGGCCGGACATATACAGCGAATTCGCGGTCCAATCAAGCTTCCCTTTCTTGGTGACCAGGTACGGGACCTTCAAGAAATCGAGAATGGCCTGCTGGTAATCGCCTTTGTAATAGTTCGACTCGCCGATGTAATATCGGATTTCCCCTTCAAGATCGCTTCCGGCCTCGTCGAGCAACGACTGCAGATGCAGCACAGATTGGTCATAATACCCCAGATGCTGATAGAGAATCCCGATCTTGATCCTTTTATCAAACGCATCTTCGGCATTCGGGTAGAGTTCGAGATATTTGCGCGTGAGCGTCAGAGCAGCGTCGAATACGCCGGCGGTCTCATAGGTTTCGATGAGATTGCTCATCGCAAAGGGCAGCAGGGCAGGGTCGGGATGCGGATGATCGGTGACGACACGATAGTTCTTGATGGATTCATCCCATTTCTCGGCCCGATAGTAGATGTTGCCGAGTGCAAAGTGCACTTTTTGCTGGATCTCTGATTCGGGATGCTCCTTCATCAGAGTTTCAAACTGCGCTATGGCTTCCTGCGGGCGGTTGGTGGCTTCGTACACCTTTCCAATCCAGAACTGTGCGGTGGGCGCCGATGGGGTCTCGTCGAACTTTGATGCCACATGTTCAAACGATTTCAAGGCGCGAACATAGTCTTCTTTGCGGAAGAAGGAGTTCCCCCGTTCCAGTTCGAACTGTGCCGCTTCGGTGCCTGTCTCTTTGTATGTCTGCAGAAAGGTCGTGATGTGTTTGTCCGCCCGGACAATATCATCCATGCGGAGCGCTGCCACAATTGCGCGGGCGTGGTAGGCACGACGCTCGTTATTGTCTTGTGTCTTCTGCGCAAGCAGGGTATACTGACGGGCGGCATCGGTGTATTCACCATTGTCGAACAGAATATCGGCGATGTCCCGGCTGGTCGCCGTGGTTGGAGAGGCGGCGCCGGCCTGACGGAAGTAGGAGGTTGCGAGGTCCGACGACCCTTCATTCTTATAGATCATGCCCAGCGTCGAATAGGCTTCGGCTGCGCGGTCGCCGGTGCCTTCGCCTGCGACGAGTGCATACAGTGTCTTCTTGGCCTGCTGTGCGTTACCCGCCGTCGCATATGCCTTACCGAGGGAAAGGAGGAGCGATGCATCAGGACGCTCAGCCGTGGGTGGCCGGGCTGAGACAGGATTGAGCAGTTCCTGATAGAGGGCAATGGCGCTTTGCGGATCTCCGCTTGCGAGAAGCGCATCGGCAAGCGTGCGTTGACTCTTGAGATATGCTTCGGTATAAGGGAACCGCGTTGCGAGCTGCTGCAGCAGATCCACGGCCCGGTCTGATTGTCCGCGCTTCAGGGCAAGGTCTCCTAGAGCACTGAGCACTTGCGGAGTGTGCCTGCCGTTGCTGAACCCCGCACAATAGCTGTTGCCCACGACGGCGGCGGAATCGATGAGTCCGGCCGCCAGAAGCATGCGGAATCTCTGGTAGCCGGCCCGTTCGGCCACGGGTGAGGTGGGGGAGATCTTGGAGGCTTCGGTATACGCAGCAAGGGCCGCCGCCGAGCTATCGGTCTGTTCCAAAAGCTTCCCCATTTGGAACAACATGACATCGCGACGTGGGTATGCCGGGTTGGCCGTTGTGATGGCGACGTACGCCGCTCGTGCCTCAACCAGAGAGCCCGTGCTGAGTGTGAATATCGCGAGCCGCGCGTCCTCCGTTCGCGGATCAGTCGGCGACTGGATGATGAACGCACGGTATGCCTCAATGGCGGACTGTTTGTGTGAAGGATCGCGCCAGGTAAGGAACTCCAGTGATCGTGCCCGCATGTAGAGCGCATCTGCAAGATAGGGGGCGTTGGGATTACCCGCGATGGCTTTGGCGAATTGTGTCGCCGCAGCATCGTAGTTCTTCAGATCGTTAAAGGAAGTCTCGGCAAGCCGGTATGCCATGCTGCTCCGGTCTTTTTCCAACACGACGTCGCCGACGAGCAGAGCAAGCTTCTCGAGGCCGGCATCCTTGTTCTTGGCGTCAAACGTCTCGATCGTCCGGATGCGCTCTTCGGCCTGGTCAAGCAAGTCCGATGCGGGGAAGAGACGCAAACAGTCTTTGTAGAGTTGCAGGGCTCTGCCATATTCGCGCAGTTGCTCCTGGCACCGGGCAGCACCAAATAGTGCATCGTCTCCAAATGCCGACCGTGTGTGCCGATCTGCCAGCATTTCGTAGATCGATGATGCTCGGCGCGGATCCTGCAGGTCTTTTTCCGTAATGACGGCGGATTCGTACAGGACACTCGGTGTTGCGCGGTGCTCAGGGAAAAGGTCTGCGAACCTGCTGTAATGCTGTATGGCGAGATTGGGTGTTCCCTGCTCCCGTGCATTCTGTGCAAGCTGAAGCAGCGCATTCTGTTTGAGTTCGTCCGTGGCGTCGCTCTTCAGGAGACGATTGCAGGCATCATTGGATTTCCGATAATCATGGGCACGGGCGGCGGTTCCGGCAAGCTTCCACATGACTTCGGGTATCCTGTCACTCGCCGACGTAATGTCAAGGAAACGAACGTATTGTGTAACGGCATTCTGCAGTTCGTCATGTCCGGCGTAGGCGTCACCGAGAGCAATCAACGCTTCACGAACAAGAGTTGTGTCGACATTTTTTGTGAGGGCCAGGGCTTTCTTAAGGTTGTCGATCGCGTCGGCGGGCTTGCCCGACGCTGCTTCGAGCCTGGCAAGGTTGACGTACGCGCCCTGCACTGCTCCCGAGGTCCTGTATTTTGTCAGAATCTCCTGGTAATGTGCCCGCGCCTGATCGGGCCGTCCCATGTGCTGTTGAATGTTCGCCAGAATCAAAAGTGCTTGTGCACGTGCATCCGGCGAGGGGTCTCCGTCGATGACGCGTTTGAGTTCGTTTTGCGCGAGCTCGAGGTTGCCTTCTTCAAAGTAGATTTGACCGATCTGTGTACGTGCGCTGACAACTGCGGCACTTGTCGGATATTCCTGAAGTATGCCGCGAAGAAGTCGTCGGGCGTTGTCCCGTTCACCGGCGAGTCCAAAATACCGCGAGGCACGCAACAGCGCATCTGCCGCCAATTTGCTCTTCGGATGAAATGCCTTGACACGTTCGAATGCCAGTGCCGCCTCTTTCATGTTGCCCAGAGCGGCATACGCCTCACCCACATTCCACCACGCTTCGGGTGCACGCGGGTTGTCCTGATACGTCAGGGCAAATGTCTGAAAGGTGATACGGGCATCATCGTACTGCTTAAGCTGCAGCTGTGCAAGACCCAGCGTGAATCGTGCCTCGATCCCCTGGGAGGTGGTAGGATACGTGGAGATGAACTGCTTCAGCTGTTCCAGGGCGAGATCGTACAACTTGTCATTGAAAAGATTGATCGCCAGCTTGAAATCGGCGTTTTCTCTGGTGTTCTGAGAGACCGCAACGTTCGCAAAGGTGAGCAGAGCCGCAAAGAGGATGGCAACCAACAAATGGAGAATGCGTTTCATGAGTGTACGTTCTTCGCTCCGTGAGCGTGCTTTCTTTCTCCCCCGTGCGTCCTGATCAATGTATACTACGAGTAATTTTGATGGCTTGCAAGGAAAGTGCCGGCCTGGTTGCCTTTCTTCCTGCTTCTTCGCACTTTGTCGATCAATCCATCCGTTATGAAAATTCCAAAACTCTCCCTCACCCAGTGGATTTTTGTGGGAATGGGCATCGGGCTCGCTCTGGGGTGGTTTACCCCGGAAGTCGCTGTGTCCCTCCGGCCACTGAGCACTATTTTCCTGCGGCTTATCAAATCCATCATCGCGCCGCTCATATTTGCGACACTCGTCGTGGGAATCGCAGGTCATGGTAACCTGAAGCAGGTCGGTAGAATGGGAGTAAAAGCGCTGATATACTTCGAAGTGGTGACTACGGCGGCACTGGCTGTCGGCCTCATCGCCGTGAATCTGGTACGCCCCGGCATCGGTGTGAACATCCATACCGCCGTGCAAACGGGTGAGATCGCGGCAAAACAGCAGACGTTCTCCGAGGTCATCACGCATATTGTTCCGCAAAGCATCGTGCAGGCGGCGGCGGAGGGAGAGGTGTTGCAGATTGTTGTGTTTGCCGTGTTGTTCAGCTTTGCGTTGGCCCTTGTGCCGAAGGAAAAGCGTCAGGTGATTCTGACATTCTGTGAGAGCCTGGCGGAAACGATGTTCAAGTTCACGGGCATTGTCATGCGGTATGCCCCCGTTGGTGTCGGAGCGGCAATTGCTTTCACGGTCGGGCACCGCGGACTTTCGGTGTTGGTCAACCTCGGCCTTCTGATTGTGACCATGTACGGTGCGCTCATTGTCTTCACGGTTGTTGTGCTTGGTGCGGTTGCAGCCATCGCCCGTGTGCCGATTCGCGAATTCCTGAATGCCGTGAAAGAGCCGGCGATTATCGCGTTTTCGACGACGAGTTCCGAAGCGGCCCTGCCGAAAGCCATGGAGGCAATGGAGAAACTCGGAGTTCCAAGGCGCATCGTATCATTTATCATCCCGACAGGGTACAGCTTCAATCTCGATGGCAGCACGCTCTACCTTGCGCTCGCCTCGGTGTTTGTCGCCCAGGCTGCCGGTGTGGAGATGAGTATCGGACAGCAGATTCTGATGATGTTGACATTGATTCTTACCAGCAAGGGCGTTGCAGGCGTACCGCGGGCTGCCCTCGTGATCCTTGCAGGCACGGCCGCGTCATTCGGTCTGCCGCTTGAGGGGGTTGCCATTGTCCTGGGGGTTGACGAGATCATGGACATGGGGCGCACAACGATCAATGTGGTGGGGAATTGTCTGGCGAGTGTGGTGATGGCAAAATGGGAAGGGGAATTCCGGTGAGCGTATCAATGCGGTACCCCATCGTTCGTTCGATATACTGCTGATTTGTCGTGTCACACATTACCCGCCACCCCAGGTGCTGCAACCGCTCCGTCTCCTCGCGCGGAATCATCGGTACGAAAAGGATCGACGGATTACCTTTCCTTCGGACGACTACATCGTTCACGTTTCTGACAATCGGATTCTGAACGGCTTCCACGGCATCGTTCTCAAACCAGAATGCGGGTCCCACACCTGTCATGATCACGGTCCGTTCCGGGACCGCGACTGACGCAAGCTGATTTCGCCACTCTTCCAGTTCCTTCCGTTTCTGCCATTCTTCAATTACCATGCCCGTGTGAACGTTGAATCGGGGAGTTCCTCTCGCACCGCCGTGCTGGATACAATCCGGATTCACAAACGCATAGGAAATGATGAACAGAGTGAACAGGGAGAACGCGCGAGGAGTGGCGAGTCTGTCGAGTACCAGGAGCAGGAAGGGGAGTCCAGCAAGGAGATAGGATTTTTCGAGAGGGAAGAGCGCAAAGAACACGAGAAGAACGCAAAGGGCGGCCAATGAAATGGCGAAGAGATGATTCCGGGAATTCCACGCTGTCGAAAAGGCTCCCTTTCTCAGGACTATCCAGAGCATACTCAGGAAAGCCAGAGGCCCGATTGCGTAGATGGTGCGGTAGACAAAGTACAACGGGGCCTCGTTGAGGCCTATTGCGCTTGAGCCGACTTGGCTGCGTAGTTCGCCTAACCAACCGCCAATGCCGTAGGTAAGGACGACCGGGAGGAACACCACAACGGCGGTGACGCAGGAAAAGACGAGAAAGATCAGTAAAGGAACAAGACTTCGCCTCGCTTCATCGTTCCGTGATTGATCATCAACGGGCCCTATGTCATTGCGAGCACGCTTCTCAGTGCGAAGCAATCTCTCCTTATGATCGTTCATCGGGGAGATTGCTTCGCTCGCCCCTCCTGGGCTCCGCTCGCAATGACAGCTCACGCCTCTCCTTCGCATGACCGTTACAAGCAGGATTGCCAGCGGCACTAGCAGCACAGCATTCGTCGGCCTGAACCCGATGGCGAGCCCGGCCCAAACACCGGCACTGATGGATTTCGTTCGCATGATTGCATGCATCGCAAGGAGGATCATCAACAGTGACCAGATATAGTCCATTGTCGTGGCCGAATTCATCCAGAAGAGCGGAGTGAAAGCGAATGCGACGATGAGCATCCCGGGCCGTTGCGTGCGACCATGCACGAACGCGTGCCACACGAAGACTGCAACGATCGACGCAATGAGTGTGACGGCGTTGGAAAGAACAGATCCTCCCAGGGCTACCAGGGGAGCCGAGAGAATCTCATGTGCCGGATATCCGGGCGGTCTGGACATCTCGTACACTCCCGAAGTCCAGAAAGTGTGGCCAACGTGCGCCACTCGCCATGCGTCGCTGTCGGAACCGTATCCGCTGAGCAACAATGGGAGCCGGGTCAGCACGATGACGGTCGTGAGGCCGACAAAGAAGACTTTTCGAGAAACGTTCACGGCCACACTCATCCCGCTGTTCGTGTGACAGTGCAGGGAACACGGAGAGCTGCGGCGGTCATCCGACCTTTGCCCGGAGATATTCGCGGTTCAGACGCGCGATGTGCTCCACGGAGATCTGCTTGGGGCACTCCGCTTCACATGCATACGTGTTTGAGCACGCGCCGAATCCTTCGGCATCCATCTGCGCGACCATGTGTTCCACGCGCTCTTTCCGTTCTGCATGGCCCTGTGGCAACAACGCGAGTTGGGAGACCTTTGCAGCAACGAACAGCATCGCAGAGCCGTTCGGGCATGTCGCGGCACAGGCCCCGCATCCGATGCATGCGGCAGCGTCCATCGCTTCCTCAGCCTTGGCTTTGGGGATGGGGATCGCATTGGCTTCCGGAGCCTGTCCGGTTCGTACCGAGACATATCCTCCGGCCTGCATGATGCGGTCGAAGGCCGTGCGGTCGACCGTCAGGTCTTTGATGATCGGGAAGGGCTTGGCCCGCCAGGGTTCGACAACGATTGTGTCGCCGTCGGGGAAGCTCCGCATGCGCAGTTCACAGGTTGCGGCTCCCTGATTCGGGCCGTGGGCACGTCCCTTGATCATGAGGCCGCAGCTTCCGCAGATGCCTTCGCGGCAATCGTGGTCGAA
>PMMO01000198.1 GCA_003162215.1 Ignavibacteriota bacterium
ATATGTCCATCGAACAGGTGTACGACCCGGTTCCCATATTCGGCGTAGGCGGGCGAGTGGGTCACCATGATGATTGTTGTGCCTGCTTCGTTCAGACCCGAGAGCAGGTTCATGACCTCCTCACCATGTGTCGAATCCAGGTTGCCCGTCGGCTCGTCGGCAAGGATGAGTTTAGGATTGCCCACTAGAGCCCTGGCCACGGCGACACGCTGTTGCTGGCCGCCCGAAAGTTGTTGCGGAAAATGACTCTTCCGGTGCATGATCTGCATCCTCTCCAGCACTTCGGTTACCTTCTTTTTCCTGTCAGAAGGGGAAACCTTTTGATACAGGAGCGGGAGTTCGACGTTCTCGAAGACTGTGAGCTCATCAATCAAATTGAAGCTCTGGAACACGAAACCGATGTTGTGTTTCCTCAGGTTCGCTCTCTGCCGCTCGGAATACTTCGAGATCTCCTGGTCCAGAAAATAGTATTGTCCGTCGGAAGGATTGTCGAGCATCCCGATGACGTTGAGCAACGTCGATTTGCCGCAGCCGGATGGTCCCATGATCGAAACGAACTCGCCGGGTTTCACTTCAAAATTGATGTTGTCCAGCGCCGACGTTTCAACCTCTTCGGTCGTGTAAATCTTCTTGAGATTCGTGGTCTTAATCATGAATCGCTCCTTCAATGTGACATATCCTATGAGTCGTCAGGACTATTTCTTCAGGACAAGCTTGTCGATATCGCCGAAATTGTCGTACGAAGAGGTGATGACCTGTTCGCCCGGTTCCAGGCCTTCCAACACTTCGAAGGCCTGAGGGTTTTGGCGGCCGAGCCGTAGGTTTCTCTTGACGGCAAAAGCTCCGGATTTGTCTACGACATACACCCACTGTCCCCCTGTTTTCTGATAAAAAGCTCCCCGTGCCACGATGACGGCATCCGAAAGATCTCCCAGTTGAAGTCTGATTTGGAGTGTTTGTCCGCGCCGGATTCCCTGCGGAGGTGACCCGTCAAAAAGCATGTCGACTTCAAACCGCCCTTCGCGGACCTCGGGATACACCTTTTCCACAGAGAGACCGAATGAGGTTGCTCCAAGGTCAAACGTCCCCTTCTGGCCGGGATTGATCCTGGAAATATAGAACTCATCGATGCCCGCGCGCACCTTGAATCCATCGAGCACGTCGATTTGTCCGAGCCTCTGGCCCGGAGATTTCGACTGTCCGATCTCTGCACTCAATGAAGTGAGCTGGCCGCTGATGGGTGCTCTGACGACAAGATCTTCCAGACTGCGCATCACCATGTCCAGGTTGCTCTGCATGCGCTTGATGGACCCATCCAGTTGCTGAAGCTGCACGCGCCTGAGAAGGGAATCCTGCTTGAAGTTTTCAACGGTAATGATCTTTTTTGATTGCCAGTATTCGTATTCGTCTCTGACCTGTTCGAACTCCTGACGGGAAATGAGTTGCTTCCGGAGCAGAAGGGTGTCCCGATCGTGCAACCTCTGCAGGCGGATGATCTGGTAGAAGACGTCGGCAAGTTGTCCGCGCAACGTCAGACTGTTCTGCTCGATGGCCAGACGTGTGTTCCGTGCGTTATTGATCTGTTCAAACAGCAGCGCCTCCCGGTAGAGCACATCGAGTTGCATGTTTGTGTTGACAAGCTTCAGGATGCGGTCACCTTTCGAAATAACAGTTCCTGCCTCAACAAAAATACTGTCAATTCTGCCTCCTTCGGCCGCGTCGAGGAAGAAGGTCTGGAGAGGCTGTATGGTCCCTGTGACCGGGATATATTCCTGGAATGGCGCCTTCAGCACGGTTGAAATTGTTATCCGCTCAGCTTCGACGTTGAGTTTGGAGAGGTGATCGCCGAACAGGAGATAGAGTACGACCAATATGATGAATGCCGGCGGAATGCCCATCATCCCGATGCGCTTCAATGTCCATCGTTTTTTTAGAATTGGGCGATCCACGGGAGAAGTCCTTGCTCAATGATGAAGTACTACAGGTCCCGTTTCTCAATAGTCGTGCCAAGGCGTTTTCGCTTCAAAATTGAAGATTTGCTCCCAGGCGGCTATCCGGTTCCGCACAGAGACTGTCCGAAAACGGACACCGGAGTGTAGCAAATGTCCATATTTAGGCGTATTTTGCGTGGCACGGGAGTAGCTATCTGTTGTGCTGAACTCAAAGCTTCCGATGCAAGGTGAGTCATCTGCACGAATCAGGACGTTTCCCAGGTCGATTCCCAAGACGTTTACCAGGACGTTTCAATGAGCGAAACTCGAGGCACAATCCTCGTCGTGGATGACGACGAAGATGTGATTACTGCGGCAAAGCTGTTGCTGAAGCAGGTACCCTACGCTGTGCATGCCGAGAAGAACCCGGCGGCCATCCCGGACTTGTTACGGAACGAATCCATCGATGTGATTCTGCTCGACATGAATTATACCCGTGATTCCACCAGCGGGACTGAAGGATTCGACTGGCTCCAAAAGATACTCGATATCGATCCGTTGGCCGTGGTCATTCTTATCACGGCGTTTGGCGATATTGAAACGGCCATCCGGGCGATCAAAATCGGAGCAATTGATTTCGTGCTGAAGCCGTGGCAGAATGAGAAACTGCTGGCCACGATCTCGTCCGCCGTGAAACTTCGCCAATCGAGGGCGAAGGCCTCCAGGCTTGAAGCGAGCCAGCGGCATCTGAGCGAAGCGCTGGATCAGCCTTATCATGAGATGATCGGCAGCAGCGAGGCCATGCAGTACGTGTTCCGCATGATCGAGAAGGTGGCGGAGACGGAAGCAAACATCCTGATCCTTGGAGAAAACGGTACAGGGAAGGAACTTGTGGCCCGGGCAATCCATCGCCGGTCGGCAAGAGCACATGAGGTGATCATCACCGTGGACATGGGGGC
>PMMO01000009.1 GCA_003162215.1 Ignavibacteriota bacterium
GCCACCATCAACTTCTCCATCATTGCTTTCGAAATGCCCATGGCATTGATGGGATAGACCGCCTTGTCAGTGCTCAGAACAATGACACGCTTCACGCGGTGTGCGATCGCTGCATTCATCATGTTCTCGGCGCCTATCGCATTTGTTTTCAGCGCCTCAAAAGGATAGAATTCGCATGANNTTTCATCCCGGCTGAACACACGGATTTCTTTTATCTCCGTTCCCAGGAATCTGCGCAAAACCGCGTCGCCAAATGTGCCGGTACCCCCGGTTATCAATAGTACACGGTTTGTGAACATGAGTCACGCCTTCCTCAAAGGATTTACGGACAATAATCAATGAAATAGAGCCTAACCTTCAATGTTATTGCTTACACAGTATAAAAATATACATTCAATGACAACGGCGAATCGTGAGGCTCCGCGCCCGGGGTTGGCTTGTAGGAGAGCTGGGGAAGTGATAAATTAGACGCCGTCACTGCTCAGCCGATTGCCCGGTATTTAATCCCACCACGAGGTCACCCCGCGATGGCGTCAGGTCAGGAAAGGGCGGTTTCCCAGGAGAAGGCAGTCATAGTCATGACTGTGCTGATCGATGTGATCGGCTTCGGAATTGTGATCCCCGTCCTGCCGTACTTCGCACAGTCGTTCGGGGCCGG
Organism: Ignavibacteriota bacterium; assembly: GCA_003162215.1. Classification (GTDB taxonomy): domain Bacteria; phylum Bacteroidota; class Ignavibacteria; order UBA10030; family UBA6906; genus Fen-1255. Next base: position 659 of record PMMO01000009.1, read on the forward strand.
GCCAACGACAATTTCGCTCCTCTTCTCATCGTTTGCATTCTTTTCCTTTCTCAGCAGCCCGTACTTCGGTGCACTTTCCGACCGGATCGGGCGCCGCCCCGTGCTCTTGGGGAGCATACTGATGACAGCCGTGGGCTGGTTCATCGTCGCTGGAGGCACGGCGCTCTGGATGGTGTTCCTCGGGAGGATCGTAGACGGCCTCTCCGCGGGTAAGCTCACCACGGCACAGACCTACCTTGTTGATATCGCAAGGGACGATAAGGAACGGACCGCAAATCTGGGGCTCGTGGGAGCGGCNNCGGCTTCCTGCTCGGGCCGGTGATCGGCGGGCTCCTCAGCACCATGTCACCGGTCTTTCCGTTTTACTGCACGGCGATCCTGGCCGTCGTGAACACGGTGCTGGCGTATTTCTTCCTTCCCGAGACCTTGAAACAAAAGCGCCATGACCGGATGACGTTCAATCCCCTGAAGCCGGTGATCACCGCGGCAACCACTCCGGCAATCCGCTTTGACATGCTCGCCTGGGTCTTCTTCGGTCTCGCATTCGTCATGACGACGGCGATGTTCTCCCTCTACGTCCAGGACCAGTTTGGCTACACCAACCTTGCCACGGGGCTCCTGTTCACGGTGATCGGTGTGGTGGGTTTCACAAACCAGACGTTTCTCCTCCGGCAATTCTGGTCCCGCCGCTACACTGACGGTCAGCTCCAAACGATGATGCCCCTGGTCCTCGTTGTGGGACTCGCTCTCCTTGCCACAGGTGTGCTCTGGATGTTCATCGTGGGGCTGGCGCTGCTCGGTCTGGGACAGGGGGCCTTTCGCGTGATGTTGACAAGCATCGTCGCCGGGAAAGCGCCCGGGCATATGAAGGGAGAGGTGATAGGCGTGATCAGCGGTGTCTTCTCGGCGTGCAGCGTCGTCGCGCCGGTGATAGCCGGCCCTATGTACGAGATGAGTCATCACCTCCCGTACAACGTTGGCGCGCTTCTGATGCTTGTCGCCTTCTTTGCGTCGCAGCGCTCGGCAAAAACGGAAGAGGCCTGGCTTCCCAGGCCATAGGCTAATCCGAATATCTACCTGTGCTTTCGTGGACCTCCGCTACTCCGTCCACGGGAGATGTCCCCGCTGCAACTTAAGAACAAACTCGCAAGTTTTTTCTGATTACAGGCAACGCCATTCCTCTCTCAGAGGCTTAGAGGCTCATTTAAGCGGTCGAGGTTGGGTTCAGGAGGCTGGTTTCCTTCCAGGTCCCTCTGCAGGAGCGCCCTTGTGCATCTATTAATAATTAGGTACACTTTGGTTGCTACCGGAGCTTCCACAAGTACCGCGTTTTCAAGTAGTCCATCTGCTGATCCTCTTCAGCTCTTAATCTATCTCGAATTGACTCCGAATAACCGGCTGCTGTTTCTCACATTTTCAACAGGAGTTCAATATGTCCGGTTCGGGATTGCTTTTGATTCTCCTGATCCCCCTGATCCAGGTGACTCTCTCTCTTGCACGATGGAATCAAACCAGCATGCCTCAAGGTGGCACCGTCCATCGTCTTGAGGCTTGAAAATGCTCGATCAGCGACTTTCGGTCTCCAACCGCATGCAAATGTTCGCCCGCCACCTTCGTAGTCTCGCATGCGTCGCTCCCCTGATGCTCCTGCTGCTGGATGTGTCATCTTCCCGCGCGCAATGGCAACAGACAAACGGCTCATCAGGGTCGACTGTGCACTCCATCACCGGGGCGGACACAAATCTCTTCACGGGCACTTTGGCAGGGGTCTACCGTTCGAGCGACCATGGCATCACCTGGAACGTGACAGGCTTTTTCAACGGGGATATATCTTCGGTTCTTCAACACGCGAACGGCATCGTGGCGAGTAGTTACGGTTCAGGAGTTCGGTTTTCAACGGATAACGGGGCGACGTGGTCGCTGAGTAATATCGCCTACCATTTGATCAGCGCGGTTTCAGACGGAGTAAACCTGTACGTTGGGAGCGAAGATGGATGCCCGGACTGCGGGAATGTCTGGCGATCATCCGACATTGGAGCAACCTGGACCCTCATGGGGACGCCGGCAGTAGGTCATGACATAAACTGTCTTGCAATGAATGGCTCATCTCTTTGGGCGGGAGTCGGTGGCGGGTTTGGAGGTACCACAGGTGGTGTGTGGTCCTCGGCGGATGGAGGGTCAACCTGGACCCCGACATCGCTCTCCAATGTCAATGTGCAGACTGTAGCGATAAACGGCTCAAACATTTGTGCTTCACTCTCGTCAAACGGTATCCAACGATCCACGGACAATGGGTTGACCTGGAAATGGCTCGGGCCTTCGATATATACTGTCTACAGTATCATTCAATTGGGCCCTGCTATCTACGCAGGGACGAATTCCGGCGTCATCTACAGTAACGATACCGGAAAGACATGGACATCGGCTGGATTGACCGGCTCGGCAATCCTGGCGCTGTACAGTTCAAACAACTATCTTTATGCGGGTACCTCGACGAATGGTCTCTGGTACCGACCCCTGTCTGATCTTGTGCCGATTTTCGGGGTGAATGTGCCGGCCGTGGATTTCAGCATTGTTCAGGAAGGGAGATCGCGAACTGACACTGTTATGATCACTAATCGAGGCAAAATCCCGCTGATCATATCAAGTATCGTATGTGACGACACAATAGGATTTAGCACCGTGCAAAAAAGCCTCTGGGTTGGCCCACTTGACAGCGCACAGTTGTTTATCAGGTTCGCTCCACCGTACAGTTCGCTCACGAGAAAAAGTACCACTATTCGATTCACCGACAACGCACCGGGTTCTCCCCATTTGCTCTCGGCTGGGTGCTACGCTGACACCCGGGAGATCGTCTACACTCCGTCGGCAGTTGATTTCGGACAAGCGACAGTTAACACCGCTATCGTCAGGACAGTTGCAATGCTTTTTGATCCTATTGATACGGGCCTGCATCTTTACGTTCCCTCTATCTCATCTGACAATCCAGGTTCATTTTCGGTTACCCCCACGAGCGACACACTGTCTGATCCTCACTCCCGCGACACACTTCGCATCACATTTCACCCCGCACAAACTGGGCCAGTAAGAGGGAATATAGTGATCCGGTACCCCCCATTTGTTCCTGATACAGTTGTTGTGACCGGTGTGGGCGTTGCCCCAGGAATACCAGTCGCCGGGCCGACGAATTCAGTGACGACGACAGGCTTCACCGCGCACTGGACGCCGGTCAGTGGAGC
>PMMO01000231.1:0-14396 GCA_003162215.1 Ignavibacteriota bacterium
TTGACGGAGTTTACCCCTTTCAACCGGAGACCGACGTCCCAGCATAAAAATGAGCCTCGGCACCGGCCGAGGCTCAAGGAAGTCTGTACCCACCGTGGGGGAGCTTGCACCTTGGAAAGAAGTCCCCCCCGCGCTAGCTGGCTTCCGTCGGACCGTAAACCATCTTATGGAACTTGTTGTACAACCACGCAAAAAAGCCCCCACTAAAAAGCCTTCAATAAATCCACCAACCAGTCCATACGCTACGCCGAAAAGATTTCTCAGCGGACCAGCTACAAGACCATCAAATCAAGTGCTCGAGATTTCGGTTATGCCTTGAAGAAGACTGGGTACTCTTTTAAGAAGCTGGATGGGATTACCCGATATGCCGTGAAGGTGGTTTCCAACTTCATGTTCAACTCCACTTCAAGTGGGGTGCAAAGTGGGGAAAGTTGAACGATCCGCGGCACAGGAACCGTCTAGTAGGAGACATCAACATGCTTGACCAGGATCAGACTGCACAGGTTGGGAAGGATCAAGAGATAAAGGCTCTTTCTGAGATAAACGAGCTTCAGGACTTTGAGAACGATCTCTGGAGCCATGGAACAGTGTAATGTAGGGCTTTACAGGGAGTGGAAAGACAGTATGTTAAATAAAGTAGCAAGCGACCACTCTGATGTGTATCTTTTGATGTCCATCAGAAAGATTTTGGGGACAGTCTCCACCCTGTTCGTTTCACGATGTGGGATAGCCTGCTTGTCGTCCGATATAAAGATCGCGGAGTTTCCGTCGGAATAAATCCTTCAGGCAAAATGTGAACAAAGCTGGGAGATATTCTGTGATTCCGCCGCGAGCGTACTACGCATACCGAACGACACCCTGTTTGTCCTATCTGGTAAGAAGGAGATTGCCGCGTATCGGCTAGACCACCCCAAAAACTGTGCGAGGTCGGCACTGATTCAATTAGATCCCTGCTTTGGTTGGAAGGCAACAAACGATTGTGGGTTCTGGACGAGAATAGACAACTATGCGCATACAATCTCAGAAGCGGAGCAATCGAACGCTCTTTGTTTCTAAGGAATGGTGTGTGGGTCAGTCAGAGTGGCGGTTTCCGCATTTTCTACTCAGATGAATTTCTCGGCATCATGAAGGCCGATTTGCTAAGTAAAGGATTGGACCAATGAAACGGATCCGCTTGGGTGTTGATTCATGCCAAGCAGGAATTGACTGTGGAGTGGCTTTATCTGGCGACACAACGGTAGGATGGCTATGGCAATCTCGCACAAAGTGTGCAAATTGTTGTAGTCGTGCAAAGTGTGACAAGAACCATGCAGCTGTGTTGAAATGGTGAAATATTCATTCTAGGAAACTAGCACTCGGAACTTCACATGAGAAGCGTGTCAGTCGTTGTCCCCGCCTACAACAGCGAAGGAACTCTGTCCGCTCTTGTCTCTCGCACGGGGCAAGTATTGCAGAGGCTCGGCTGCTCTTTTTACGAGATGGTCATTGTTAATGACGGGAGCGTGGACAATACCTGGCAGATTATAACTGNNTACCTGGCAGATTATAAGTGAGATTGTCCGGGAACATCCGTGGGTGCGAGGTGTGGATCTCATGCGCAACTACGGACAGCACAACGCGTTACTCTGTGGAATACGGATAGCTAAGGGGGAAATCATTGTAACAATCGATGATGATATGCAAAATCCACCCGAAGAGATTCCCAAACTGCTCTGTAAGCTCGATGAGGGCTACGATGTTGTTTACGGGACTCCTAGCAACGAGCAACACGGACTTTGGAGAAATCTGGCCTCTGTAGTCACCAAGATGGCCCTTCAGACGGCGATGAAGGCCGACACAGCTCGTAATGTGAGTGCCTTCCGCGCTTTCAATGCGAGTGTCCGAGACGCATTTGAGCGCTATACTGGACCTTTTGTGTCGATCGATGTTCTTCTGACGTGGGGAACGACACGTTTCGCGGCTGAAAGAGTCAGCCATTCAAAGCGAACAATTGGCACATCCAATTATACTTTCTCCAAGCTGGTCACGCACGCATTGAACATGGTGACAGGTTTCAGTGTGCTTCCGCTCCAGATTGCGAGCATGCTGGGATTTGCGCTTGCGCTATTTGGTGTGGGGGTCCTTGCCTATGTCATTGGCCGCTACCTTATAATGGGTGGCAGCGTGCCCGGATTCCCATTCCTTGCATCCGTAATAGCGATCTTCTCCGGTGCGCAGCTGTTTGCACTTGGCATACTCGGTGAGTATCTGGCTCGGATTCATTTTCGGAGTATGGAAAAACCCCCCTACACCATTCGACACAAAGTATGAGTTACTAACAGCGTTGAGAAAACCATGAATGAGTCTATCTGTCGGATCCTTGAATGGGATAGCGAGTTTTTCGATCGGAAGATCGCGAGTTTTACTTCTCCACGCCTCACGGTGTTGGAACTGGGTGAGGCATTGGACTGGTGTGGGCAAAATGCTGTAGACTGTCTATACTATCTCGCCGATTCAGGGGACATCGAATGCTGTAATGCAGCTGAGAGGAAAGGGTTCCTGCTGGCTGATATTCGGATCACGCTAGAGAGAAGTGTCACCTCCTACAAAAGCCCATTCTCGGTCGAGGATCGCAGGATTCTCCGCCATGCCAGGGAAGGGGATCTTGGGGGGTTGCGGCTAATAGCAGGGGAAAGCCACACCGATTCAAGATTCTACGCTGATTCGCAGTTTTCAAGGGAAAAGTGTTCTGCACTATACAAAGTGTGGATCGAGAAGAGCTGCAGGGGATACGCAGATGCTGTTCTTGTTGCCGAATCTGCAGGGAAAGTTGCCGGGTACGTGTCTTGCCACCTGAAGGAGGCATCGGTTGGCCAAATTGGGCTGGCGGGGATCGATAAAGGGTTCCGTGGAAGAGGATATGGCACTCTCTTGGTGCACGAGGCGCTTGATTGGTTTGCCGGCAGATCGATCTCCAAGGTTAGCGTCGTGACGCAGGGAAGGAACATCAAGGCTCAGCGTCTTTATGAGCAGTGTGGCTTCTTCACAAGTGCCGTCCAGATATGGTTTCATCGATGGTTCACCCAAAAGCATTGAATCATGACTCGAAGTGCAAACAATAGACGTACCTCAACGTTGCTTGTCTCTCAGACGAGTCGCGCCACTACTACTTGGGCAAGCAAATGATAGTTGGAACGACACTAGTCGAGAAGAACCTGCTGAGCTCCGAACCGTTTGAGCCTCGACGGGTCCATTATCCACCGCTCCGTTATGCACGAGAAGATATACCGCAACTTCGAGATGTTCACCACCTGCGACTTCATCACCACCATCACCCAGCATATCCCGGACAAAAAGCTTCCAACTCGTGTGTTACTACGAGAGAAATCCGCCGAGTCCTTGCTCGAAGATCCCTTCCCGGACTACGATCACGATCCGGTCATGATTTATGCGAACGGATAAACCCATCCCCCAGAACCGGTCTGCGCGCGATCTTCGACGGCGAGCACAAAATGCGACCGTGTAATAGCATGGCAGAAATGTTGTGTTGGAAGGATGGGTGATTCGCTTTGTAAAGCAAGCTGTTTCTTTTTCTGTGGGCGAAAGAAGTCGCGTTGGTTCCCCACGATCTTGAACCTCCACGGATGTGAGAGCAAGGTTGGAGGGTGGAGCTGGGATTGTGGTTTGGATTTTACGCTGAGGTGTTTGAACTTGAGTTCGTGATTGTTCCTGTACATGTCGATCGCAGCAAATAGGCAACAGGCAGGGCATCGATCTTCAAGCCACTGGTGGAAAATGCCATCAAGTTGCAGCATAGCCCCAATGGCATCGCGTCGTTCGAGCATCTGACGCTGCCGTCGTGCAACACGGATACTCCGTCTACTGACCAGATTCCTTGAGCCAGAGTTTGAGGGCATCAGCGTTGATCATCAGGGCGGGGTATTGTTCCAGCATCTCGGCACACAGCGTCGATACATAGTCGGGGTAGGCGTAATGCTGCAGCCGAAGGACCTCCATGCACACCTCGGGAACGTACCCCCGGTTGGAGGTCTGTCCCCGTAATCGGTGGATGAGGCCTTGGTCCCCGTGGCCTCAATAACGATCCAGCACTCGATAAATCGGCTCACTCAATCCCAAGGCTGCGATGGCTCTAACCATCGCCGTTTTGCCGTGCTTCAGATGCTTCATCATTATGTAGCTGTTGACGTTCGTTTGTGTTCACAGTCAGTATGTCCGACATTTTCGGTTCCTTAGGCCTTTTTGAGGTTCCTAAGATGACAAACCCTGACATTCTTAATGCGCTACTACGTCGTTGCGGTTCACCGAGATCCACGATTGATTTCACCGGCCCAATTCCGTACTATCTAACCATAACACCGCTCGTTCAGACTGATACCACGGGCGCGTGCCCGCACCGCCCCGAAAGCAATTTCCGATCCATCAATACAGGCACAAGCATTGAATACAAAAGATCCACACCCAGCGACGCTTCCCGCTCGTTCGTGGCAGAGCAAATCCTTGTATGGGGGCGCTTCCAGTAGTAGGAAACTAGCCGTACAACTAGCGGTGGCGGCACTGGCCGCAGGGATAGTGCTGTCGCTGATCGCCAACAGGACCCTGCCCTACGAGCAAGATCAGGGCAGCAAGCTTGCAGTCGAATACAAGATTATCAAAGCCAACGCGTACTTCTCGCCAATGATTACCCCGCACTATTACAGCGAGGAACAGCAGCCGCTCTATTACGCGCTCGGTGCGGCGTTCATGAACCTTGTCGGCGGGTCGCCATATGGAACAATGAATCTACTGTCGGTCTTGCTGGGAGTAGTCTTCATGACAGCGACCTGTTACGTTTTCAACCGCGTCCACCAAATCGCGTGCTGGGTTACGTGGCTTGTGCTCATAAGCATGCCGATGTTCGTGCTGACATTCACCTTCGGCAACGAAGTGGCAGCCGCTATGGCGTTATTTATGGTGGCGATGGCTGCTGCGACCGCTCGCGGGTGGCCGGCATGCTTGGGCAGCGGACTGGCATTAGCGGCGTGCCTGTGGTCGTACGTCCCGATGGTGCTGTTGGGGCCATTCTTCCTCCTGTGGGTGTGGTTCTGCGTGGGCGACGGCAGGCGCTGGCAGGAGCGCGCCAGGCACGTATGGGGTTTGTTGGTTGCTTTTGTGATCTTCACGGTGAGCTTGTGGGCATTGTTCGTGCGAGCCTTCGTACTGCCATTGACATCTTCAGCCACGGCGCAACTGCTGTACCGCATGGCGCTGCACGTCTTTACACCTTGCCCGACGATCCTGCTTCTGGCGGTTATCGCATGGGTGTGGTACATCCCGCGCCGCGACCGGATAGTGCTCTGTTACCTGGCGGTTTTGCTTCCGGCAGCCTTTATGCCAGGAACGATCTCACACAAGCATCTCCTGGTGATATCGCTCGCGGTGTCGCTACCGGCGGCACTGCTGATACAGCGCTCCGGACACGTTTGGAAAGCTTTGTGCCTGGCGGGCATCGCGGTCTGGTACGTAGTGTCAATCACGCCGTATGGAGTACATGCGGGCGCCATCGGTGCCGGCTGGTTCATGCCGACCAATGACGGCCCGTGTCCGACCGGCGCGTATGTGATGTTCTACCAAAACGTCCGGTCCGGGCAGTATCAGGAGCAGTACCGCGACGAGATATACTGTATCGAGCGCGGCGTGGACGCGGTGGAGGTTTCGCACGGAACGGTAAACCTTGCCGGAAGCTTCAATACGCATTTTGTGTTCCCGTACCTCTACGAGAAGAACGTGGACCCAGAAGGCGAACTGCTCCAGCATTGCCGGCAGACTACGACCTTGGATCCCAACCAGTCGCCCGTGTACCTGATTCGGACGAGTTATCTGCGAAGCTCATACATCGATGCCCGGTCCAACAAACTGCTCGACAGTCTGCTGAACCGAGGTAAGGTTCGTGTGGTGGACTCGTCAGACTCCGCCATATTCCCTGCGGTAATTGAGAGCGGCCAGACGATCCCCGACAACAGCAATGCCGAGTTGGGCCGGCGGATTCTGTTCGCCCGAAAGTACTGCGCCAACCAGGGCATGGTCGACGCGGGCCAGCTACGGTTGCTGCCGGCGTTCCATCCGCTCTTCTGGGTGCCGGCGTCGACGGCCAAGGACGCCTCTGCCTTGCCACTTTACATAGACGCCAGCTTTGCCGCGTTCGACAAGGATCTACCCGGCGCGGTTGCCTGGGGCCTGCGGCTGCCCTATAAGTATCTACAGATTATCGATCCCAACGTCGAGAATATCAAGGCTCATACGAACCCCGCAAGCGACCACTAAGGTAAAGCAAGAATTGCCATGGGTACAGACTCGACTGTGCGCGAACATACGATGTTTTTCCGTTCTACAACGAAGAGATCAACATCGGGCGTGTGTGCGCTTAGGCAGTCGACGTGCTGACTAGGCTGAGGTTGGACTGCATAGTTTCAGGAGTTACGTCTCAAAGTTTTCCTTCCGGTCCAGGAAGCTGCCGTCCAACAGGCTGGTGAGTTGCGCGTTCCGGGTGCGGGGAAGCCACTCACGCTTGAAGATCTCGAAGGTCTTCTCCAGCGGAAGCCCGGAGTCACGGAGGATGCGCCCGATGCGGTTCGTGCGCCGCACCTCGCATTCCCGTTCTACGACATGCAGCAAGTACTGCTCGTAACTCAGGTGCTCGGCCTCGGCCATGCGGGCAGCTTCGTCAAAGACCTCCTTGACTGTCGGCAGATGCAGTTGCGTGAGATGCATGCGGAGCCGGTTCTGGAGTGACCCCTGGGAGATGGCAACGGCAGTGCTCATGCGCTTACCACCTCCTGCTCGCGTACGGTGAGCAGACGATCGTACATCGACAGATCGACGGGGGGGATGATCAGGGCTTCACGACGCGGAGCGTGACGGCCGTGTTCTTCGCTCATGATCTCATCTGCGAGGCTCTCCACACTCACAACCTCGCAGCGCCCGAGGAGCCGCTCCAGAGCTCGGTCCACGGCACCTTCGCCGATGCGTTCTCGTGCTCACTGGAGCTGACGCAACTCAAACCAACAGGTCGGCTCCATACCATTAACCACACCACAGCTCGCGCCGGAGCGCAGCCTGACCACTTACGATCTTGCGCACAACAAAACGCCTGAGGGTATCTGTCTTACCCTCCCCGCAACGCCCAGCAACTACCAACGCTCAAGGAATACCGTGCTTTGATTTTCAGCCAAGCGAAGGGCAACAGAAGATTGCGTATGCCCAATTCTCGCAAGTTCAGCTTCAGTAAGTATACTAATCTTGAAGTCGGACCGGCCTGATAATACATTAATCTGATGTTCGCCGTTAGAAAGGACATTGAACCCCCTCATTAGGAACACAGAATACTCTACTCCCATCGAGTCCGGATTTACTAGAAGCAACTGGCCGCCTTCGGGGACCTTGTCGGTCAGTGGAACAATTTGATGGAGTAGCACTTCTGATTTTTCACCGTTCTCTTTCATCATGGTCGCTTTGCTGCGGACCGCCGACATCTGGTTCCCAAGCATCAGCAGCAGTATTGACACCACCAGAAAGTGAAGGATTTTCCTCTTCCCCCGCGTGTTGAGGATTCTGTCTAGTCCAACTCCCACAGGTATAGCCAACAAAGGCATAGCATTGTATACATACAGTTCACTGACATGTTTGAAAAGGGTCATCGGAAGAACTACTATCAATGCAAAGAAACAGACGATCAATGGTAACTTGCGTCTGTCGCAGAGCCACAAACCTAATATGACCAAGAGTGCAAAGAGAAGTGCTTCAGTCACAAATAGAAGTATGGTAACGTAGCGTGCTTCTGCTCCAGCGATAAACATATCAACGGTCGATTGTGGCAATATGGCAGCTCCAACAAATAACGCGAGATTCTGGACATTGCCCACCCCGATCCCAATTGCATACGTGCTCTCATCTTCAGAGGTGGCTCTCACCCCGACCATCGAACGCAGGCCGAGATACAGAACCAATATCGCCAGAAATGGAAGCAGCCGGACTGCAACGGCTTTCACTCGTGCGACTGATAAGGCGCACCTTTCACCACAGAACCAGGCCATTAAGCCCAGCGGTAGGACGTACCCGATGCTGTTTTCCTTTGCCAGAAGTGCCAGGGCGAAAGCGGATACACTGATTAGATATGATTTGGTCACGCTCCGTTGGCAATAGGCATAGAAGGACCATAGAGAACCACATCCAAAGAGAGCCGAAGATACTTGAGAAAATGTATCATTCCCAGCAACAGCACTCACGTTCACTTGCGACACGAGCATGAAGAGTGAGCCAAGCAAGGAAGCCTGGTTGCTAAGGCCAACCCTGCGCATCCAAATAAACACGAGCCAGGAAATGAGAACATGTAGTCCTAACTGAGCGTAGTGGATCGGCCAAGTACACATCCCGAATTGTTTCTGCACGAGCAACAAAAAAGTCGCCTGGAGTGGGCGATAGGCAAAATTGTGATGCGGGTTCTGATGGACAAAAAAATGGAAAATATCAGATGGAACGGGGGCGAAAACAACTTGGTAATCATCGGCGAAATACTTGCCACGCATCCCCGGCCAATAGATCGTCGCTCCGATGATCCCTAGCATAACCAATAAGATAAGAAGCTGCCTCCAATTCCGTTCCGCCATACCAATCATGCCTTGGGTCTTTGCGTCCTTGCTCTGGGGGAGTGTCATGTAATCATTGCAGTCACGATTTGCAGACGAAAGACCGTCTGCGAACTGTTCACAGCACTCCGGCGGCTCGATGGCTGAGAGAGCCGTCGTGCTCTTCTGTGGGGCAAATATATCCTGCCATTCAACCAAAGTCAACTGCGGTACCACAGATAGCGTCCAATAGATAGCGTCCAATCAACAGTTGCCGAAGCACTCTGTTCCCCCGTCCCCCCACCCCGGGACTGTCACACCCACCACATCCCACCCACCCACCGGACTGAGCATAAAGCGCACGGAAGCGGTGCCTGAACCGCCGACGGGCTTCTTTGTGTCCGCTCCGATGCCGGCCCACGTCAACGAAACGGTGACCTCTGCACGCGGTATTTCGACTTCACAGGATGTCACTTCCATCAGATGCGAAGTGAAAGAGTCGATCGTACTGTAGAAATTGTTGAGCGTGATCATGAACCGATCTGCGGAACCCTTCTTCCCAACGAAGTCGCACAGCCCCTGCTTGTAAAGCATCTGCCAAATCAAGCACCGGTCCCGGAAAAACAAGGCGTTCAGAAACTTCTCTGCATCACGACGCGCATTCGACACCTCATCCGGATGGAACTCGTCATACACAAAGGTGTGCATCATCTGCTCGATACGGATGTTGTCCATCTTCTCCCGGAAGAGTTCCTCGGTCACAAACCGGTAGACCTCCGCGTCACTGACTTCCCGATCGAAATGCACCTCGATGTTGTTCGCGAATAGGAGTTCCATCAACATGTTGGTCGATGCGGGGAGTTCATCCGGAGGAATTGCCGTAAGCGGCCGGACATCCGGGTTGCCCACAAACTCCCTCACGGTGATCTGTCCATTCTCGGCGTACTGCCGTTCAAACTCGGAGATGTAGTCGAGCCATTCTGCCTCGGCCTCGGGTGGAAGACTGTTCGGCGTGCCTGAGAATCTTGCACCGTAGCGATCTTCGAGATCTCTCTTCTTTTGTTCATTCATCGCGCGCTGTATGCGGTCGTTGTCAGGATCGGGGTTCATGGTGGCCTCCGGGTAATAGGGTTAATGAATAGTGAAGGGCGAGATTGCTTCGTTGCTGGAAAACGCTCTTCGCAATGACAGATTGGGCATATCCGTCAGCGCCACCCTGTTACTACCGTCCAACCCTCATTTTTCCGATTCCCCTCTGAAAATTTTCCTCACCCCTCACCAGTTTTTTTTGTATATAGAAAGATATTTCTGATGCCCACTCCACCCCCAGGAAAAGTGTATTTATTCTTCAATTATTGAGGAAACCGCATGAAACGCGCTCTGCTGGCCCTTATCCTCTGTGCGGCTGTCGCAACCGCCGCCGACACGAGGATCTCGGTGCCATACCAGCGATTCACGCTTCCCAACGGGCTCACGGTGATCCTCCACGAGGATCATGCAACGCCCATCGTCAGCGTGAACGTTTGGTACCATGTCGGTTCGGGACGCGAAAAGCCCGGACGGACAGGATTCGCCCACCTCTTCGAACATCTGATGTTCGAAGGATCAAGCCATGTGCCGGAAGGGAAATTTGACCAGTGGCTGGAGGCCATAGGGGGAGATAACAACGGCTCAACCACTTCCGACCGTACGAACTACTGGATCAACGTTCCGAGCAACGCGCTGGAACTGCCCCTCTTTCTTGAATCTGACCGTATGGGGTTTCTGCTGGATGCGATGTCTCCCTCAAAGGTCGATGGACAACGGGATGTCGTGAAGAATGAGCGACGGCAATCGTATGAGAATCGGCCGTACGGTATGGCGGAAATTGCCATCGACGAAAACCTTTATCCCCCTGATCATCCTTACCACTGGCCGACTATCGGTTCGATGGAGGACCTTAGCGCTGCAAGTTATCAGGATGTCGTCGAGTTTTTCAAGAAGTACTACGGTCCGAATAATGCGAGCCTCTGCATTGCAGGCGACATCGATCCTGTGAAGGCCCGCGCACTCGTGGAGAAGTGGTTCGGTGATGTGCCGGCGGGTCCCGCGGTTCCTCCGCCGGGAGCACCTGTGGCGTTTCTGGACCATGAGAAGCGCGTCGTTCTTGAAGACAAAGTGTCATTGCCCCGCCTCTATATGGCCTGGCTCTCACCTGCAATGTTCACACCCGGAGACGCCGAGCTGGATATGGTGGCAAGTGTACTGGCCAACGGTAAGAATTCGCGACTGTACAAGCGACTGGTATACGACCTGCAGATTGCCCAGGACGTCTCTGCATACGAGGCATCCTCGCGTCTTGGGTCTTCGTTCCAGATCGTGGCAACGGCCCGCGCAGGTCACACGCTGAGCGAACTGGAGAAGGTGATCCAGGAAGAGATCCACAAACTTCAATCCATCTCCCCGGAGAAAAGGGAAGTTGAACGCGCGGTGAATCAATACGAAGCATCATTCCTCGGACGCCTTGAGGCTGTAGGTGGTTTTTATGGCAAAGCGGATCTGCTTAACGCGTACTTTACGCAGACAGGTAATCCGGACTATTTCCAGGAAGATTTTTCGCGCTACAAAGCGCTGGACCCCGGAGATATTCAAACCGCTACAGCAACCTATCTTGGGGATAATGACCGTGTCGTCCTGAGTGTCGTGCCGCAAGGAAAGAAAGAACTCGCGGCGACTCCGGGAAAGGAGGGGAAGTGATCATGAAATCAACAATGAGATTGCTACGCCCAAAGACGGCTCGCAATGACGGATGGCACTTCGTGCCTCGGAATGACGGATTGAGACTACTACTCCTCCCTGTCGTGCTGCTGAGCATCGTGTTTTCCTCCTTCGCTCAGAAACCCGATCGCACGGCACCTCCGCCTGTGGGCCCGACACCGTCGTTTTCAATGGCGCAGGTTCAGCATTTCACCCTGTCGAACGGTCTTCAGGTTGTGCTGCTTGAGAAACACCAGGTGCCGCTCGTGCAGATCAACCTCGTGATCAAGTCCGGCGCTGTGAATGACCCAGCAGGGAAAACCGGCTTGGCATCGATGGTGGCAACGATGCTCACCGACGGTTCGGGATCGCGGGATGCGCTTGCATTTGCCGATGCCGTAGATTACCTGGGCGCATCCCTGTACGGATCCGCCGGTTTGCATACATCGTCGGTGAGCCTGCACACACCGGTCTCCAAACTCGACTCGGCCATTGCACTGCAGGCGGAAGCTGCGTTGCGGCCGACATTTGCTTCCGCCGAACTGGAACGCCACCGCAAAGAACGCTTGACAACACTCCTCTCGTGGCGCGATGAAGCGCGCGCACAGGCGTCTGCGCTCTTCTCACGCACGCTCTATACACTCGATCACCCGTACGGACGCACATCTATCGGTGACGAAAAAACCATCCGCTCGATAAGCGTAGATGACCTCCGGCAATTCCACTCCACCTACTACCGGCCGAACAATGCGGTGCTCGTGATCGTGGGGGATGTGACTGTGCCGATGATGAAACCCAAGCTCGAAACTCTTTTGGGTTCTTGGCAGAAGGGGACCGTCTCAATGCCTTCACTTCCTGCAATCTCGCAGGTACAGAAGCGCACAGTGTCGCTTATTGACAAGCCCGGAGCCGCACAAACGGAGATCAGAATCGGCAGCATCGGCGCCCCGCGCATGACGGATGACTACTATGCAATTGTCGTGATGAACACGATCCTGGGCGGATCGTTCAGCTCCCGCTTAAACCAGAATCTGCGCGAAGAACATGGCTATACATACGGTGCCGGTTCATCGTTCGGATTCCGCGCGCTGGCAGGTCCGTTTACTGCCGCATCATCAGTCCACACCGCAAAGACCGACTCGGCCCTGATGGAGTTCATGAAGGAGCTCAATGGCATGCTTCAACCCATCCCGCAGGAAGATGTCGATCGAGCAAAGAACTATGTGGCACTGGGGTTCCCGGCGGATTTCCAGACGGTAGGCGAAATCGCATCGAAGATCGAAGAGATGGTCATCTACAATCTGCCGGATGACTACTTCAACAATTTCATCAAGAATGTTCTGGCCGTCACCAAGGCGGATGTGGAGCGCGTGGCGAAGATTTTTATTCATCCCGATAAGATGGCGGTGATTCTCGTCGGGGACCGGAAAGAGATCGAAGCGAAGGTCTCNNGACTATGGACTATTGACAATCGAGTCTTTGAACTCTCGAATCACCCACTGTCGCCTCTGCCCACGCCTCGTGGCATGGCGTGAAGCGATTGCAGATGAGAAGGTCAAACGGTTCTCCGGCGATGAGTACTGGGGCAAGCCGTTAACCGGCTTCGGTGATCCGAGTGCATGGCTTCTGCTCGTGGGCCTGGCTCCTGCGGCCCACGGGGGGAACCGCACCGGGCGCATGTTCACCGGCGACGAGAGCGGCAACTGGCTTTTCCGTGCCCTTCACCATGCAGGTTTTGCCAATCAACCGGAGTCCGTGCACCGCGAGGATGGGCTCCGGTTGAAAGGCTGCTATATCACCGCAACTCTTCGTTGTGCCCCTCCGCAAAACAAGCCCACGACAGCCGAGAGATCTGCCTGCCGCCCCTTCCTTCTTCAAGAACTATCCCTTCTCAAACACGTCAGAGTAGTGGTCGGATTGGGTAAAATCGGATTCGAAGCTGCCCTCAAAGCATACGCTGATGCCGGCCGGATCACCATTTCTCGAAAACCACGATTTGGCCACGAGGCCACATACGTTTTCGATGGTCTGACATTCATCTCATCCTATCACCCGAGCCAACAGAATACATTTACCGGTAAGCTCACCCGCCCTATGTTTGACAAGATCTTCCGGATGGCTAAGCAGGTCGGGAGAGTTTGAACCTCGCCCCCTTGCTCCAGGGGTGAGGGTGTTTGAGTCAACCTGGCATTTGCGATTTGATCCTAGATCGGCTATAATTTAGTTCCCTCAGGAGGATAACCCCATGGAATTCGCACTGATCGTTGGAGTGCTCATTATTGCGGTGCTGGTCTTTGAGTACAGGTTCCGCAAACCCGATCAAATTGTGCTATTCGAAACACGCGACGGCGTCGGCGTCAGAAAAGGACGCCTCTACCCCCGGCATTTCAGCACGCCCATTACGCGCACGGCGCACTCCTTCACACAAACCATCGAGGGATCGACAAAAGGGAACCTGGATGTGCGTTTTAAGATCGCCGTGACCGTTGCCGCATCGATGGGATTTCTGGCATCTCTCGTACGCGCGGGGGGGTGGACCGCGAATGCGGTTCCCAGAGCAGGGAAAGAACTCGAGACACTCCTCCTGGGTTACGTAAAGGAATATACCGAGGGGAACGGGATCGAAGAGGTTTCGTCGGACAGTCTCCGGACTCACCTCCAGCAACGGTTCAAAGACATCAACAGTGCACTCGGACTGGATATCGTGAATCTCGCCGTCACGTCGTTCGAACCGGTAAACACACAAATCGCCGAAGCGATGCGCCAGCGCGAGCATGCACGGATCCTCGAACAGACGGAGACGCTGAACCAACAAGCCCGCATCACCGCCGCAAGAGCGCGTGTAAGGGCCGATGAAGAAGTTGCACTCCTCGAACATGAACTGGCATTGAAGCGATATGATCTGAAAAAGGAACAACTCGAACGTGAAGCGACGCTTGCCGAAGCCCGCACCACGCACGAACTTCAACTCAAGAAGAAGCAGCTGGAATTTGAGAAGGAAGAGATGCAGCTGCTGAAGGATTCTCCGGAACTTCTCCTGCTCACCCCACAGGCGGCCCC
>PMMO01000231.1:14430-16127 GCA_003162215.1 Ignavibacteriota bacterium
CACATCGGCAACCCGGTGCAGGAACCGAGTCTCTCCTCTGCGTACCTCAGGGCAATCACCGGCATTGATATTCGGGATGAGTTTCTGACGGACGGCGCCCCTGAGCATTTTTTGCAGGCGCTGGGTTGGGCCGACGACGACCGGCCTGTTCTCGATCTCTTGATCAACCTCGTCCGGAAGAGTTCTCCGTATCTTCCGCGCGGTGGTTTTGCGCGTGCAACCCCGCCTCCTCTAGTGCTGGCATTCAGCGAGTGGCTCCAGAAGCAGCAGGAGCCGCTGGTGTACGATCTCGGCAAAGCCTCGGAGCGCCGCGAGATCATCCTTGCCTCCGGCGGACGCATCGAGACGCTGCGGGTGTTCTTCCATGCAATCAATGCCTACCTCGCGTCACTCCCCGCGAAGGTGCTGCTCTTTCATATGGACCTTCCGCCTCATGTGATGGCTTTCAGCGGACTGCAGTTCGAAGTTCTTTCCGATAACGAGCATGAGGCATTAACACGCATTCGCGCGGCGACGGCAGAAGTCTCTAGCAGGCCCGTCTTCCTCGTTCTCGGCGCCATTATGCGGGAGGAGACGCGCCGGTCGCTCCGTCAACTCAGCCTCTCGAAGCCACTCTTCTTTCTCGAAGTTAATGATGCTCCGAACCACTTGTCGCTCGGCCGGGAAGCACGGCTGATTGACCGCGTCATTCGATTCCTCACGCCCGCGATCTTCTCCCCGAAATTCGCGGCGCTTTCCATTGTCTTTGTTGCCGGGAACGCCGAATACCTCTCGCTGCTGGAAACCCTCCATTTTCAATTGAAGGGGAATCCATCGGCTTCTGAAGTGGAGTTGCTGACATTTCTGCTGAATAGTCGTCCGTCAGCTGAGGTTTTTTGGCCGGAACGCGCAGGGGTCATCGTGGAGCCCCCTCTGGAGCCGCCGGCATTCGGCTTCGGCGGAGAAAACGCTCTGGTGCGAACTGGCTCGTCGGTCGGCCGGAATCTGGACACCCTGCTTTCCACACATGAAAGACTGCTCGCCTCCACCGTAACGGCGCTGGATACCCGCGCCGACCGCATGTTGACGAGTGCGCTGGCACACGTTCCTGAGTCTGCAACTGACAATTTCTCCCAATACGACCCGCGTGAACTTTTAAAGGAAATGGCGGCGAACGTTGAGGACCCGAAGTGGCATGCCGGTCTGCAACAGGCACTGCTGGCCGCGTTCGTGAGACATCACCCGGAATATGACCTGCACAGCTGCGCAGTTGTGAGCGGCTCCTCACGCACTGCGTTGAGCCTCCTCGGATTCCACTGTGGCCTTACTGACGTTGTGATGCCGGATCTGGACGGACCGACCATCGCGGCCGCGCTCAGATCCCGGCGCCCAGACCTGAAGGTGCTCTTCATGTCGGGCTATCCGCGAGATCGCGAAGGCGAGTTGACGGGCGCCGTCGCCGAAGGAGCGGTCCTGCCCAAGCCGTTCACCTCTCGCGAGTTGTGCGACGCCGTCAGACGTGTTCTGGATCGGCCCGTTCCCGAGAGTTGACCGACCCGGCAGTATGCGCCGGCCGAAAGGCCACGCTTCGCCATACTCGCGATCTAGCTGATCGTCACCACATGCATGACGTCGATCAAGACGTAGATCACTGCGAGAGCCCCGACAAGCCCGCCGCCCACGACCATGATGCGGCGAACGTCGCGGACGACGTAGGC
>PMMO01000133.1 GCA_003162215.1 Ignavibacteriota bacterium
ATCATCTCCATGGGAAGAAGACTGATGTTCACCCTGTCACTGTTTGAATATCCAACAAGAAACAAGGAAAGATGTCGGAATAGGACCCCTTTGGCCCACAGGCAGGGACGGACTACACACCCCGGCGAATGAATATCCCGAATTTTGCGTCAGTGAACCACTCGGGAGTAGGTCGTTTGTCGAGCGACTCCCATCTGGGGGAGTAGTTCTGTGAGAAGGCGAATGGAATCGTCAACACGACCAATGCCAGGAAAGACGCTATCCTGCCGCACATCTCACTCGCCCCGTAGAGCGTCTTCATGGGTCAAAATTCGCGGATAACTGTAGAGATCTTTCATCTGTTGAGGAGTATTGTGCGTATCCACAAAATTCCCCCAGATCATGAACCATACCCACATGGGTTGCTCCGTTAGGACCTCCGGCGTCGGCACCTCCCCNNACTTCGCCCAGAGCGATGAGCTTCCCCTGGCCGAGTTCGGCCAGTTCATCATGATGACTCTGCCGGTAATCATGATGATACACGTCGGCCGCAAGGACATCGACATACTCCAATCCCGGAAAGTAGTCCTCATATGCGTAGGCCTCATCCTTGATCAGGTTGCGGGGTGCATTCGTATTCCAGACCCAGATGAGGTTGTCAAGCCGGTGATGGTTGACAANNTCCCCCACCAGAACCAGACGCCGTTCAACTCATGATACGGCCTCCAGAGAACGGGCACACCCAGAACCTGCAGTTTCTTCAGATATGCAGCAATGGTGTCAACCTGTCTGATCCACCGCCCATTCAATGCCGTGCCCGGCGTGATCAACTCCTCCCACTCTTTGTCGGTGAGTTTCGCCTGTATGCTCTCCTTCCATCCGAACGGAGGATCGTCCAACGGCCTTCCGGCATGCCACATCAGGGTGATCGTGTACCCCTCCTGGTGTTTCTTGTATGCCGCCTGGACAACTTGCTCGGCATGTCCGGGTTTGTCGTAGTTGGCGAAATCGCAGCCCCACAGTTGCGGAGTCTTCCCCGTAAGCTCCCGCACGCGGTCTGGATACCTTTCGATCCTTCCAACGCTGTTATGATGGCCCGCCACGATTCGCTTGCCGCTGAGGGAATACAGGCGATTCAACAGTTTCCTCGCTTCCGGCGTGGCGTTCTTGTTCACGGGATCATACTGCTTCCCTCCGAACTTCAAAGTGCTCCGATGGAGTTTTCTGATGCAATTGATCATCGATCGCGACGTGTGATAATTCCCTTTCCAGATCGTCCCTTTCGGCGCGCTTTTGTTCTGCGGCTCAATGTCCAGACCTCTCCAGTACCATCCTCCGTGTTCATGATCGATAAGGAAGTTCATGCAGTAGTTCCATTGGATGCAGAATTTCTCGTAGTACCGCATCTCGTCATCGGGAAACAGTTCTGACATCAACAGGAAGGAATTGAATGCCTCCACCTGCGCCCACCATTCTTTGGTATTCCTGAGGATTTTTGGCCGTTCTTCTCCACGGAAATAGTAGCCTCCATCATAGAGACCGCCGCGCTCCTCGTCCCATCCGTTCTTGAGTGCATGATCAACCATCCGCTTCGCCACCCTGAGCGTGGTCGCATCGTTCTTCATTCCCAGTGCTTCCGCCGCTTCCAGCATCAGATATCCTGTCTCAACATCATGGCCGAACGATACATGTTCAAGTTCGTAATTCCTCTCTCTGACAGCGGAACTGGAATCCCGGAAAGAAACCGGAGTCCAATCCCTCTTGAAATACAACACCATGGTGCCCCTGCTGGTGGTAATGGTATCCCGCACAATCCGCAGCAATGAGTGAAGGCGTTCCTTCAACGTCCTGTCCGGCCAGACTTTGTAGAGTTCGGTGAAACACTCGAGAAGGTGAATCGTGCTGTTCTGATCCTTGGGAGGCGATCCCCTGTATCCATCGGTGAATGGAACTCCTTCTCTGGACAGAAACTGGAAGTAGCCCCCGTGTTCCGGATCATGGCTGTGCTTATCGAGCCAGGAGAATGTCTCCCTGGCCAGATTCAGTGCATTTGTATCACCGGAGGCGCAGTAATACGCAGCGAGGCCGTATATGGCAAAGGCATTCCCGTAGGCCTTCTTGATAATCCGTCCGTCCTCTTGCACCGGCTCCCCGCGCCTGTCGACGAGATCATAGAAGCCGCCGTATTGCTTGTCCCACATCGCATGCTTGAGGAACTCCGCACCGTGGGCGGCGACATCGCGGAGCGCATTGTCCTTTTGATAGAACATTGCGGCATTTGACGCCGACCAGACGTGACGGGCCTCCATCACAATCATCTTGTTTTGCCGGCCTTCCAGTTCCCATGTGGAGTTGAAGTCGCTGTAAAACCCTCCATACAGCGTATCCAGGGAGCGAGGATACCACTGCTCAAACTCGGCCTTGAGGACACGCCGCATCTCGGATGCAATAGTATCCCTGTTTGTTGCTACAGTGAGGAGACCGTTCTCCCTCCTGGCCCCGGCCGGTGCAGCGCCAGAAACACCCAGCAGCAAGACAAGCATGACGACGACAGTGTTTCGGTTCATGATCGCGCGTTCCTATTTATTGAGGAGAACATTTGCCGCCATTGTCAGGATCATAAAATCCGTCGCCCCTCCGCCCATCACGTATTCTGTCTGCTGCCAGAGGTACGGCCACGTCTTGAGTTCGAGCAGGTCCGGACGGATCAAAGCAGTGCCGCTTCCCACACCGCCTGGAATGTACGACCACTCATCCCTGTTTGCTCCATAGGCAACCGTCAGGGAACGAACCCCGACACCCGAGGCGAATGAGGCCGTGTTTTCGCCAGGGTGACAACCCAGGACGAAATTCATGGCATTAAAAACGTACTCAGAAGTGAAAATGTCGGGAAATCCCAGGTGGAGAAACAGTTGTTTCACGCCGAACTCCTGGATGCCCCACCCTGCGCCCCAGATGTAGGGCTTGTAGGGCACGCCGTACGGATTCTCCTTCTGCTGTTCGACTACGCGGGCAAAGGACCGTCTGACCCCTTTTTCGATCGTAGCGGTGAATGCCGCATCCTGCAATTTTCTGACGACCCTGCCGAGGACCTCGCTGAATGTCTCAACGTGCGTGCTTATGAGGTCGGCGTTTGCCAGCAAGAACGTTGCATATTCCTTCTTCGATGTTGACAGATAGAGTTCCGCCGCCGCGTTTACCCTGGCTTCAACTTTGGCGGCAGGATTTCTCCTGTAAAGTCTTTCGGAGATTTCCAGGCATCGTCCCGCCAGATCAGGATTGTATCCCTGCAGCACCCTGTGCGCCGCCGCCAGAACCTGCGCGACATAGATCTCTCGCTCGGGGTTCTCCTCGGTAAACACCCATTGGTCATCCTTCGGCATCGGCCGGTGCAGCACCGGGTCGAGTTCATTCTCCTTATACACAAGATTATCCGTCATCGTCGACCCGTCACCGAGCAGCGAATACTGCCTGAGCGTGGAACAGATGATGCCCCGGTACGGTCTTCCCAATGACTCAATTCCGCCAACGATGGTCAGGATACCGTGTTCAATCTGCTGCAGCATGTCCGATTTACCGTCAGGCCGGTGAATTTCAACGACGCGCGAACTTTCGTCGATGGACGTCTCGTCATAGTCATTGCGGAAGAATTCGTAGGCCAGCGCAAGCTTGTACACGGTCTCGGCCTGGGACTCTATTCGCAGGTCGTAATCACCGGCATCGTGCCACCCGCCGATATTCAATCCCGGCACGTGCTCGCCGGCTTTGTATGACGTGAGCGTGGATCCATGCTGGTAGTAGCCGTCGAAATGATTGCAGTTCAGGGGCGCCATCAGGGCGTCGTCCATGTGACAGAGCCCATGCCATACTTTGTATCGGTCCATAACCTTCATGTGACACATCTGAACCGGAAGGAAGTACTCCAGTGTGGGCTGCCACACATTCCTGGCGAAGATGTCCTTCTTGATTTCAAACTCATTCGATTCGACAGAGCCGTAGGTGACTTTGTACAATCCCTCTTCGGTGACGCTGCTGAATTCAAAACGCAGATACTTGTACCGCAGGAACGTTCCCCACGGTGAAGGATTCCTGTCAACCTTCACGACCTTCTCGCCGTCGCCGGTGATTCTCACGAGCTGGATCGGCGCAAAGGTGTCAGTTGTCTTATCCAGTTCGATCACGGCAAACTTGACTTGCCCGGGATGATAGCCTATCTGTGAAACCTGGACGACCGGCTTGTACCGCCACCCGGCATTCACCCTCGGAGTGATCACCCATTCGACTGCATTCTTCACTGCCCCGGCGGGAATTGTCGAGCGAAGCACAAACCACCCGTTATTGTGCAGACCTCTCCCGTCGATAAGCTGGAGGTCCGCCGTCTTGCTGAGAATCGTCATCTCCTTCTTGTCGTCGCCCGGCGCAACGATCAACTGCTTCCCTGTGGCCATGGGGGTGATCTGGAGGTCCCCCTCCGCGTCTGATTTCATCGGACCGTTCGCTTGCCGGGGGAAAATCCCCGTTGTGTGATCCATGAAGTAGTGCTCGCCGAAATACGTGCCCGGGAAGAGTTCAAGATTGAATCCTACTTTGTCCGTCCATTCCCGGGGAAGGGGTTTGTCGAGGTCGACAATAAGCCGTATGCCATTTCCCTCGGCGATTGTTCTGACGGCGTATGTGAATTTCAGGTCAGGATAGACAATCGGGTTGAACCCCTTTCTATCCTTGCTTGAATCCGGGTACCAAAGATCGACGGAGATGGTTCCTTTCTCTTTGTCGACGGATCGTTTTCCAACGGTCGGGACTGGAGCCCATTGTCCGGGAGTTGGTTCAAGCCGGACATCTCCGTTGGCAGCCACACGCTCCCCGCACTGAACGATGCTCAAACCGCCTTGATGACCTTCGGGGTAGAAGTCATTGAACAGGATCACATTCAGTCCCGCCGTTTCATAGTAGCCCTGGTCGTTGATGCGGAGTGCGGGAACGGGAAGCGTCGTCTGGCAAAACGAGGTGGAGAGGGAGACAAGAAGGGAAACCAGGAGGCTTTGAACAACGTCTCGCATGAATCACCTCGTATCAGTGGTGGAATGCGGAAATCCAGGAATGGTCAGCCACGCATAGTATAATATACCCCAACAGGGCTCCGCAATCAAGGCTTCATCCCCTCTCCCCGCACTTCCAGGAAGCTACTGTCCCTCATTTAACGTGTTTTCCGAAACAGTAATTGAGCAAACAGATATACATCGTTTTTCCAGACCTCGAAATCGTGCTTCCCGGGCTCACAATACCAGATATGCGGGATGATCTTTTGTTGCAGATATGCGTGGGTGCTTTCGCTGATACGCAACAGCCCGTCTTGCTTGCCGCATGATAGCCACAAAAGTTTAAGATTCCGAACTGTTTTTTCCGGATCGGGCACCAGCAATTCAGGTGCTTTGGTGTTAGGAGCCGGAGAGAATCCGCCTATCCACGCAAAAGTGTCGAGATTACCGAGTCCAAAATNNATCTCGTCTTTCCCATGCTTACAGTCTAACATTGGCACCACGACAGTGGATGGTCAAAGAATATAGCCGTGGTTGTTTTACTTCTTCATCCTCGCAGCCCAGCCCCCACCCGGTGCAAGATGAATTTTCAATTTGGTCGCCGATGAGATTGTTATCACTTCCTTTTTGTAATCGGTGCCATCACGGTCTGCATTGAAGCCATCTTCAAAAACTGTCGCCTGATACACCCCCTCGCCCAGGAATGAGAAGTCAAGCGTCACATCTCGTGCGTCCCAATTGCTCATCGCTCCCACGTACCACGTGTCTCCCTTTCTGCGGGCAAGCGCCACATACTCTCCAACTTTTCCGTCCAGCGGTACTGTCTCTTCAAACGTTGTGGGAACGTTGGTAATGAAATCCGTGCATTCCTGCTCCTTCATGTACGCAGTAGGATTATCCGATAGCATTTGCAGTGGCGCTTCAAAAACAACGTACATTGCCAATTGTTGGCAGCGGGTACCTTGACTCATTGGATTAGCTCCAATGGGTCTGAAATTCTCCTTGTTAGCATTTCTCATGGCGCCGGGAGTATAATCCATTGGACCTGCCATCATACGTATGTAAGGAATGCTCACAACGTAACGTGGTTGATCTTCAATAGCCCACTTATAATTCTCCAATCCTTTCACACCCTCATAACCAACAACATTTGGATACGTCCGTTGTAAGCCGGTGGGCTTAAATACTCCGTGGTAGTCAACGAGCAAATGATACTCTGCCGCTTTCTTGGCAATTTCATAAAGAGAAGCCACTGCTATTTGGTCATCGCGATCAACAAAATCAATCTTGAATCCTTTTGCACCCATTCTAGAATATAATGGAAAGACTGTATCCATCTGCTGCGTCACTGCATACCATGAAGCCCAAAGAATTACACCGATACCTTTCTGTTTTCCATAATCTATAATTTCCTGAAGATTAATTTCGGGAACTATGTTGGTAAGGTTCAATCCCTCAGACCAACCTCCGTCCATAATGATATATGGTATCTTATTAGCAGCGGCAAAATCAATATAGTACTTATACGTTGGCGTGTTGATACCGGCCTTGAAATCCACGTGAGAAATATTCCA
>PMMO01000260.1 GCA_003162215.1 Ignavibacteriota bacterium
CAAGAACGCGGCCGGTGACACCAAGACCGCACAGTGCGCAAGTTGTCATGGCAGTCACGATATCCTTTCGGCAAAAGATGTAAAATCGAAAGTATATCCGACGAATATTCCAACGACGTGTGCCTCGTGTCACAGCAATGCCGCCTACATGGCGAGTTATGCCATCCCGACTGACCAATTCGAGAAATATGCGAAGGGTGTACACGGTGTTGCGCTGCTCGAGAAGCACGATCTGGGTGCTCCCGCATGTAACAATTGCCACGGAAACCATGGAGCAACTCCGCCGGGTGTAGAATCGATCTCAAAGGTGTGCGGCATATGTCACGCCCTCAACGCCGATCTGTTCTCGTCAAGTCCTCATAAGAAGGGATTCGACGAGATGAAGAAACCGGAATGCGAAACGTGTCACGGGAACCATGGGATTGTTGCTGCGAGCAATGTACTCATTGGAAATTCCTCCGGGTCCGTCTGCAGTCGTTGCCACAGCGAAAAGGAACGGGAGAAAGGTTTTGTCGCAGCGGGTGTCATGAGGATGCTGATCGACAGTCTCCAGCGTGCGGATGACCGGGCGCGAACCCTGGTGGATGAGGCAGAGCAAAAGGGGATGGAGATCAGCGAAGCGAAGTACAAGCTACGCGATGTGCGTCAGGCGCAGTTGGAGACACGGACGATCGTTCATGCCTTCAGCAGCGAGAAACTACGGGAGACGACAGGGAAGGGGTTTGCAGCGGCAGCGGTTATTACTGTCGAGGCGAACAGTGCAATTGACGAATATTTCTTCCGCCGTATCGGATTGGGAGCGGCGACGTTCAGCATTACCGTGCTGGCTGTTTCGCTGTATCTGTACATTCGACGGATTGAGCGAAAACAGCGGCAGGCTGAAGCATCACACTAATAATCCACGATCGCAGTAACCTTGAAGGAGGAACATCATGCGACATCTTCGTATTCTGAGCGGAGTTCTGGTGCTCGCGGTGGTACTTGCATATTCGGGTACCGCAGAGAACAAATTCGTCGGTGCAAAAACCTGTGGCATGTGCCACAAAATGAAGGACAAGGGCGAAGTCTTTCAAGTGTGGGAAAAAAGCAAGCATGCCCATGCGTATGAGGTCCTGAAGTCAAAAGAAGCGGACGAGATCGCGAAGAAAAAGGGATCAGCGAAGCCGGCCGCTGAGACCCCCGAGTGCCTGAAGTGTCACGTGACGGGTGGCGGGACCGCGACCAATGTCGAGGCAACATTCAAGAAGGAAGAGGGTGTCACGTGTGAAGCATGTCATGGTGCTGCGTCCGGCTTCAAGATGCTGCACGCCAAAGCCGAGAACAAAGAAAAAGCAGTCGCTGCCGGCTTGATGATTGGCGACAAGGCAAGAGTATGCGAGAAGTGCCATAACACAGAGAGCCCGACGTTCAAGGGGTTCAAGATGGCCGAGATGTGGGCGAAGATCGAGCACAAACTTCCGAAGAAATAGCTGAACCAGACCTGCACGAGGATACCGGGTTACCGCGCGGTGACCCGGTGTCCGTGCCAGGGTCAGTACTCCTTCGTTAACATAAGGGGGTCTTGAAAGGGAATTTGGTATGAATGGAATACGCCTCCTCAGTCTCATCGTGCTGGTTGTTTTCGGCGTGGCGATGACTGCCGCCCAGTTGGTGACGGGGCGCCTGGCGACATCATTCTATGCATGGGAGCGGTTCGATACTGTCGGCACGTCGCAACATTCAGTGCGGGCATTCCAGGCCGTTCAGTTGTCGATCGCCCAGGGTGACGTGTCGTTGCATACGTCGCTGATGGGGACGACAAACGTCGCCGGTGGGTTCGGTGACGCAGGCCGGGTCCGTCTCTACAATCTGTACGTAAGTTGGCTCAACATTGGCAAGAGCGTTGACCTGCATCTGGGCCGCCAGATGGTATTCGCCGGGGTCGGCAACGGCTCGATCGATGGGATTATGGCGCAGGCGTATTTTCTCAATCGCGGTATCAGGGTGACGGGGTTCGGCGGTGCCACCGTGTCGCCCGAGTTCACCGATGTGCGGAAGAACATGCATGACAACTATCACTTCGGCGGTCAGATCGTGACCACGATGCTTCCGAACGCGCGGGTTGGCATCAGTTATGCAAATCGCCGTGAGGAGCGCGATCCCTACTGGACGCTCCGCGCGCGCGATACGTCGTATGCTCCGGTCCCATACCAGGTGATGAATGATGCTGAAGCCGAAGAATTGGGAAGCGCTGATGCGTCCTACACTCTTCACGACCGTTTGTCGGTGTATGGGCGGTATGATTACGATTTCAAGAATGATCGTACATCTCGAGCGCAGGGCAACGTGCGGCTCAATGTCACCAGCGCTCTCGCGCTGACCGGCGACTACATTCATCGTATTCCGCGCATCTCCTTTAATTCCATCTTCTCCGCATTTGTGACAAATGCGGTGGACGAAGTTGAAGGCGGCGTCGAATACGGTTTTACACCGATGCTCCGCGCTTTCGGCCGCGTCGCCGGCGTCTCCTACACGGATGAAAAAAGCACGCGGTGGACAATCGGGGTGAACAGCGCCTATGGAAGTGCGAGCTACTCCGGGAGTGATGGATATGCAGGAGAGCTGCAGGCGCTCAGTGTGGAGGGTACCTATCCCCTCTTCGGCAAGATTGTGGTGCCGATGGCCGGTTTTTCGTATTCATCCTACCGTCTGAGCCAAGAAAGCGAACAGAACAGTGCCGTCGGGGTGTTGCTGGGAGCGATCGTTCGTCCGGTGCCGGCGTTTACGTTCGACGTGCAGGGGCAATGGCTGAATAACA
>PMMO01000189.1:0-3898 GCA_003162215.1 Ignavibacteriota bacterium
TGAAAATGAGCTTCCGCTATTTCGGTGTGCAGGAGTTCCTTGAACAGATGAGCGACGAATTGCGGCAACTCGCAGAAGGCCGGGATCTCACGTTTTCGCTGGGATCAACACTGCCCGGCGACGTCAAGGCCCTGGGCGACCGCGAGAGACTCCGCCAGGTAATCACGAACCTTGTCGACAATGCAGTGAAAAACACCGAGGCGGGCGGCTCTGTGGTCCTTCGGGCNNACGTTTCTACCGGGTCGACAAAGATCGCTCGCGCGATGTCGGTGGGACGGGATTGGGATTGGCGATCGTGAAACACATCGTTGAAGCGCACGGCGGTACGATCGGTGTTCACAGTACCGTTGGTGTCGGAAGCACGTTCTTCTTCACGCTCAAAGTATGACCGTACATCAGGAAGAAGATATTGCGGTAATGCGGGAATGTTTCCGGTTGGCACGCAACGGTGAAGGATCTGTGAGTCCCAACCCGATGGTTGGTGCGGTGCTTGTGAAGAGCGGTCGGATAGTTGCGAGAGGTTACCACAGAACGTATGGTGGGCCGCATGCCGAAGTGGAATGCCTGGCAAAGTACCGTGGGTCGTTTGATGGCACAACCCTGTACGTGAACCTCGAGCCCTGTGCGCATTACGGCAATACTCCTCCCTGTGCCGATTTGTTGGCTGCGACGCCGATTCAACGGATCGTCGTCGCGATGGCCGATCCCAATCCTCTTGTCAGCGGAAAGGGGATTGCGCGTCTTCGTGCATCAGGGAAACAGGTTGACGTTGGCATTCTTGAACAGGAAGCAGGGGCGCTGAACCGGCACTTCGTCACGGCGATCGCACACCAGCGTCCGTATGTTCATGTGAAAATCGCCCAGTCTTTGGACGGCATGATTGCTGCAGCACACAGCAAACGTCGCTGGATCAGCGGTCCACCCGCACGTGAACTCGTGCATCGATGGCGCTCTGTGTACGATGCAGTCATTGTGGGTGCAGGAACGATTCGTGCAGACGATCCGCTCCTGACTGCGAGAATTGAAGGAGGGCGCAACCCGGCTGCGGTCGTCGTTGACGGGCGCCTCACGGTGTCGCCTGACGCGCGGCTGTTCCGTAATCTGCGTGGCCGGCAGGTGTTTGTGTGCGCGACACGCCGTTCTATCGATCGGAGGAACCGTGTGGCGTCGCGTTTGGAGAAGTCCGGCGTTGTCGTAGTGCCATTTCGTTCCGGTGAACGCATCGCATTGCCGGAACTGCTGCGTGAACTCTACGCCCGCAACCTTGGATCGCTTCTGGTCGAAGGCGGGAGCGATTTGTTCGGACAGTTTCTTCGGTCGCGTCGGGTGGATGAACTGACGGTCTTTATTGCGCCGATTGTCATCGGAGACGGAGTCCCCGCATATGCACCGAACAGGATGCCGTCGCGGCGTGCGGGATTCGACAATCTCACCACGGGGATGATTGGCTCCGACATTATGGTAAAATGGCTCAGGTCACAGGAGTAATCGTGTTTACCGGGATTATCACTGAAATCGGGACTGTCGAACGCACAGAGCGCATGGGAGGCGGGGTACGCCTTACTATTCGTGCTCCGGGGAGTGCTGCGGAGCTTCACGTGAACGACAGTGTCGCGGTGAATGGGGCGTGCCAGACGGTGGTAACCATGGATCGCTCGCTCTTTCGGGTAGAAGCAGTGGAAGAAACGTTGCTCAAGACCACGCTTGGTGAGCTCACCAACGGTTCACGGGTAAATCTCGAACTTCCAGTGCGACTGAGTGACCGTCTCGGCGGGCATCTTGTGGCGGNNTGTCGAAGAGATCGTGTCGCAGGCCAGCAGTCAGCTTGTCCACATTTCGTACCCACGGGAATTCTCCCGTTATCTCATCCCTGTCGGATCCATCGCGGTGGATGGGATCAGTTTGACGGTTGCCAGGCTTGAGGGAAATGTTTTTGTCGTATCCATCATTCCCCACACGCTGGAGCATACGACCCTGGGAAGTGCGCGTCGAGGGACCCGGGTGAATCTCGAATTCGACATGGTAGGGAAGTACATCGAGCGGTTGGTGACGGAGGGGCGTTCCGGGCAGTCTGGGGAGGGCATTACCCCTGAAAAGCTGGCCAGATGGGGCATTGGCACTTGATTTTTCGGGAGCTCTTTCGTATACTATAATCTCCCAAGAAACGTAAAGACGGAAACACATGTTCACGTTCATGATTGTTCTCGAGCTGATCGTCAGTATACTGTTGATCCTTATCGTGCTCATGCAGTCGAGCAAAGGCGGAGGATTGGCAGGAACATTTGGTGGCGGCTCTGTAGGCGTGGTGTTCGGCGTTCGGCGCACGAGCGATTTTCTCATGCGCGCCACGCAGATACTCGCGGCGGCATTTCTGGTGCTGGCTCTGGTGATCAACATCTTCTTCCTCCCGCATGGGGTGAGTCAGGGGAACAGCGTTCTGCAGAAGAGTGCGGGCCAGCCGAGTGCGACCACCCCGCAGTTGCCGCCGGCCCAGTCGCCGTTGAGCGCCCCCGGGCAGTGAGGGAAGCGGGCACTTGAGGCAATAAGGACGATAAGCCAGGCTAGTGCCTACTGCCCAACGCCTAGCGCCAATGAAGCACCCATGGCTCAATTGGTAGAGCAACTAACTCTCAATCAGATGTAGTCAGTTTCTTCGATTCCAATCTGTTTTGAGGTCGTGACAATATGACAGTCCCTCAGGGAAAACGACATTCCCGAAAACCTGAGGGTACCATGAACGCTCCAGAAAACTTCTCCGCTCTTTTCGATCTGTTCATCTCGCTCCGATCTTCGTACGTCCGACCTTCCACCGTTTCCGGTTCCCTGATCCCCGCGAAGAAGTCCCTTATGGGATTCATGGGGGACCCGATCGCCCGCGATGTCACGCATCTTGACCTTCTTCAATTTGTTCAATCGCTCATGAAGCCCCGGACTCTGGGCGAGAGAACCCTGCCAGCCCGGACACGGGACGGAATCAATTCAACGCTCCGGAACTTGCGGACATTCGGACATTGGTGCGCTCGTCAAACCCTCCTCCCGCAAGGGAGGCACGTCGGAAGTGGAGGAAGGAATTCCTCAAGAGGAACAAACACAGATTCGCCAAGTTGAATTAGTCCAGAGCGACCGTCTTCGCGGCGAAGGTGAGCCGCGTCTACTCTTCGCTACGTGAGTGTCGTCTATTTGGAGGAGCATCCAATGAAGAAGCCCGCGCCAAGTAGCAAGACGAATCCGTCCTTGCTGATCACGATGTACATCGGCGAACTTGGCGACTGGCGCACCGCGACCCTTACGAGACTTCGCGAAATCATCCTCAGAGCAAGCCCTGACCTCACGGAAGCATGGAAGTGGGGCACTCCCGTCTGGGAAGCCAACGGCCTCATCTGCGTGGCCGGCGCCTTCAAGGGACACGTGAAGCTCACCTTCCCCAAGGGAGCTTCTCTGAAAGATCCCAAGCGCCTCTTCAATGCCAGCCTTGAGGGGAGAACATGGAGAGCTATAGACTTTCACCAGGGCGACAAGATCGATGCTGCGGGGGTCAAAGGGCTGGTCAGAGACGCCGTGACCCTCAACGCCTTCACCACGCGGAGGTGATTGACCACATATTCCTCTCATCGGCGCCGCCTACCCATCGCCTGAACGTGACGGCGCGTGGGGGGCAGTGGGGAATTGACCGCGATCATTTGCTCAGGTTAATGGCTCGGAAATAGTCCTAGTTGTTTTTCCATATGCACAATTGAGTTCGCGGCGCAGGTAAGCCGCGGACGCTCCCATGGCAGTGTATGGCAAAAAGACGCATTTGGTACTGCTGTTGCTCGCCCGAAAATACTCAGAAAGTCACACGTTGATAAATAACGACTTACAGGCGACTTCGTTGGCGAATTTGACCGTGGACGGGAAA
>PMMO01000189.1:3974-10338 GCA_003162215.1 Ignavibacteriota bacterium
GTGCAGACGCGCAAGCTGTTATTGATCCGCTGAATTCGGTTGGATGATGTACACATAGGGGTTCGGGAATCATCACCGGGTCCGTCCTATTTCAGGTCTATCGGGATGAGCCGGCACAGGTTGGGAAAGATCAGGAGATAATTGCTCTGTCAGAGATGAACGAGCTTCAGCAATTTGAGAATGATGTTTGGAGTCCGGGGTCGGTGTGATTCAAAGGATTGAAAGGGAGGTACAAAGGGGCTTCGAACGACGTTTGTGCCGGCTGAAACAATGGAGAACGGCAATTGGGAGCCAGCACGATGGACGTTTCGTTGACAATCGGCCATTGGTGGGATAGATTGATGAAAAGCCGTTACGCTTGGTTGGGTTTTGCCACATTATCCTTACGGGAACTAATGCGGATTGACAGTGGTTTTAGACGATAGGCTGTAGCAGATATTTTTCTATTCCTGTTCTTTTGCATCACGATCGACGAGTAACCTATCCTCTCCGGTTGCGAAGGTCATCAGCTTTGGGAGTTCCTGTGCGCTACGGGATATCATGCTCNNATCGTTCCTCTTCAAGGAGTAGCGAAGAGCGAATTCTTTCCGCACCGGCCGCGCCATTCCGCCAGCGTTTATCCAACAACACGTTCTGCATCCCCATTCTTTGCGTTGATCGGTTCCCGTTCACCATTTCGGCGGGAGGCCATGAAACACAGCTCAATTGTGATGGCCATAGTGTTATTCATTGGCCTTTGTCCAAAAGCTCCCGTGCTATGAGTTGCCCAATCGTTCACACGCCACACTCACCGTCTTCAGCGCGCTTGGCCAGCCAGTCGTTCAACTCGTCAATGAGGAGTTGGAATCAGGATGCGTGGTTCCCAACAATTTGAGGCACAAAACAAATGGGCAGGAGAGCAATCCGATCAAGGATCTAGTATGGCGGACAAAACACTCACGAAAGAGAGATGGACAAGCCTTTTGATGAGGTGTGTTCAGAATCCACTTACGAAGTGCGGAGGATGCTATGATGCATGGGACAAAAAAGCTTTTGTGCCTTATGATGAGCTTTGGGTTGACGCTTCTTCCATTCTTTACCGCGACGGCCCAATTTGACGGCTCGTACGCCGGAAGCTATGCCGGAACATCAACAACCCCTCTGGGTCCTTCTCCAGTTAGCGGCCAAGTTGCATTTACTGTGAGTAACTATGTCATCACTGTGACTTCTCCTGCCGCCGGTGCAGGGAATATTTCGATTTCTGGGTCTACCAACTTCGGCGGCTCGGGTGGAGCATTAAATGCAACTTACACGTTTAGCGGCACCTTTGTTGTAGGAGTGTCGACAATAACCGCCAGCGGGGATTGGTCAGCGTCGTTTAGCAACGGAACCTACAACGGTACAGGGTCTGCATCAGGTACATGGACCTCCTCACACCTAGTAACCGGTGTCGGTGATGGTCAGTTCGTCAACCTGCCTTTGGCCAACCAGCTACTGCAGAACTATCCCAACCCCTTNNCGCTACGGCCTGCCCAATCGTTCACAAGTGACCCTGACGGTATTCAACACCCTCGGCCAGCAGGTTGCGCAACTCATCAATGGCGAGATGGAGGCAGGTTTTCATGAAGTGAAATTCGACGGGGCTGAGCTATCGAGCGGCGTATATTTCTACAGGCTGCAAGCAGGGATGTACGTGGAAACGAAGAAGTTTGTGTTGACGAAGTGACCCACTGCACCTGACGCCGCGAATTAGTCACGCAGTGGCTTGAGGAACCCCCATGTTGGGTCGGTTGCGTGCGCCTCTGGTTTCAGTCACGTGTCCTGCGTCTTCGGCACATACGGAGTGAGACGACTGCTCGTTGAATTGTCGTTGGAGGTATTTACACGGGCGTCACGATCTCATCTTCGACTGTGCACAGATGGTATACAGAGTATGCATTCCGCGGATTGGGGGAGTCTGTGGCGAAGATTCCAGCGCGAATTGCTTAATCTGAATCGCGTGGGGGGCCGAGGATAGCATCTGCCATCGGACTGGGGTTCCTACCCCTCGTGAACCCAATAGAGAGACATTGACTTCGACGCGAGGTTTTTGTATATTATAAAATTCCCTTAGTGGACATGACATACTGTCAGACTTTGCACCCATGGCTCAATTGGTAGAGCAACTGACTCTTAATCAGTGGGTTCCAGGTTCGAGTCCTGGTGGGTGCACGAAAACCCCGAATGTGAAGCGCATTCGGGGTTTTTCTTTTGTGTCGGACGGCTGATAACCGGCTTTTGATCGAGTGTAGTGAAAGTGTAGTAATTCGTGAACTTCGAATGCAGATTGGTATGGCAACTTTCCGCTTGATACTCACTTCATTCCTGCGTTTCCGGTGCGCGTTGGTCAAAAAAAAGTCAGTTGCTCGGCGGGTCGAAACCTGACGAGGGACTCGACTTACTCTCATGTCGCTATATGTGATGGTCGTTCAAAGTGAGATTGTCGGTCGGTTCGATATTTGACCGCATGGGGGGACTTATTCCATCTGACGTCTGAAGTGCCGATCTTTCACTCTGGAAAGCGTTCTCCCCTCACTTCCAGAGCAGACATGGTTCTCTTCTTTGCCTCCCTACTCCGCATGTTTCTCCAAGTCTTCAGGACCAAAAGGACTATCGTCTCTGAGATTGCTCTGCTCAGGAAGGAAAACGAGATCCTGCTGCGAAGGTTAGGAAAGAAGAGGGTTCAATTCGGCTTCTACGACAAGTTCTTCTTGGTTGTGCTGACGCGCCAGCTCCTAGTGATCCGGTGAATCCGATCGTCGATAAGGTACAAGACAGGCTCGGGATTCCCGTGCCTTCGTCTTTGATCAGGGTGACCACCGCTGCACAAGCCAGCTCCGGCGCGCAGAAAATCGAAGGCGGACATCACCATTGAAAAAGATGTTCTGCAAGCCGGAACCGATCGAACCGAAGAAGGACCTGGGCCGTATGATGTGTTCAAAGCCAGCCATTTGGTGGATGACTTCAGCCATCTCGAGTGCATTTCCCGCTTTTTTTGTGGAAATTCGAAGGCGGAGCTACAGGTCAGCAGGCACACAATTGGTCTGAGTTTGTCTACACCTGTAGACACACGAAAAAAGGTAGTCGAATCCATTTTGGGGTCTCACATGCCAAAGCTCAGGATCAGCTTCTATCTCTCCTTAGTTTTGTATCTGATGATTCTTTGCGGAGGGCCCGGTCAGGCTTCTTCGCAAAAACACGCAATTCTCATCCTAACGAACGGAAGTTCTCTCAGATTCACCAGATTCCAAAGAGAGCCTCTCGGTTCCGTTCTAGATCAATTGGCTCCCTCCCTCCCTTTCCGTATCGATACAGAGGTCAGCCCGGGGTATGCTCCCCGTCAACAAGAGGCAGCGAACGGCATTGGAAAGTCTTGGCTCGCCCATTTCCCCCGCAAAGCGACATCAACTCAATCCCAGAAATGTGTAATCGATACGGCGGCAGTCGTCAGCACACAGGATACATCGAGGCATCTGTACTCATTCGATGCACACCGGAAGATGACTTGCGACCTGAAACAGATAGGGACTCATGGCCTGTGGAGCAACTCGTCAAGGTTTTCGTATCTGTATGACGCAAATGGGAACCGATGCTTTGCACTTCTCCAATCATGGTCGCGCGGTCAATGGGTGGATTCGGCTCGGACATCATGCACTTATGACGCCGCCGGCAACCTACTTTCATTCGAGGAAGATCAAGCAAGAGACGGTGGCTGGGCGCCTTATCATCGGGAGAGTTGGACGTTCAATTCTCAGGGACAAATGATCCAGAGGCTTTCTGAGTATGCCGAGGATGGAGAATTGTATCTGTGGCAGAGGATCTTCTTTGCGTATGATTCTTCCGGGAACATGATATCGCTATTCAGCGATGTGAGTGTGAATGGCAAGATGGAAAATCTCTGGCGTTACACTATGACGTATGACGCACACGGAAATGAAATATGTGAACTTCAGGAATGCTGGGTGAATAATGCATGGTTGACCGTAGGTCGCACTGCGAGAACGTATGATGCAAAGGGAAATCCGTCTTCCTCTCTCTCCGAAAGTTTTGTTGACGGTCAATGGATTATGGAGGATCGAAGTATAACGGTCTACGCTGGCGATGGGAGATTCATCGAGGAGTCGGTAGAGAAATGGTCGGGCTCGCGCTGGTCACTGTGGTTGCGCTTTGCTTTAACGTACGACTCCAACGTAAATATCATCGAAGGTCTGACTGAGACGTGGGACGGAGGGCAATTGACAGACGCGGATAGACTGACCTATTCATATGATTCGGGGGCGAACGTAACATCGATACATCTATTCCGTTGGATTGATTCCTCATGGATATCGACAGATTGGGGTGGTGAAACCGGGTCTCCTATAGTAGTGGATGATGAGGTGGGTAATACTTACAACTTCGGCTTCTGCTACGATGTCAAAATCACGTACAAACCCGGAGTCAACGGAATCGGACCAGAAAAGTTGGATCTGCCGTCAGAATGGGCACTCGTACAAAACTATCCGAACCCGTTCAANNCTGGAGCAAAACTATCCGAACCCGTTCAATCCGACAACAAAGATAGGGTTTGGGGTCTCGGGTCTGGGGTCTAGGGATGTACGCCTCGCCGTGTACGATCTGCTCGGCAGGGAGGTTGCAGTACTGCTTGATGAGCAGAAGGCTCCGGGCAATTATCAGGTTGAGTTCGATGGAGCGAAGCTCTCGTCTGGAGTGTACATTTATCGATTGACTGCTGGGAACTTCGTCGAGTCAAAACGAATGATGTTGTTGAGGTAGGATTGGCAACAGTCATGAATATGTCAAATGGAACTTGAGGTATTCATAACAACGAGGAGGTGCCGTCCCCGAACCAGTGCAGTGAAAGTGCAGTAACTCTATGCCAATCGATGGCAGTTTATGACAGTTTATCGCAACCCAGCTGAGGAGAAGTACCCCATTTTGCGCGTTTTGGCTGAACATTGCCGGACTCTTAATCAGTGGGTTCCAGGTCCCGTTCCGCACTTTGTGCGGAACGAGGATTCTCGTTCCGACATCGAAGTTAGCCGCGGCTCCGCCTTGCTAACTTCGGT
This sequence comes from Ignavibacteriota bacterium, assembly GCA_003162215.1. Taxonomy (GTDB): domain Bacteria; phylum Bacteroidota; class Ignavibacteria; order UBA10030; family UBA6906; genus Fen-1255. The sequence continues at coordinate 9,062 of PMMO01000189.1, forward strand.
CGGAACGGAGTTCGAGTCCTGGTGGGTGCACGAGATAAGCTATTGATTTATAAAGACTTATGGACCCACAAGGATCCAGGCTGTACGCGTATTGTATCCCGATTGGGGAAGTATTCTTGTTTTCTCGCGGTATCCCCAAAGTCTGTCTCACTTCCAAGTCTACCTTCACCTGCCACCGTTCGTACAGAATCCCCGCCCGTCAGGGATAGAACTCCTCACCATTTGATCTGCAAGCCAGGCGCATTCCCTTTTTTCTCGACCATTGGCGAGTCTATTCCCGCAGCCGGTTTACTCCTATCTATCTGCGCCTCGCAGTTCATGAAGATACACTTTCTTGGGGAGGAGAGCTTGAGAATCTCCTTGACAGATATGCATTGAATGTGCATATTGAAGCATATGAGAACGACACTGAATATCGACGACCACCTTCTGAGCCAAGCATCGAAGCTCACCGGCATTTCCGAAAAGACCTCGCTTATTCGATTAGGTCTTGAAGCGCTCATCGCGTTGGAAAGCGCACGTCGGCTAGCGGTTCTTGGTGGGACGGAGAAGCATCTGCACGCCGCGCCGCGCCGTCGCTCCCAAACGGTCCAATGACACTGGTTGATACATCCGTTTGGATCGACCATTTTCGGCGTGGCAATGCCGAGCTTGAGCAGTTGCTTAATGCTGGGGTGGTTCTGCATCACCCTCTCATTTTTGGTGAGATCGCATGTGGCAATCTTCACAATAGAGCTGAAATTCTGAAGCTCCTTTCCTTGTTACCACAGGCACGCCTTTCAGAGTTTGATGAAACCATCCGGTTTCTTGAATTGAGAAAACTATTTGGCCTCGGTCTCGGTTGGATTGATATTAATCTGCTCGCCTCAACGCAATTGACAGGCTGTCGGCTATGGACTCTTGACAAAACGCTCATTCGTGCTGCAAAGAGTCTTGGTCTAAGTGAATGAGAGTCAATCGCTTGCGAAGTGCATGCAACGAAATCCGTGTCCCTCTGCAATATTCCATCCATGTCAAAATGCCATCACGGATCATGAGTTAAGTGCGACATTCTGTTCGATGAGAAGATAAGTGGCGGTGAGTTCTCGATTCAAGGAGGGGGATGTGCGCGCAGATTCTATCCGAAGAGTCACATTTCCCTCGGCGAGGCAATAGATTTCCCGCGATACGTCTGTGAACGCTTCGTAGATTGAGTTTCCTGGTTGCTTCTTACGCAGCGCGTCTGAAGTAATAGTGATGCAGCCCGTTCACCACAGCCACTCTGTCAATCTCCCCGT
>PMMO01000137.1 GCA_003162215.1 Ignavibacteriota bacterium
AATTGCGGCCGTCCCATCCATTATTGGCATCAGGATGTCGGTGATCACGACTTTGATTTCCTTCTTGCTTTCAGCAAAGACCGCGACTCCTTCCGCGCCATCGCTTGCTGAGAGTACCTTGTAGCCATACGTTTCAAGCGTCTCTTTGGTAATTTCACGGATCGCCGCTTCATCATCTATGACCAGAATCAGTTCACCATTTCCCATCGGGAGGTTCGCTTCCTCACTTAGTGCCGTTTCCCCCGAAGCCGTTTCTGTCGATGGGATATATATATGAAACGCCGTCCCTTTCCCCAGTTCACTGTCCAGATTGATGAACCCTCCATGGCTCCTTACGATGGCAAGCGTGGTTGAAAGNNAATGTTCTCTGCCGATATTGTTAGATTCCCTCCTTTGGGCATGGCATCCCGCGCATTCACCATCATGTTCAGGAGTACCTGGTGCATCTGTGTCGGGTCAGCTGAGACTGGCCATAGATCCAATGGAATAGCTGTTTTGATCTTGATCGATTTTGGAAATGTCTGAACGGCGATCCCGGCGGCTTCGTTGACGATATGTTTGAGTTGCACAATAATGCGGTCACCTTTGACTCCTCGTCCGAATGCCAGCACTTGCTTGACAATGTCTGCGCCGCGCTTTGCCGATGTCTCAATCGTATTGAGGATGTTCTTCCCGCGCGGATTGGGTATTATGTCTTTCAGGATCTCGGTCGCCATTATAATCGGCGCCAGGACATTGTTGAGATCATGGGCAATACCGCCGGCGAGTGTGCCTATGCTTTCCATGCGTTGTGCCCGCAGAAATTGCGCCGCAAGCCTCTTCTCCTCGGTCACATCACGGGAGACCGCGATGATTCGGAAAATCTTGCCGTCATTGTCTCTGATCACGCTTCCCTTCGAGTCAATGTCGCGAACGCTCCCATCTTTGCCGAAGAGCCGGTATTCAATCCGATGTGCGATACCCGTTCTGACGGTTTCCTGAAACACCTGCTTTACCTTTGCCACATCGTCCGGATGGACCTCACGAAATGCATCTGTGCCCTTCAATGGCTCCGGGTCCCCCAGAATACCCGTATAAGAAGGGCTGCTATAGATCCTCCGGCCGTCCAGGTCCAACATCGTAATCATGTCTCCGACATTCTCCGCAATCAAACGGAATTGTTCTTCACTCTGCCTGAGGTGTTCCTCCGCCTCCTTGCGTTTGGTAATGTCCTGCACCGTGGAGCGAATACCAACGACTTCCCCCGCTTCATTCCGGAGTACCCGATGTTTGATCATTACGTCCAACGCTTTTCCGTCTTTCCTCCGGAATGCGCATTCGTACGTTTGATCTGATTGCATGGGCCCTGCGATATCGGCTCCAATCGCCTGGCGGGCGCTTTCACCCTCGACGAGGAACTCCCATGCGGGGTGGTGCAGCATTTCTTCGGCGCTGTAGCACAGCATCTCCAGCTCCGTGCGGTTCACCTCAACAATGCAACCGTGAATGTCAATCTCGTGATAACCGACAGGGGCTTCATCAAACAGCTGGTGAAATCTCCGCTCACTCTCCGCCAGGGCCTCCTGTGCTCGCTTGCGTTCGGACTCTTGTTGATTGAATTCAATCGCAAATGAAATGTCCTTCGCCAGCTGATTGAGCAACCTGATTTCGTCATTAGCAAAGTAACCGACCTCGGGGGCATACAAACTGAACACGCCGCATATGTCTCCAGATGCCTTCAATACAAAAGAGGCCGACGACCGACAACCGAGTCTCAAAGCAGATTCCAGCCAAGGTCGCATGATCGAATCGTGCTCGATGTCATTCAAGATAGTATTCATTCCCATCTGGATCGCACTTCCTGTCGGTCCGCCGTTTTGCAGATCGTCGTTGAGGTCGACTGTAATCTTGTCAAGATAGCCATCCGTTGCGCCCTTCATAGCGACCACGTCGATTTTCTGGGTTCCCGGATGAACCATCCCAATCCATGCCATCTTGAATTCCCCGAAGTCAACTGCAATCCGGCATGCTCGTTCCAACAGCTGATGTTGATCGTGGATCCGTACGATCTCCTGATTGACATTGCTCAGAATGGCATACAGACGATTGAGCCTTGTAACGTGGTCCTCCGCCCGCTTGCGCTCGGTGATGTCGCTATATATAGCAGCGAAGTATCCTTGTTGCATGCTGTAAACAGAGATAGAAAACCATGTGTCCAAGGGGTTTATGTAAATCTCGCATTGTTCCGGCTGGCCCGTTTGTGCCACCCTGCCACAAAGCTCAAGCAACTCCGGATTTGATTCGTTTATGCCAGGAATTACCTTGGTGGCCCCTTTCCCGATAACATCCTTCAATCCTAATACTTCCTCAAACGCCTTGTTGACCTCGAGATATTCGTAATCTACCGGTCTGTCATTCTCAAATAGCATCCTGCAATATGAAAATCCTTCCAGCATGTTTTCGAACAACGAGCGGTGACGTTTGTCGCTTGCATGTATGACCTCCGCTGCATCCATTTGTTCGGTGGTGTCCTGGTCAATCATTAAGGCGACTTTGCGTCCGTGGTATATCAACGTGTGCGAAAAGATCTCCGCGTCAATGATGCTATCGTTCCTCAGCGAGCGACGCCACTCGTCGGAAAGCAGCTGTTCCGATCTCAACTTAGCCATACGATCGAACAATCTCGTCAAATCTTCCGGGGGAAAAATATCCTTCAGCGTCATCTCAAGGAATTCCTCCCGCGCGTAACCGTATTTCTCGATGGCTGCATCGTTCACCTCGATTAAGGCGAGTGTCTCGAGATCGTACACACACGCGGGGGTGGGGTGATTGCGGAATACGAGGCAAGACCTTTCCTCGTTCACCGCAGATTGCGATTTCGATCTCTGAGGATCTCTTCGTGGTGTCATGGCTCGTCTCATGAGATATTTAAACGAAGTGCAAATTCGCTTGACGTTGAAAAAAAATCGCGCATGGTTGGTGCCCCCTTCTAGCGTGCTATACAAATCCTATGCCGATATTGTTGGAATTCCGACAAGATCTAATACTTGTAACTTATCAATATCACATCACTTAGGGTTGCTATCTCGATCATCTCGAGATTGAGGAGGAATCGTCATCACAACTGATGGTCAATATTCGCCAAATGATCAACGACAACTAGAACCTATTCTTTATCCCCCTTGTGAGCAGGGGTGTGTGGGCAAGATGAGAACCCAATCCATCTGTCTCGCACTTGCCATCGTTCTGCTTCCTCCCTGTGCATAAGCGACACAAATCTCTATGCCGGGACTGATACAGGCGGCGTGTTTCTCTCCACCAACAACGGCACGAACTGGACGTCGATCGATACGGGTTTGACGGGAGCGGGCTTTCAAGCGGCGTTTACTTCTACAGGATACAGGTCCGTCCTCTGGACCTCCCGCTTTCTGGGATTCCGCTCCTCTTCACTCACAAGGAACGATTCTTCCCCCTCTCATGTTGGAAGAAGTTATACTGCTTAGTCTTTTCCGTTGTTGTTCAGGAATCTTTCTCCTTGGGTTGCGACAAATGCCATTAAATCATTCCTGGAGGCACACATGATCCGCTCTTACTCATTGGTCGTTCTACTGTTACTTGTGTCGACTGCATTCGCTCAAGTGCCACGGAAGATCTCCTTCCAGGGTGTCCTGACCGACACGGTTGGCAATCCGCGTCCCGACGGGGCGTATGGCCTCACTTTTCGTCTATACGACGCTTCCAACGGAAACTCTCCTATGTGGACCGAGGCGCATACAGTATCGGTGAAGCGGGGTCTCCTTTCTGTCTTGCTTGGTGATACTGCTCCGTTTCCGGACTCTGTGAAGTTCGATCGGCCGTATTGGCTGGGCATTCAGCTGGGCAGTAGCGCTGAACTCTCCCCCCGCACGGAGCTCGCAGCTGTGGGATACAGTTTTCGTTCCGTGCGCGCTGACACTGCGCAGTTTGCGAAGAATGTCGCTCCCGGCACGGTCGTTCGCGTGGTGAACGGCATTACCGACGAAGTGACGCTTGTTCCGGGAAGCAACATCTCCATCAACACAATCGGCAATACGCTGCGTATCTCCGCGGGTATCAACGGGGGAAGCCTTCGGTTTCCGTTGGCCGACACATCGACTTCCGATGAAGCGGTGCTCGCGCTCACCAACACAGGCTTCGGCGGAGCGATAAGCGGAGAGTCGAAACAGGGTGGGATCGGTGTGTTTGGACAGTCGAACTACATCGGGGTTTCCGGCTTTAGCTCGGCAGGCACGGGCGTGCAGGGTGGAGGTCCGACGCGCGGGGCGTACGGACTCAGTGATTTGGGAACAGGCGTTGAAGGTGGACACACTCTGCAGACAGGGATAAGCCCCGGAGTGTATGGCTGGTCGGCGTCGCAGGGAGCCTCGGCGGTTGGCATCCTCGGCGAACTTACCTCCGCATCCCCTGGTGGCTCTTCCGCGGCAGTGAAAGGATTGAATATGGGAACAGGAGCATCAGGTATCGGTGTGTGGGGAGAGCACGCGGGAGCCGGATACGGCGTTTATGGAGTCAGTCCATCGGGAATCGGCGTGTACGGAATCACGACAACTGGGACCGCCGTATACGGTTCGAGCAGCGATGGTTCGATCGGCCGACTGGCGGGAGGCGGAACCGGCGTTTACGGATCGAGCACGAACAACCCAGGCGCATATGGATCGAGCACGAACGGCCCCGGCGTCTACGGAATAAGTACCTTTGCCAGCGGCGTGTATGGGACGAACGGAAGCACGACCGGACGGGGAGTCACCGGAATCAACACGGGATCCGGATATGGCGTTCACGCGACCTCAGCAACCGGCACGGGATTGTACGCAGCGGTCACGGGAAGCGCATCCGGTAACGCTGTCTTCGCGCAGAATACCGCAACGGGCGCATATGGTTTTATGAGTGGACAATTCGTTGTGGGGCCCACATTGATCTACACCTGCGGCGTCTATGGCAACCCCGGCCCCGGTTCGGATGATACCCGGTGGGTCGGCGTGTACGGAAAGGCCAATTCTCCAAACCAACGAGCCGGCTACTTCGAGGGCGATGTCGCGATTTCTGGAAGACTCTCAGTCGGGGGGACGAAGAACTTCATGATCGATCATCCGTTGGATCCACTGAACAAATATCTCGTTCACTCCTGCGTTGAAAGCAATGAAATGATGAATGTGTACAGCGGCAATATCCTAACGGACGGTGAGGGGCTGGCGACCGTCGAACTCCCGTCGTACTTTGAATCACTGAACCGGGATTTCCGGTATCAACTCACGGTCATTGGAGAGTTTGCCCAGGCAATCATCATAAAGGAGATTGATTCGAACTGTTTCACAATCAAAACCGACAAGCCGAGGGTAAAAGTCTCATGGCAGGTTACCGGCATCCGCCACGATGCTTATGCCATCCATAACCCGATGAAGGATGAGGTGATGAAGGAGCCCGCCGCCCGCGGAAAGTACGTGAATCCGGAAGCATTCGGCATCCGGTCCAACTCTTCACCCGAAGGAGGCAGCCGGTGAACCTCAAGGCCGCGCTGCTCGGCGCCTTTCTCCTTGCCCCGCTTGTAGCGCGCAGTCAGCAAGCGGTGGTCCTTACATCGACATTTGACGTAGGGGCCGTGTCGGCGAAAGGCTCAGGAAATGCTCTCCGGGGGAGCATCGGGGAGCCCGTCAGTGGCTTGGTGACCCGCGGTGGGGGAGTCGAAATCCAGTACGGGCTATTTTCCTTTCTCGCCATAGGTGGATATGTCACGTCAGCAGGAGCGGAGGAAAGTCGTGTTCCGTTGGTGTACTCGCTGNNGGATCCAATCGGGGGATTTTGTCGAGACGAGGAAGTTGATCTTGTTGCGCTGAGCGCCATTTCAGATGAGGAAGACTACTCTTTGATTTGGGGGGCGAGGTATTTACCTATACAGAGTATGCATTCCGAGGGGTCACGTAGGCGATTCAGAACGAACTGGTCAATGGCCGCAGTAGTGGAGG